>NZ_MKAQ01000010.1:0-193871 GCF_001764435.1 Campylobacter sp. BCW_4319 | reverse complement strand
CTCTCCCCACTTGCAGCTATCCAAACAGGTTTAACTTCATTCTTTGATTTTATCAACTATAAAACAAAAAATGTTTCCACTATAGAAGTAAAAAGCAATGATGAATTTGGACAAATCTCAAATGCTATCAATGAAAACATTCTTGCTACTAAAAGAGGCTTAGAACAAGACAATCAAGCCGTTAAAGAATCAGTTCAAACCGTATCAGTTGTAGAAGGTGGTAATTTAACAGCAAGAATTACTGCTAATCCAAGAAACCCACAACTGATTGAACTTAAAAATGTTCTAAATAAACTTCTTGATGTTTTACAAGCTAGAGTAGGTTCTGATATGAATGCTATTCATAAAATTTTTGAAGAATACAAAAGCTTAGACTTTAGAAATAAATTAGAAAATGCTAGCGGTAGTGTAGAATTAACTACTAATGCTTTAGGTGATGAAATAGTTAAAATGCTAAAACAAAGTTCAGACTTTGCTAATGCTTTAGCTAATGAAAGTGGAAAATTACAAACTGCTGTTCAAAGCTTAACCACTTCTTCAAATTCTCAAGCTCAATCTTTAGAAGAAACTGCAGCAGCTTTAGAAGAGATCACTTCTTCTATGCAAAATGTTTCAGTTAAAACTAGTGATGTTATCACTCAATCTGAAGAGATTAAAAATGTTACAGGTATTATAGGTGATATTGCAGATCAAATCAATCTTTTAGCTTTAAATGCAGCTATTGAAGCAGCTCGTGCTGGAGAACATGGTAGAGGCTTTGCAGTGGTAGCTGATGAAGTTAGAAAGTTAGCTGAAAGAACTCAAAAGTCTTTATCAGAAATTGAAGCTAATACTAATTTACTTGTTCAATCTATCAATGATATGGCAGAAAGTATTAAAGAACAAACTGCAGGTATCACTCAAATCAATGATAGCGTAGCTCAAATTGATCAAACTACTAAAGATAATGTTGAAATTGCTAATGAATCAGCTATTATTTCTAGTACAGTAAGTGATATAGCTAATAATATCTTAGAAGATGTTAAGAAGAAAAGGTTTTAATCTTAGATAACTAGCTAAAAAGCTAGTTATCTCTAAATTTACTTATTGATTTAAAATTTGATTTTTACTCTTACATAAATTCTGCCAATTTGAAACACTTTTGATTTCAAGACATTGTTTTAAACTTTCTTTTTCAGCTTGTATATTTTGCATTCTTTCATAAGTTAAAGCTTGGATATATAAAGCTCTTGCCTTATCCTTATCTGAAAGTTTTAATTTAAGCAAATCTGTTAAAACAGCTAAACTTTCTTCATTTTTATTGATTTTAGCCAAAGTATCAAGATACATAAATTCCAAATTAGGACTAAAAAGATTTATACCTTTAAAATTTTGATAGTCAATGGCCTTAGGTGCGTAAGTTAAAATCGTTGTTTGCATATTATGATCATTAGCATAAGAAAGTAAAGCATCGTAGGCTTCTACCATACTAAAATTCATTGGAAAACTTTCTAAAATTTGCAAAATTTTAATGGCTTGATTATAGTCATTTAAACGCAACAAAGACAAAAATTGCAAATAATAAGCCTTAAAATTCTCATCATCGCTTTTTAAAATTCTAGAATTAGCTATATCTTTAGAAATTTTGATCACCTGAGGATATTGTTTATTATCAAAAAGAATAGATGCTTTTTGAAGACCATAAAATATAGAATCTTCATTATAATTTTTATCTATATAATCAAGTGCTTGTTCAACATTAGAAGTTCTGATAAGACAAGCTAACATTTGTTTTTTATTCTCAATTTTCTGACCTATATCATAAGCACTAAAACGCATAAAAATATTTGCAGCATTGATACAATTATCAGCTTTTATGGCATTTTTTAAATCATTAATGGCTGCTTTCTCTAAAAATTGAGTAGCATTTGGAATTTTTTTACTTTCTATAAGATCTTTATAAGCTAAAATAGCACTAAAATTTCCCTCTTTATAATAAAGTGCAACATCTTCATCTAAAGCTTTATTTGCAATATTCTCATCTTTATTTGCATATTGCTTCATTAAATCTGTATAACGCTGATGCAAAAAGCTTGCATTATTATCACCTAAAGCAAAGAATACCTCATCACTTGCTTTTTTAATTTCATCTAAATACTTACCATCTAAATAATCATCCATATACAAATCAAGGTATTTTTTAGCATCACTAGATCTGTTAGCATGTGATAAAACCAAGGCTAAATCTTTTAAAGTTTCTTCATAACTTGGATCAAGTTTGGACATTTTAGCAAAGGCATCTTCATAAATACTTGCACTTATATCAAATTGTCCTTTTTGATTAAATAATTTAGCAAGTTCTAAAGATCTTGGAATATCTTTTCCAAAATATTCAGGATTGGCTTTTAAAATGGTATTAATATATTCTATAGCTTTATTTACTTGCTCATTTAAAAGCAAATTCTTTGCCAAACTCATAGCTGCTCTTGCAGCTAAATCTAAATTTTTTGTATTAAAATAAGTATTTTCATAGATATTTACAGCTTTTTCTTTTTCATTTAAATTATAAATATAATCTGCATAATCAAGTTTTGATAACTGAGTAAAATAATTATTAGGTTGTTCATTATCCAAAATCGACATTGTATACTCTACATCAGCACGCTGAGCTAAAGCGATATAAGTTTTTAACATTATATGTAAAACTTCTGAAAAATTTTTATCACTTGTAAAAGTACGCATCCAATTTTTAGCATCATCAATCATCTTTTCTAAAATTTGCTGATCGCGTATACTTGGATCTTGAGTGTAAAGTTTATTTTGAGCTCTTAATTTATAAAGTATAAATTCACTAGTAAAAATACTGCCACGATATCTATTGATAGCATTTTGTGCATCAATCACCACTTGATTGTAATTAGCCTTATCGTATTCTTTTTTGATGCGTAAATAAGTATTGATATCTGCACTTTGAGGAATAACAACAGGATCAGAATTTAAATCCAAAGCTCCAACATAAGGCAAACTCTCATGTGGAAAATTGATATTAAAATCAAGTCCATCATAGTCTTTAATAGGTGCTAGTTCTGGTGTAAAAATAAAAGTAAAAGCCTTACTTTTATGCGAACTTGATGAACTGAGTTCTTTATCTATATAAATATTTTGAGAAGTGTCAAACATTCTTGCTTGTATTTTTGGCAAAATGATCATTTTAATTTTTTGAGCTTCTTGTATAAATTTTAAATCAAAAGCAGAAAAACTCTGATCTTTTAATTTATTATCAACCATACCTGCAATATCACATTCAAAATGAACTTTTGCTTCGGTAATAAATTTTTGACATGTAAATTCTAAATCATTACTCGCATGTAAAACTGCAAAAGCTTGATTATTTTCGCGACCCGTGTTTAAAACAAGCTCAAAAGCAAAAGCATTTAAAAAACTTAATAAAATTAAAAATAATATTCTCATAAAATAATTATAGCAAAACTCTTATAACATTAACAATATAGCAAAAGTGCTTACACAAACACAAAAAGCTAAAATAAAATTTTGTATAAAACTAAACTTAATATTATGAACCCTATCATTTTTCATAAATAAAACATGAATTAAAATCTTTAAATACGCATAAAGCATAATAACAGAAGATAAAGCCACAAAAAGCGCCAAATACCAATATCCATTTAAAATTGCTGTATTTAAAATCATAAATTTACCCCAAAACACTCCAAAAGGCGGGATACCTGCTAAAGAAAGCACACTAATGCTTAAACAAAAAGCAATTAAAGGTTTTTTAACCAAAAGCCCATTTAAACTCTCATAAGAATTATTCTCATAATTGCTTAAAATCATAAATACAGCATAATTTGCAAAAGCAAATAAAGTCCAATATCCAAAAATAGCAAGCAAAATTCCATCAAAATTTTGTTCTTTTAATAAAGGAATGCAAGCTACCAAAACCAAAGAAGAATGCACTACAGAACTATAAGCAAACATTTTTTTGATATTGTTTTGACTTAGAGCCGCAAAAGCACCTATAAGCATAGAAAAAATCGCTAGAACTATTATGATATATTCAAAACCTGTATTATTTAAAAAATCAAACAAACGAATAACCACAACCAACATGGCAACTTTTGGCACAACTGAAATAAAAGCAACCAAATTTGTATGTGCTGCATAATACACATCTTTAAGCCAAAAATGAAAAGGTGCCAAAGAAAGCTTGATTGCACAAAGAACAAAAATCATCACTCCAGCACCCAAAAGCATGGGATCTTTTTGAAACTCATTTTTTAACGCTAAATTAGCAGATAAATCTAAAGTTCCTGTTTTTAAATAAATAAAAGCTACAGCCATAACAAAAAACCCAGCTCCTACAGCCGCTACACTAAAGTATTTTATCGCACTTGAAATAGCATTATCACTTCCACGCATTGCTATTAAAGTATAAAGTGCTAAAGAAGAACTTTCAAGTCCTATAAAAATAAGTACTAAATTTGAGCTTGAAACCATCAAAAGCAAAGATGCAATCATAAATAAAAATAAAGCATAAAATTCACCCTGATTTTCTTCTTTTTGCATTAAAAGATATAAAAATGAAAAACACAAAATCACCAAAGAAGCATAAAATGAAACAATATCATTATTTAAAGTAGCCAAAAAAGCTTTTGCTTCTAAACCTTGAGCATTTGCATTATTTAAAATCAAAAAAGCACTTACAATCAAAGACAAAGAACTTATGCCGATATAAAACGATCGATGAAATTTCCAAAAACCAGAGCAAAGCAAAAGAACTATTGCAGTTGTAATTAAAAATAAAAATGGATAAGATAAGCTTATATTTAAAAGTTCTAAATTTAAAAAATTATTTAACATTTGCCTCTCCTATTTTAGATAAAAAATCTAAAGTATTTTGCTCAACAGCTCTAATATTCATTGTTTTTATAAGATTATCCACATCTTTTTGTATCGGCTTTAAAAGTATATTTGGCATAAGCCCTAGTCCAAAAATCATTACTACAATGCACACAAGCGCTACTATTTCTCTAAAAAGTAAAGAAAAACCCTCTATAAAGCTTTGTTTTTGCATGAAAAATATTTTTCTAAATACTGCGAACATATAAATCGCTCCTAAAATAATCACCAAACCTGCCAACAAAGCGTAAAATAAATTAATCTTTGCTATACCTAAAAGAATTAAAAACTCTCCCACAAAAGAAACAGTTAAAGGCAAAGAAACACTCGCAAGTAAAATGAGCATAAAGAAAATTGAAAATAAAGGTGCTTTTTTGGCTAAAGAATGGTAAAAAGAAATATCATAAGTATGATATCTTTGGTATAAAAGTTCAACCATTAAAAATAAAGCTCCCGTTACAATACCATGTGCAAACATATAAAAAACCGCACCACTAATACCCAAAGCATTTAAAGAAAAAATTCCCAAAATCATCACACCAAGATGTGAAATAGAACTATAAGCAATCAATTCTTTAATATTTTCTGCTCTATAAGCAATTAAAGCGTTATAAACGATACTTACTATACATAAAGCTACAATTAAAGGCATAAAATACACACTCGCATCTGGAAAAAGTGGTAAACAAAAAAGTAAAAATCCAAAAGGAGCCATTTTAAAAACTACAAGCATTACAGAAACAAGTATAGGCGAATTTGCATAAACCTTAGGTGCCCAAGTATGAAGTGGAAATAAAGGAGCTTTGATAGCAAAAGCGATAAAAAATGCTCCAAAAAGTAAAAGTTGCTCTGTAAAATTTACTGCTGAGGCATTATTTTTCCAAATTTCCAAGTCAAAAGTGAAGATATTTAAAAGCTGATAATTTAAATAAGCTTGATAAATCAATGCTACAAGCATTAAAATTGAACCCGCAAAAGCATAGATAAAAAATTTCACCCCTGCTCTAAAATCTTTACCATAAACTCCCATAATATAAAGCAAAGGCAAAAGAGAAAATTCCCAAAAAACATAAAACAACAAACCATCTTTTGCGCTAAAAAGTCCCATAATAGCAAATTCTAAAAAGAATATACAAGATATAAGCGCTTTTTGTTCTAGTTTCAAAAATAAAAAGCTTAAAAATATCATCAAAGAACTTAAAAGTATCAATACAAGTGCAATACTGTCTACTCCTACATGAAAGCTAAAAAATTTCAAAATTTTAAAAGAGAGATTATAATCAAAGCTTACCCCTTGTAAAAAATCCGCAAAAATATCCAAATTTAAAGCCAAAATCATAAAACTTACAACAACGCTAAAAACCTTAACGCCTCCGCGATTTAATAGCAAAACCACAAAAGCAGAAATTAAAGGAAAAAATATCAAATAATTTAGCATTTTACACCATCCATACTAAAATCAACAAAATCACAAAAGCTGCCACCAAAAACCTAAGCATTAAGTTTAAGCTGTTTGGCATAATCATTTTTTGTGAAATATTTTGAGAATACAAAGCAATTTTTTCAACTATTCTATCAAAAATATAAAGATCACAATGCTTTAAAATCGCACATAAGCTTTCATATTTTGAAACGATAAATTGATGATAGAATTGAGGAATAAAATAATCATTACTTAAAAGTTTATGAATTTTATTTTCTTCAATACTTTCCTTAAACCAAGAATTTTTATAAGCAAAAATAGCCAAAATTGCACCCAAAATAGCTGCTACACTCGCACAAATCATTACAATTTGATTTTGCGCATCAATAAAAACTAATTTTGTGCTTAAATATTCAAAAAAACTATGTTCGAAAAATCCTGCAATAATAGCTAAAACCATCAAAGGACTCATAGCCAAAAGTGCGATTTTACTTGCTTCATGTGGATGTTCATCATGTCTTGCAGGGGTAAAAAATACCAACATTAAAAGTCTAAAGCTATAAAATGCTGTTAAAAAAGCTGCGATTAAGAGCACTAAAAAAATACCATGGTGAAAAGAAATGAAAGAATATCCCAAAATCAAATCTTTAGAGAAAAATCCTGCAAAAGGATAAATTCCTGCTAAAGCTAAAGATCCTATACACATTAAAATAGCTGTAATTTTTAAAGGTTTAAAAAGTCCACCCATTTTTTTAATGTCTAATTTATCATTCATAGCATGCATTACATTTCCAGCGCCTAAGAAAAGTAAAGATTTAAAAAAAGCATGCGTAGCTAAGTGAAATAAAGCTATACCATAAGCCCCAAGTCCTGCAGCCACAAACATATATCCAAGTTGCGATAAGGTAGAGTAAGCAATAATGCGTTTTAAATCCCTAACCACCAAAGCCATAGAGGCTGCAAAAATCGCTACAAAAGCTCCAAGTAAGGCAATAATATAAGAAACTTCAGGAACTAAATCATAAAGCGTACTCGCACGAATTACCAAATAAACCCCCGCTGTTACCATGGTTGCTGCATGGATTAATGCAGAAACAGGAGTTGGCCCTGCCATAGCATCAGCAAGCCAAGTGTGAAAAGGAAATTGTGCAGATTTTCCCATAGCCCCTATAAATAAACAAGTTGCGATTAAGATCAAAGCATTGTGATCTAGGCTTTGTGCCATGGAAAAAACTTCATCATATTTTAAAGTTCCTGCTTGCAAATAAAGCCAAAAAATTCCTAAAAGCATACCCAAATCCGCAATACGATTCATAATAAAAGCTTCATTAGCCGCAAAAGAATAAGTATCATTTTTATACCAAAAACCTATGAGCAACCAAGAGCAAAGCCCAACGCCTTCCCAACCTACGAAAAGTCCTAAGAAATTATCACTCATAACTAAAAAAAGCATAGAAAAGACAAAAAGCCCCAAATAAGCAAAAAATTTATTAAAACCTTCATCATGAGCCATATAAAAAATACTATAAAAATGCACACAAGTAGCTACAATACCTACAACACTCATCATAGTAAGCGAAATAGCATCTATATCAAAGCCAAAATTTACTCCAGCAAACCATTCAAACAAACTCACATTAAAAGCTTCATTGCAAAAAAGCAAATACAAAGAACAAAAAGCACTCAAAGCTACTAAAAGTGAACAAATTATCCCTACAAATTGTTTTTTCTCACTCAAAGCAAAACAACTTGCAAACAAAAAAGCTACAAAAGGACTAAAAAGAGAAATCAAAGCTAAATTTTGCATACTAAGCCTCCACTTCTTTTAAGCTTTTTAATTCCAAAGTGCCTTTTCTTCTATACCAAAGCACACACAAAGCTACACCAACAGCTACTTCACAAGCTGCTACACCCATGATAAAAAGCGCAAAAACCTGTCCATTTAAATCATTGTGCATTTTAGAAGCTGCTACTAAGGCTAAATTAGCACTATTTAATAAAATTTCACTTGAGATAAAAAGCATGATGAGATTTTGTCTTTTTAAAATCCCTACAAGTCCTATGACAAACATTAAAATAGCGACGAAAAAATACTTTTCTATCATTGTTTTTCCTTTGTTAGCTCTTTATGAGTAAGCACTATAGCACAGACTAAAGCAATCAAAAGCAAAATAGCTATAAACTCAAAAGCTAAAAGATATTTTGAAAAAATCGCTAAAGCCAGTTGTTTATTAAAATCAAACAAAGCAGGATCATTTAAAGGCAAATCCGTGCTGATATTTTGGTATTTAAAACCTATAAGCATGGCCAAAAGTAAAATCGTACTTAAAACCACCAAAGTAAAAAAACTTTTTTTAGCTTTAAGTTGTTCTTTAAATTCTTTAGAAGCATCAAAAAACATCATCGCAAAACTATAAAGTCCAAGTACAGCTCCACTATAAACAATAATTTGTATCACGCCTAAAAACTCTGCATCAAGTAAAAAATAAAATCCCGATAAAAATACCATTCCACCCGCTAAAGCAGAAAGAGAATAAAGCATATTTTTACTTAAAACCGCAATGCCAAAAAAGCCTAAAACCACTACACTAAAAAATACAAAAGCCAAATTTTCTATCATTTATTTTCTCCTTGCTCTTGTGTATTTTGATTTTCTAAGGCTCTTTCAATCATCACATCATAATAATTTGGCGTTTTTTTAACCCACAAATTTGCATCCTTTCTAAGACTTCCTGCTCCTTCAAATTCAACTTGATTTTTAAGCTTATCAATAGGAGTTAAAAAATCTTGCTTATAGCCAAAATAAGACCTTTGCTCGGCTGCATTTTCATACTCTGTGCCATGCACTATAGCAAGTTCAGGGCAAACCTCAGCGCAAAAACCACAATAAATACAACGCCCTAAATTAATACTATAATTTTCTACTTTTTTACGCCCATTTTCATCTAAAGAAGTTTCCATTCTGATACAATTACTAATGCAAATTTTTTCGCAAAGCCCACAACCTATACATCTTTCATTTTCGCTTTCTATAAAACGCATCAAACGATGAACAGCACGGTAACGATTGTCAAGCTTTACCTTTTCAAAAGGATATTTAATCGTAGCGCTATTATTTCTCTTAAGTAATTCTCTCATCATCACAAAAAGCCCTACAAAAAGCTCTAGTTTAACGCTTCTACGCAAAGCTTGTGAAATTTTCTCCCAAGTGCTAACAGGAGTTTTTCTTTTCTCATCTACTAAATAATAATTTTTCATATCAAACTCCTATAAAAGAACTGTCAAAGCAGTGATTAAAAGGTTTAAAACAGCTAAAGGGATTAAGATCAAATAGCACATTTTCATCACTTGATCTGGACGCAATTGCGGAAAAGCAGCTCTTGCCCAAAAATACCAAAAGAAAATAAAACTTGATTTTACTATCATCATAATCCAACCAGGAATAATCCAAAAGCTATTAAAACCCCCTAAAAACAAAAGAGTGACCAAAATAGCTCCAGCTATCATAGAAGTATATTCACCTATGAAAAATATACCCCATCTTAAACCCGAATACTCCGTTCCATAACCCGCTACAATTTCAGCATCATTTTCCGTCAAACAAAGCGGAGTTCTATTAGTCTCTATAAATAAAGCAATTATAAAAAGCACAAAAGCCAAAGGTTGTTTAAAAATAAGCCAAGAAAAAAATCCATCGCTTTGATAATTGTTAATATCCACCAAAGAAAAAGAACCTACAAGCATTATAATAGCAATCAAAGCTAAAGCTCCTACGCTTTCATAGGAAATAATCGATACAAGCCCTCTTGCAGCCCCTAAAATCGACCATTTATTATTACTTGCAAGTCCACCCAAAAACACCGCATAAAAGCAAAGTCCTGAAGTGCCGATGACAAAAAGCAAAGCTACATTGATATCTGCCACTATAGGCTGAATCACCCTTCCAAATAAAGTAAATTCAGGTAGCATAGGAATAGCTGCTAAAGAAACAAAAGCACAAATAGCAGAAATCAAAGGTGCTATAGCAAAAATAAATTTTTGCGAATTTGAAGGGATTATATCTTCTTTAGTAAAAAGTTTTATCATATCAGCTACAAGTTGAATAAGCCCAAAAGGCCCTACCATATCAGGCCCTATGCGTCTTTGAAAATAAGCTAAAACCTTTCTTTCAGCATAAGTTGCAAGACCTGCTAAACTCGCAAATATTGCAATGATAATAATACATTTAATCAAAGTCTCTAAAGCAAAAAAAGCAAAATCACTCATGGTTTGCTCCTAATTTTTCTAAATTCGCCACAACAAATCTTTCATCAAAAAAGCTTAGCGTATCAAGTTTTTCATCAAAATACGGCAAGAAAGCTCCATTTTTTATATCCTTATCCACACGCACACTAAGGCTTAATTCTTTATCTTTTATTTTAAGTTTTACAAGATCTTTATCTTTTAAATTTTTCTCTTTAGCTAAATTTTCACTTACACCTAAAAAAATCACCTCATTAATCGCACTAGCACGATTTGAAAATCTACCAAATTGATAGCTAGGATTAGCACTATAAAGCAAAATTTCATCTTCTTTTAGGCTTAAATTTTCAAAATTTGGAGAGATGAATTCTTTTTTAGCAACTTGTTTGAAACATTCTAAATTAAGCTCATATCCCCTTTTACAATCGCCTGCATTGGTATAAAAATTGTCTAAATGATCAAAATCAATCGGAGAAAAACCTTTATTTATAGGGAGTCTCTTAGTATAATTTATAGTATATTCCTCATCAAAACCTAAAGCATTAGCCAAATCATTTAAAAAATATCCCTTAAATTCTAAAGCAGCATTAGTTGGTACCACTCTTTTATCATAATTTAAAAAAGTTCCTTCTTGCTGATTTAAACTCGCACTAGCTAAATTTGCATGCTCTTCATAAGAAAAACTAAAATCACCTTTTTCATTGTAGCCTAAAGTCTTGCCTTCTTGTGTATTGTTATCCAAATCACAAATCATAGCCACACCTAAGGTATTAGTATGCGTAGGATTTAAAAAGACTTTAAAAGGAGTAGTATTTTGGATCAAAGCAAGTAATTTAGCAAGTTTTTTCGCATTTTTATGAAAATAAAAATCACTCCCTACAACAAGAGTAAAATTTGCTTTTTTAAGCAATAAATCTTCTAATTTATCTTCATCTATGCCTAAATTTTTAGCAAAAACAGAGCGTTGTACTTCTATGATTTTTTTTACTTTTTTAGGTACGACTTTTTTTACTTCTTTTTGAATTTCATTGCCTTCTTCATCTTTTTCTATGACTTGTTCTACAACTTCTTCGTTGATACTTTCTTCTATTTCTTTATTTTCACTAACAAAAAACTCTGCTAAATGAGTTTTAATACCTTCATCTTGGCTAAATTTTTGAAGTAAAAAATATAAAATTTGCTCTTCATCGCCATTTTTATGAATGTGCGGGATAAAATTTTTAGAATATTTTGCTATACCCATATCTTCCATAGGATGAAAATAAAGCCCTGAGCCTTTATTCATCACTAAAGCATTATTGATTTTATAGCTAAGCGTTGGAGCATCATATCTTAAAAGCATTCCAGCTACAACCAAAAAATCACTTTTTGTTATATCTTGAGTATTAGCGCTATAAAACTCACCAGAATTAGCGATAAATTCTTGTAAAAATTCTTTAAATTTCAAAGCTTCTTCATTGATCAAAGAAAGATTAAATTTCTTTTTTAAATTTTGTAAAATCAAAGCTTCTTCATTGGTAATAAAACTATTAAATTTAATGTTTTTAATTTCATTTTTCTCAAAAAGCTCCACAAGTTCTTTAAAGGCTTTTTCATCTTTATCCGCCTCATTTTGCGTATCAAAAGCAAACCTTGCAGCCTTATTTAAACTCGCAAAGGCAAAATCATTACTCACACGATAAATTTTTTCTTTTTGATTGCTAATGCCGCTTTGCTTAATATCATAATACATCAACTCACAATCGCTTGAATGCGGATTTGAAGCAGGGATTCTTTTAAGTTCCCAAATATTTGAAGTGTATTGAAATTTCGAACCTATCAAAGCTCCTGTTGGACACACGCTTGTACATTCTCCACAAAATGAACAATCAAGCGTATCACCATTTGCAGGGCCTATCAAACTTTTTTGAAATTTAGTCCAAATCGCATAAGCATCTTTTCCCATGCTCTCTTTAAAGCTATTATCCACACTATCTCCGCCACGAGGAACAGTCTTTAAAGCACTTTCGCCGATTTTATCCTTACAAACTGTAATACAACGCTCACACACTATGCAAAGTGCGGGATCGTAATTAATCATTCCCCAATGTTTATGTGGTTTATGCGTGTCTTTAATCCAATGTTTTTGAACATTTACACGACTTTTATGAGTAAAATTTTGCAATTCACACTCGCCTGATTTATCGCAAACTCCACATTCTAAAGGATGATTGATACAATAAGCTTGCATGATCTCATTTCTTTCATCCCAAAGATTTTGTAAATCACTTTCTACAACCATACCCTCTTTTGCTTTAGTATTGCAAGAATATACCTTTTTACCATCAGCTTCAACCATACACATACGACAAGCCAAAGTAGGACTACAGCCCGAAAGATAGCAAATCGCTGGGATAAAAATATCATTTCTTCTTGCTATATTTAAGATATATTCGCCTTCTTCAAAGGCGCAATCTATACCATTAATCTTAACTGTCATTTTGCTTCCTTTATGCGAATTGGAGTAAAATCAAAACCATTATTTTCATAATTTAAAAAAGCTATGGTGCCTTGTAAATTTTCATCTAAACAAAGCTTAGTTTTAAAACTAAAATCTTTAGCTAAAATTTCAACTTCACTTTGATCTTTGCATTTTGCAATTTGTAAAAATTGCCTTGAACAATGTAAATTTTTATCTTGCAAATTTGCTCTAAAAAGCACTAACCCGTCATAATTATCGAGTTCTTTTAGGGTGTTTAATTTTGCCTTTTTAAAATCGCATTCTTCTTCATCGCTATCTAAAATCTTTAATCCATATTTTACACTTAAGAAATTCAAAAAATATTTGATATTTTCACTATCTTTATAAGAATGGATATTTTTATCTATAATTAAATACTTAACCTCTTTTAAAAAAGCAAGCACTTCGCCTGCTTCTTCCTCTCCAAAACAAGATTCAGCACTTAAATATCCCTCATCTAAATCGCAAAATTGTCCTTCATCGCTTAATTTACAAAGCAAGGCCAAAACAAAACTCAAACTTGCAATTTCGCATTTGTAAAATTTAGCTTTTAAGTTTTTATCTTCCAAACAAGAAATATTAATGCTATTTACACCTATTTTTTCACATAAATTTTTGTTTTTAAGGCTTGGCATATCTAAAAAACAAAGAGCATTATCATAAATCATACCCTCTCCTTTTTTATAACAATAGTCCAATCGACTTGATTAAATTTCAAAGAATTTAAAAGCTCACAGCCTTGTTCTTTTACAAAAGAAAAACTTTTTTCAACAGGAGAAAAATCGCCGATTTCAAAAAGCACCACTAAAACCTCACCTTGTTTTGCTTCTTTTATGATTTGTGCTAAATCTTCAAAAAGCTCTTTGCTTTTTCTTAAATCTACCCTTCTCATCGATCTATCTCACCTAAAACTATATTTACATTACCCATAATGGCTACAACATCAGCTAAATAAGTACCTACAAGCATTTCTTCAAAAAACGCACAATGCCAATAACTAGGCGTTCTAGCCTTTAAACGATAAGGTCTTCCTGTACCATCACTATGGATAAAAAAGCCAAGCTCACCTTTTGGACTTTCAGTAGGCACATAAACTTCGCCTTTAGGGGGTTTTAAACCTTGAGTGATTAAAACAAAATGCTGCATTAAAGAATAATTCTGCGTTAAAATTTGTTCCTTTGAAGCACTTACATACTCAGGATGCGTAGCTAAAATTTCAGGCGAAGTATCTTTATAAAGCATGGCACATTGTCTAAGGATTTTCAAACTTTCACGAAATTCTTGCATATAAACTTTATATCTTGCATAAGAATCCCCTTGCGTAGCATAAGGCACACCAAATTCAACTTCATTATAAAGCAAATAAGGCTCTTCTTTGCGTATATCGTATTTTATGCCACTTCCTCTTAACATCACACCCGTACAACCCCAATTTAAGGCTTGTTCTTTAGTAACCACACCTACATTTTCAGTTCTTAAACGCCAAATTCTATTATCATCTAAAAGATCTTCATAATCTTTTAAATCATTTGGAAATTTATCGCAAAATGCAAGCATTTCTTCTAAATAATTCTCAGGTAAATCAAGCATAACCCCGCCTATTCTCATAGAAGAATGCGTAAGCCTTGCACCGCAATACTTTTCTATCAAATCCAAAACATACTCTCGTTCTCTAAAACAGTATAAAAATACACTCATCGCACCAATATCAAGCGCATGAGTAGCAAGCCAAAGCAAATGCGATGTGATACGGTTTAATTCTAAAAGTATCATGCGTATCACTGCGGCACGGCGTGGAATCTCTAAACCACAAAGCTTTTCAACCGCTGCACAATAAGCATAATTATTCGCTGAAGCAGCGATATAGTCCATTCTATCAGTAGTAGGAATAAATTCTTGATAAATCATATTTTCAGCCATTTTTTCCATACCACGATGCATATAACCTATACAAGGACGCGCTTTTACAACTTGCTCTCCATCGAGTTCTAAAATAAGACGCAAATTTCCATGCGCTGAAGGATGTTGAGGGCCTAAGTTGATAATCATTTTTGAGTCTTCTTGCTCAAAAGCTATATTTTCATAATAAGGTTTTAACTTGCTAGGAATTTGCATTTTAACGCCTTTTCTCTAAAATTTTTGCTTCATCACGTTTTACTTTTTTTACAAAAGCCACACCTTCATCTTCTTGATATTCTTGTTTAAAGGAAATTTCCTTCTTTTGACCACCTTTTGGCACTTCATGGTAAAGTCTTGCAAAATTTAGCGTATCTTTATCATCAGCAAAACCAGAATCTCTTTGTTCTTCGCCCACTACTTCACGATATTCTTTGCCAAAAATTTTATCAATCTCATACCATCTTGCAAACTCATCGCCCTTTAAAGGATAAGTTTTCAAAAGCGGATGTCCAAACCAATCATCAGGCATTAAAATGCGTTTTAAATTAGGATGATTTATGATGAAAATTCCAAACATATCATAAATTTCTCTCTCACTCCAATTTGCCCCTTTAAAAACATGAGCCACGCTTTGCAAACGCTCTTTTACGCCTACAAAAGTTTTTATTCTCACTCTTAATTTTTTTTCTAAATTTAAAAGCTGATAAAACACTTCAAAACCATTTTTATCTGCTATAAAATCAATAGCACTTGCTTCTGTAAAACTTAAATAACCTAAAGTTTTAAGCATTTGCAAGGTTTTAACATTGTCTTCTTTTTTAATTTCTATTACCCAAAAATCAAGCTCTACAAAGGAATTTAAAATTTCTACTTGAGTTTTTAAAACTTCAAAATCCTCTTTAAAAACACTTTCATTAACATCAGATTTTACAGTGTGTGGTGCGTGATAAAATCTATCTTTGTAGTAATTTTGAGTTTGAGCATTTTTTTTATCGCTATACTTTCTCATCATATCAACCTTTTAGGTGCGATCTTGCGACTTGCTTTTTCTTTGCGAATCTTTTTTTGCAAAATCATCAAAGCAAACTGAAAACTTTCGGGGCGTGGAGCACAGCCTGGCACATAAATATCTACAGGTATAATTCTATCCACTCCTTGAACAGTAGAATAAGTATTAAACATACCGCCTGTATTGGCACAACTTCCCATAGAAATCACCCATTTAGGATCAGGCATTTGATCATAAAGTCTTCTTGTAAATTCAGCGTGCTTTTTACACAAAGTTCCTGCGATAATCATCACTTCACTGTGGCGTGGTGAAGCTCTAAAAATCGTTCCAAATCTATCAAAATCATATCTTGAACCCCCAGCCGCCATCATCTCAATCGCACAACAGGCAAGTCCATAAGATAAAGCCCATAAAGAATTACTCCTGCCCCATTGAACTAGCTTATCCACACTGGTTAAAACTACGGGCAAACCACTTGCATAATTTACTTGATGCTCTGCCATGCAAACGCTCCTTTTTTATAAGCATATAAAAATCCAACTCCTAAAAGTACGATAAAAACAAAAACTTCTAAAAATCCAAACCAACCTAAATCTTTAAAAATCAAAGCCCAAGGAAATAAAAACACAACTTCTATATCCAAAAGTATGAAGATTAAGGCGATGATGAAAAATTGAGAGTTAATCTTGTTAGCTTGTTTAACAGGAATAGGACCACATTCATAAATTCCAAGTCCTAATTTTTTGCGATTTTTTGCGGCAAAATTATTACCGATTTTTGAAGCTAAAAAAACCAGTCCAAAAAAAATAACACTAGCAAGTACCAGCATTAAAAAAATACCAAAATAAGGATGCGAAGCATCTATATGAGACATTTATTCTCCTTTTTTAAAGCACTTTAATCACTCCACAACAAAAATTAATTTTACACTTTTCTTTATTTTACTCTAAACTTTCTATATTGAAACTTATATTAAAAAATATTTTTTAAAGTTTTAATTTTTTATGATTAAATTTATAAAAAAGATCACTTTGATGGGTTATAAATATATAAGAAATATTATTTTTTTGCTGATAGTCATATAAAAAAGTTAAAATTTCTTTAGAAATTTTAATATCAAACGCTGAAGTAATTTCATCTAAAATCAACAATTTAGGATTTAAAACCAAAGCACGGATAAGACCTACACGTGTGGCTTCTCCTCCGCTTAACTCATAGGATTTTTGTTCTAAAATTTGTTTTTTTAGACTAAAAAAATCAAAAAATTCTAAAATCAAGTCATCATTCTTTTGTAAATTAAAATTTTCCAAACCATCTTGTATAAGATTTTTGATTTTTTTATAAGGGTTTAAAGCCATTTTTTGATCTTGAAAGCAATATTGAATTTGCTTTCTTAAAAGTCTTTGTTTGTTTTTATCAAGCTTGTGTAAGTTAAGATTTTCATACCATACCTCACCCTCACTTGGATCTTCTAAAAAACAAAGAATTCTAGCTAATGTGCTTTTACCTGCACCACTTTTACCTAAAATTATTAAATTGTCATTTTCATTTAAAGAAAAATTGACATTATCAAAAATAATATGTCTTTCTTTTTTTAAATACCAATGCTTTTTAAGCTCATAAAACTTACTTAAATTACAAACTTTAAGCATTATAATACCTTAAAAACTCATCTAAGCTATATAAATTTGAACTATTTTTTTCTAGCATAAGAATTTCATCTGCTAAAGAATTTACCAAATTTAAATCATGAGTGATACAAACTAAGGCTGTAGTATTTTTTAATTCTTTTAAAATCGATATAATCTTAGAAGCGTTTTCTTTATCCAAAGAAGCTGTGATTTCATCACAAATTAAAATTTGGGGTTGATTTAATAATGCCAAAGCTAGGCTCACCCTTCTTGCCATACCCAAACTTAATTCATTAGCATAAGAATGCCACAAACGATCAAGATTTTCAAATCCTAATTTTTGAAAATAAGAAAAAGCATAATCTTTTCTTTCTTTTTGTTTTAATTTTGTATGAGTTTTTAAAACAAGATGACATAAATTTCCAATATCCAAATAAGGATAAAGACTAAGCTCTGCATCTTGCAAAACAAGTGCCACCTTAGAACGGAAATTTCTAAGCTCTTCTTTGTTAAAATTAAAAATACAAGAATTATGAAAACTTAATTCATCAAAACTTATTGTGAAATTAGAATCTAAAAGTCTTACCAAAACTTTTCCTAACAAACTTTTGCCCACTCCACTTTGTCCTAGTATCATTAAAGTTTTACCTGTTTTTATATCTAAATTAATATCCTTAAGCAATAAATTATTCTTCAAACTGATATTTAAATTTCTTACCTTCAAGATCTTATACCCCAAATTTTTTGTAAAAAATTACCCAACCATAAAAGAGGTAAAAACAACAAAAGCAAGCTTAAAAGTGGAAAAAGTATTATCCACCAAGCACCTATAAAAACCGCTTTTGAAGACTCACTCAAAAGAGTACCTAAAGTTGGAATTTCAAATCCTAAACCCAGTCCAAAAAAACTCAAAGTAGCTTCTGTGGCTATAGCATGAACGATATTAAATATAAAAAGTGTAAAAATCAGTGTTTTTAAAGCAGGTATTAAATCTTTAAAAAAAGCTCTAAATTTAGTTCTTCCAAGCACTATATTTGCTTTGTAAAAATCTAAATTTTCAAGTCTTTTTAATTCACTTTCTATAATTCTTGCTATGAAACACCAATGAATTAAAGCGATTAAAAAAATCATCAAAAACACATCAGAAGTTATCATACTTTGAAAAAACATCATAAGTAAAAAAGCAGGCAAGGCTAAAAAAAACTCTAAAATACGCATCCAAAAAACGTAAAAAAAACATCGCGCTAAAAACAAATAGCACAAAGCAAAGATAATAGACAATAAAGATCCACCAACACCTATAATCAAAGAATTTCTCAAAGCAAAAAGCAAACGAGAAAACAAATCTCTGCCTAAAAAATCAGTCCCTAAAATATAAGTAAAATTAGGAGCTTGATGCAAATTTTCTAAATGAGTGCTTAAAATATCAAAAGGAGCCAAAAAAGGTGCAAACAAGGCGCATAAAAACAAAAAAATTAAAGGCGCAAGAATGATAAGAAATTTAAACAAAATCAAGCCTTCTTAATCTAGGATTTAAAATCCTAGCTACAATATCACTTAAAAATGTAAAAAATGCTGCAAGCAAAACACTAAAAAATATAAGCGCAAGTACAACAGGGTAATCTTTAAAAATAATACTTTTAAAAAGTAAAGTTCCAAGCCCCTCGTAAGCAAAGACACTTTCTACCACATAAGTTCCCATCATAAAACTTAAAGCACTTCCACCAAAATAAGCTACAATAGGACTTAAAGAATATTTCAAAACTAAAAAATAAATATCTTTTTCCTTTAAAGCCCTAGCGTATAAATTCTGAATAAAAATTTGAGAAAAACTTTCATTGATAAAATTTCTAGCAATCCTTAAAAATAATGCCAAATGTGATAAAACAAGCACCAAAATAGGCAAAATCAAATGTTTTAAACGATTTAAAAAATCATCTTCAAAACCTATATCACTACTTCCCATAACAGGCAAAATTTTCCAAAAAATTCCAAAAATCAAAACAAACAATAAAGCCAAAACAAAAGGAGGTAAAGCAAAAAAATTAAAAGCTAAAAAAGTAATGATTTTATCTATAAAATTTTCTTTATAATAATATCCTAAAAGTGCCAAAAAAACACTAAGTAAAAATAAAAGCATTAAGGCACTAAAACCTAAAATTAAGGTATTAAAAATTCTTTCTTTTATAAGCTTTAAAACACTTTCTCCACTTAAAAAAGAAACTCCTAAATCTCCTTTTAAAACCTTAAAAAGCCAAATTTTATACTGCTCTAGCAAAGGCTTATCAATCCCTAAATTTTGTTCTATTCTTTGAACAAATTCTTTACTTTGTGAATTAACTCCATTAGCATAAGCTATACTGCCTTTGCTAAAATAAAGCAAAACAAAACATAAAAAAGTACTAAAAAATGCTATAAAAATACTAAAAACTAAGCGTTTTAGCACTTATTTGCTCCACTCATAAACATTCCAAGTAAAACCTACTCCATGATGGCCTAAAGTCCTTGATTTGATACCTTTTAAATCTTTATTATAAACTAAAGCAAAATCAAGATAAGCTAAAAAAATAAAAGGAGGATTTTCATACAAAGCATCTATAAAATCTTTATAATATTTTTTTCTCTCTTCTAAATTTGAAGTATTTCTTGCTTTTTGCAAGGCTATATCCACTTTTTTATCATGATAATGTCCAAAATTCCAACCCTCATCATTTAAAGCACTATCTTGCGAACTTTCAAATACCCTAAAAGTGTGAAAATCAGGATCTAAAGGACTTCCCCAGCCTATTAAAAAACTATCTACTTTAGAATAATCAAAACTTCCAGCAGGTTTAGCCACCACCTTGCTTACAACTCCTATTTTTCTAAATTCGCTTTGCAAAATTCCAGCTAAACTTACCCTTAAAGGATCATTACTCATCGCCCAAATTTCAAATTCTAAAATTTTCCCATCTTTTTCAAAATTTCCATCTTTATTTTTCTTAAAACCTGCACTTACAAGCAAGTCCTCGGCTTTTTTAGGATCATATTTGTAAATTTTAAAATTCTTAGAATTTGCCCAAGAACGCTCTAAAGGGTGATTGGCTACAAAAGCATAATCATGTAAAAGATTTTTTACTATACTTTCTTTATCAACTGCGTAATTTAAGGCTTGTCTTACTTTTAAATCTTTTAAAAATTCATTATCAAAATTAAACATTAAAGCCCGATAATCAGCCGATTTTTCACGTAAAATTCCAAAATTTTCATCATTTTTAAAAATATTTAGCAAAAAAACATCGATTAAAGCTGCGTCTATCTTGCCATTTTTAAGCTGGGCACTAGCTATAGAAGGATCAAAAATGTGTTTTATAATAAGTCTTGGAGTTTTTACCTTATCAAGATAAAAATGTTCATTGGCTTTAAATTCAACATATTCACCTTTTTTCCATTTTGCAAATTTATAAGGACCTGTACCTATAGGATTTTGATTAAAAGAACTTGTGTTTAAATTCTCATTTTCAAGCAAATGTTTAGGAAGCATTCCTATGCTTAAAGCATCTAAAAATGCAGGATAAGGTTTAAAAAGTGTGATTTTTACATGAGAAGGATTTAAAATTTCCACACTTTTAATGTCTTCAAAATTGACATAAACAGAAGAATTGTTTTTAGGATTTTTAAAGGCTTCTATGCTAAATTTCACATCATCAGCACTAAATTTGACTCCATCATGCCATAAAACATCATCTCTTAAAAAAATATCATAAACAAGCCCGTCTTTACTAACATCCCAAGACTTAGCCAAATCAGGTTTTAAACTCATATTTTCATCAAAACGCGTAAGTCCTGAAAATACAAGATTAATCACTGCATCGTGATCCTCACTATAAGCAGGATTTATCCTTGCGATTTCATTTTCAACTGCTATAATAAGTGTATCTTTTGGGATTTTTGCTTCCAAATTCACAAACAACAACATTGCAAAAATTAAAAATCTCAACATAAAAAACCTTTTTATTTTAATAACGCACAAAATTATAAAACAAAAAAACTCAACTCGCAAGCCTATACGGGGGATAAAGTTATATTTTAGTTATAAATTTATATTTAAATACTATTTTAATAAATTTTTATCATTATATTATTCAAATTTTTATTTTTTGAAGTTAAATTCATAAACGAAAAGTCCATTATAAAGCCTATATTTAGGAGTTTTAAAGTCTTAATTTTAATTGAATAAAATTATTATTTGTATTATAATCGCAATTACTTTTGTCACATAAATGCAAGGAGATAACATGGAATAAAATCGTAGAGATTTTTTAAAATGGAGTTCTTTGTTTGGCGGCTTAACCTTAAGTCCTATAAGTCTAAGTGCAAATTTATTAAAAACTCCACCATTGATCAGCAAATGGGCTGGATGTAATGTAAATTGCGGAACAAAATGTCCTGTAAAAGTACATACTCAAGATGGAATTATTAAATATGTCAGTACTGATAATGAAGGTGATGATAGCTTTGATAATCGTCAAGCAAGAGCCTGTATTAGAGGTAGAAGCTCAAGATATAAAGTTTACAATGCAAATCGCTTAAAAAGACCATTAAAAAGAGTGGGAAAAAGAGGTGAAGGTAAATTTATGCCTATTTCTTGGGAGCAAGCTTTTGATGAAATTTCTGCCAAAATGCAAGAAATTAAAGAAAAATACGGCAATGAAGCCTTTTATATAAATTATGCAACAGGAACAACAGGAACAATAATCAATCGCTGTACACAAGGTCCATGGGCTAGACTTTTAAGTCTTTATGGTGGTTATTTAAATTATCATAATTCTTATTCTACGGCTCAAATTTCAAATGCTATGAATTTTTTCTATGGTGGATCTCCTGCTAGCGATATATACACTTTACGCTCTGCAAAATTAGCTATATTTTTTGGAGCAAATCATGTTGAAACTAGAATGGGAGGTGGTGGAGTAGGCTATGCTTATCAAAAAGCCTTAGAAGAAAGTGGATGTAAAATAATTCACATTGACCCAAGATGCAATGATTCTATGATAGGGCATTGCGATGAGTGGATACCTATAGCACCAGGAACCGATGCAGCTTTGATTGCTGCGCTAACTTATGTGATGATAAAAGAAGATTTACTTGATAGAACTTTTCTTGATAAATACACCATAGGCTTTAGCGAAAATACTCTGCCACAAGATGCAGCCAAAAACTCAAGCTATGAAAGCTATGTTTTAGGACTAAACGATGGAGTAGAAAAAACTCCTGATTGGGCTAGCAAGATTACAAAAATTCCAGCACGCCGCATAGTTCAACTTGCAAGAGAAATTGCCACGATAAAGCCTTGTTTTATAGAACAAGGTTGGGGAGTGCAAAGACATTCAAATGGAGAACAAAATGCAAGGGCGATAGCAACTCTAGCTTGTATTACAGGAAATATTGGCATAGAAGGGACAAATACAGGATGTCGAACAGGATCAAGTAAAACATATGATATAATGGGTATGCCTTTTAAAAATCCAATAAAAGATTCTATTCCTTGTTTTTTATTTACAGACGCTATTTATCGCGGAAAAGAAATGACAGATATTAGTGATGGGGTGCGTGGCACAACACAATTAAAACAAAATATCAAATTTATTTTCAATACAGCAGGAAATTGTCTTACAAATCAGCACAGCACCATTAAAGAAGTGCATGATATTTTAAGCGATGAGAATTTGTGTGAGTGTATAGTAGATGTTAATGTAACTAGAACTCCGTCAAATAACTACGCAGATTATATCTTACCTGATGCAACTATGCTGGAGCAAGAAGATTTTATAAGACCTAGCGCAGGATATTATAGCAATAAGCCTTATATTATTTATTGTCAAAAAGCTATCGAGCCAGTTGGTGAAGCAAAACCTATTTATGAAATGTGTCTTGAACTTGCTAAAAGACTTGGCATAGAAAAAGAATTTAGCGAAGGAAGAACACAAAAAGATTGGCTAAAATACCTTTATGAAGAAAGTATGAAAAAAAATCCACTTTTGCCTAGTTTTGAAGAAATGTGCGAAAAAGGACTTGTAAAATTTGAGCCTGTAAAACCTGTAGTGGCATTACAAAGTTTTATAAAAGATCCTATCAATAATCCTTTAAAAACTCCCAGCGGAAAGATAGAAATTTATAGCACAAAACTCGCACAAATGCAAAAAACTTGGAAATTAAAAGAAGGACAACAAATAGTGCCTATTCCTGTTTTTGAAAGCCAAAGAGAAGGGATTTTGGATCCATTAAAACAAAAGTATCCTTCGCAATTTTTTGGCTATCACTACAAAGGTAGAACACATTCTAGCTTTTGGGAAATTCCACAAAT
Source organism: Campylobacter sp. BCW_4319 (assembly GCF_001764435.1). Lineage (NCBI taxonomy): Bacteria > Pseudomonadati > Campylobacterota > Epsilonproteobacteria > Campylobacterales > Campylobacteraceae > Campylobacter > Campylobacter sp. BCW_4319. Next base: position 169,922 of record NZ_MKAQ01000010.1, on the reverse strand, counting down.
TAGAGAAGCTAATCCACAAGAAATTTGGATAAATACCATAGATGCAGAGCAAAGAAGTATCAAAACGGGCGATGTGGTGCAAGTAAGAAATGACTTAGGAATCATACAAGGCATAGCAAAAGTTACTCCAAAAATCATACCAGGTTGTGCAGTAACCCCACAAGGTGCATGGGCAAAATATGAAAATGGTATCGATGTGGGAACTTGTGTGAATTCTTTGGCAAGTATAGTACCAACTGCTATTTCTAAAGGAAATGGACAACATTCTATTTTAGTTGAAATTGCAAAAGTTTAAGGAGAAAAAGATGAAATTAGAAGAAAATTCACAATTTGGTTTTATGCTAGATCAAAGCAAATGCGTAGGCTGTAGGACTTGCTCACTTTCTTGCAAGGATTATAAAAACATGCCTGTGGGAATTAATTTTCGCCGTGTGTTTGAGACTGAAGGGGGAAATTGGACAGCTAAAGAAGATGGGAGTTTTGAGCAAAGTGTTTTTGCTTACTACACTTCTATTTCTTGCAATCATTGTTCTAATCCATCTTGTCTTAAAGCTTGTCCAACTGGCGCAACAATGAAAATAAAATGGGGAATAGTAGCAATCGATGATAGTATGTGTATAGGCTGCAAAGCTTGTGCTATGGCATGTCCTTATGGCGCACCTCAATTTAACCATGAAAGTGGTCATATGAGCAAATGCGATGGGTGTTATGAGAGATTAAAAGAAGGTAAAAATCCAATTTGCGTGGACTCTTGTCCTTTTAGAGCATTAAAAGCAGGAGATATAACAAAACTGAGAGAAGAACATGGAAATTTAGCCTCTATCACACCTTTACCTGATGCTTCTATCACGCATCCAAATTTATGTATAGTGCCTGAAAAACATAGTTTACCTTCAGGTAATAAAAGTACGATTTTTCATCTACCTCAAAACTACCAAGGAGTTAAAAATGACATCATTTAATCACATTTTAAGTGAAATGCCTTTGGTATTATTTACTATTTTAGTACAAGCTGTAATTGGACTTAGTTTGGTTTATGCACCTGCATTTATAAATGGTTACAAAAATTATGCAAATTTAAAGTCTTTTGGATTAGCCTTAGGAATTGCAATGGTGGTTGCTTTTATCCCTTCATTTTTTCATTTAAATGATATTACACACATTTTTAATGTATTAAATAGAATGGGTGTTTTTTATGCAAACAATGAATGGCACATAGGCTGGATGAATAATGAAATTTTATTTGTATCTCTTGTGTGTGCTTTGGACTTTTTGCTTTATCTAAAAACTTCAAATTGGGTGTTTTATCTTACGCTAATATGTGGAATTTTAGGACTTTTCTTTATGAGTGGAGCTTATGGCTCCATGCAAGAAAGTGTACCTACTTGGGATTTTAAGATCACTTTGCTTTATTTTTTTGCTAGTGCTATATTTTTAGGTGCTATTGTTTATTATTGTTTTTTTGAAAATAGCAAACATGAAAGAAAAATGTCATTTTTTACAGGACTTATAGGTATAGGGCTTTTAAGCACTGCTATAGTTTTACAAACCCTACATGTAGGACAAACTTGGATTATGGGGCTTGTAAACCCTTTTGAACTTTTAGGTGGAACCTATGATTGGTTTATATCGCTTTCTTTTGCATTCTTAGGACTTGGGATTGTTACTTGGTATTTGCATAATTATTTACATGAAAAATTTAAAAGTAAATTTTTTGCTTGTTTTGCCCTACTTTGTGCATTTTTAGGGGTGTTTACCACTAGAATGCTATTTTATGGACTTATAAGTACTCAAATCATGTTGGGACATTCTTAATGCAAAAATTGGCAATAGATATATTTATCAATTTTTTGCAAAATCCACCTAATCATTTTTTGCTAGAAAAACTTAAAAAAGAAGAATTCTGGCAAAATTGGTTTTTAAAAAATAATAGCAAATTACAATGCACCGCTTTAAAGCTTTTATCATCTTCAAACGAAGATGATAAATTAATAGCAAGTGATTTTACATCTTTGTTTTTAAGTGATGTTGATTATGTAAAAGCACCGCCTTTTGCTTCTTTTTATCTTGATGAAAATAAAGAAATTTATTCAGATAATTCTGATAAAGTTAAGCAAATTTTTGCGCAAAATAACTTTTTTTCTTTTTTTAATGAAGAACCTGCAGATAGCTTGATAAATGAATTATTATTTATTAGTTTTTTAATCAAAAAACAAGATGATATAACTTTGCAAAAATTCTTAAAAGAAGAATTTTTTATTTGGTTTAACATGTGGAGTTTTGATGTTATCAATAAAGCTAAAACACATTTTTATAAAGCATTAACAATGTTAATGCAAGATTTTTTCAATCAACTAAATACAAAATTTTAACACAAGTCAATTTTTTTCTCCTTTTTAAGATATAAAATATCTCTTTTACAACAAAAAGGAGAAATTATGACAAAAGAACAAATTCAAATCATCAAAGATTGTGTGCCTATTTTGCAAAAAAATGGAGAGGATTTAACCAATGAGTTTTATAAAATAATGTTTAATGATTATCCTGAGGTAAAACCTATGTTTAATATGGAAAAACAAATTTCAGGAGAACAACCAAAAGCTTTAGCGATGGCGATTTTAATGGCAGCTAAAAATATAGAAAATTTGGAAAATATGAGAAGCTTTGTTGATAAAGTTGCCATAACTCATGTTAATTTAGGGGTTAAAGAAGAGCATTATCCTATAGTTGGAGCTTGCCTTTTAAAGGCTATTAAAAATCTTTTAAATCCTGATGAAGCCACTCTTAAAGCTTGGGAAGTTGCTTATGGAAAAATTGCTGAATTTTATATCGATATAGAAAAAAAGCTCTATGATAAATAATACAAGCCCATTTTGGGCTTTAATCAAATTTTTCTACTAAATTTTTAGCTAATTCCTTTATATTCTCACCCTTTAATTCGCTGATTTCACCATTTTGAGCCAAGAAAATTCTATCAGCACTATCAAAATATGCATCATCATGTGTGATAGCAAAGATTGTTTTACCTTGCTCTTTTAACAAAGGTAAAAGTTTTTTATAAAAAAATCTTCTAAAAACAGGATCTTGATCAGCCGCCCATTCATCAAGCACTAAAATATCCCTTTCTTCAAGCAAGGCTATAAGCATAGCTAAACGCTTTTTTTGCCCTGTAGAAAGTTTGGTTAAGGTCAGTTCATTATCTTTGACACTTGTTTTATCTTTAAGTTCTAAAAACTCCAACCAAAAAGCAATTTTTTCTTCGCTTGCAAAATTTTCTTTATTTAAGGTTTTAGTAAAAAGATGAAAATCGCTAAAAACAGCAGAAATAAGAGATCTATACTCATCTAAATTTTTATCATCTATAAGCGTATCATCAACATAAATTCCGCCTTTGCTTGGCTTAAAAAGTCCTGTCAAAAGCATACAAAAAGTGGATTTACCACTTCCATTTTTACCTATTAAAAATACCAATTCACCTTTTTTAAGTTCTATATTTACAGGATTTAAGTGAAAATTTTCTTCATAAGCAAATTGAGTATTTCTAAAAGAAATTTTTTTCCATTCACTAATATAATGTGTTTTTTTAAAACCTTCTATATAATCATCTAATTCCAATTTTGCGATCTTATCCAAAGCGATTTTTGCCAAAAGCAAAGTAGGAAAAGATCCTATCATAGATACTAAAGGGGTTCGTAAAAACAAAATAGAAAGAGCTATAGTTGTAGCATCTGCAACACTTGCCCATTCAAATTTTAAAGCTAAGTAAAACTCTACACCCACTAAAGCCAAAAGAGTTACATTTGTCCAGTTGTTTGAGAGATTGTTAAAAAGATTGCCTAAAGTACTATTTTTCTTTTTCAATCTTGCATTATTTTCAAATTCATCTTCATAGTAAAGCTTGGCTCTATCACGATTGATCAAAAGTTCTTTATGTCCATCTAGTATATTTTGGTAATTATTTTGCAAAGCATCGTCATTTTCCCTTGCCTTTCGAAAATACTGATATACTTTCATCATCAAAAAATTATTAGTAATAAAAATAACCATAATCCATACCACACACAAAGCAAAAATTTGTGGTGAAAGATAACATAAATAAACACTAGTGCATAAAATCAATATACTTGATTGTAAAAAATCAGGCAATCTTAAAAGCCCAAAAGATATATTTCTCACATCACTTCCCAAAGAAGCTAAAATTCTAGCCTTACCTACTTTAGCTACTCTTAATAAAGGGGTGTCTAAGATCTGCTTTACTACGCGTCTTTGCATTTTAAAAATAAAATTTTGTCCAAAAATACTAAGTCCAAGTTCAACTATGGTAGAACTTATAAAAAATATCAAAAGCAAAACAATAAAATAAAAAATAGGAATGTTTTGTGCATTTTTAAGCAAATAATCATTGATAAAAACAAGAGTTAAAACTCCAACAGCACTTGTAATAAAAGAAAAAAGCAAAAAAGAAATCAACTTTAATTTATTTTGCTTAAGTAATTCGATAATAAAAGGCATTTATAAACTCCAAAATATAATTTTAATTATAACATTTTAAGAGTGATTATCAAAATTTTATTTTATCTTTTACTATAAAAACAGCACAAATAGCCAATAATGCTAAAAAAATCATATATATACTCATACCATATAAAAATGGATTTTCATTTTTACTCGCGAGTGTATTAAGCCAAAAAACGAGTTGCGGAGTAATACCGCCTGAAATTGCATAAGCAATATTATAAGAAAAAGAAATTCCTGAAAATCTTATTTTAGCTCTAAAAACTTCACTCATTAAAATAGGTGCAAACACATTAATCCCACCTAAAAAACAAACAATCGAATACAAAATACACACCAAAACCAAATTTTTAAGCTCGTATAAAGCATAAAAATATAAAAAAGAAAAAAATACAAAAGTTAAAGAAAAGAAAATGCAAATTTTAAATAAACCAAATTTATCTACAAGATAACCCATAAAAGCCCCGCCTAAAGCTATTCCCAAAATTCCTAATACCTGTAAATAACTTCCTTCAACCCCACTTAAATTTAAAATACTAGGCATAAATTTAGGCATTAATAAAACAAGCACAATAACACAACCTGTTAAAACCCAAGTCATCATCATTGATGAAAATAAATTTTTTACAATATCCTTTTCTTTAAATAAATCTCTAAGTGGAAAAGAACTAAGTGATGATTCTTTTTTCATTTGTTTAAAAACAGGAGTTTCTTGCAAAAATCTACGCAAATAAATAGAAATAATCCCAAAAATTCCACCTACAAAAAAAGCAATACGCCATGCATAAGCAGCAATTTCTTCTATACTAAAAAAAGCATTAATGATTAAAAATACTATACTTCCTAACAAAATTCCTAAAGCCATAGCTGAATTTAAACAGCTTAAAAAGAAAGCTTTTTGTTTTTCTTGACAATGTTCTCTTACAAAAACCCAAGCTCCAGGCAATTCTCCACCTATAGCTATGCCTTGAAAAATTCTTATAAGTATCAATAAAACAGGAGCTAAAAACCCAAGAGTTTCATAACCTGGAATAAAAGCTAAGACAAAGGTAGGAAGAACCATTAGTAAAATACTTAGCATAAACATATTGTTACGCCCAAATTTATCTCCAAAATGTGCCATAACTATACCACCTAAAGGACGTGCTAAATATCCAGCTGCAAATGCTCCATAAGTATTTAATAAAGCCCAAAATTCACTCATATCTTTAGGAAAAAATACATTAGCTATATATTCAGCAAAAAAGACAAAAATAATAAAATCATAAAATTCTAAAGTTCCTCCTAGTGAAGAAAGTCCTAAGATCTTAATTTCCTTTGTTCCAAATTTTGATTTTCTCATTGATTAATTACCTTAAATTTTAAAAACATTGTTTTTATTATACTATAATCATTTCCAAAATATTATCTAAAAAATTTAAGGATAAATATGTTTAATTTTATAACCACTCTTTTAAAAACCAATCTTTATTTTTTAGAAGAAAAAACCACAAGCAAAAGTTCAAATCAAACCCATATAATCTCACTTAAACAATCTGATGATGAATTTTTAAATTTATTATTTTCTTTTTTAGTGCCACAAAGCGATGAAGATAAGAATTTTATAGGAAAAACTCGCACAAAAATCAAAAGAAATGAGCATAATATTGCTCTGATAAAAAATCCAAATTTTAATGCTTTAATAGGCACAGGGTTTTTAGATACTATTGATACATTAAAAGAAAAATTACATATCCACAAAACCGATTTTAAAGATATCACTCATATTATCTTAACACACGCGCATCCTGATCATATAGGAGCTTTAATGAGCGAAGAAAATCTTTTTCCAAAAGCTCAAATTTTAATCGATAAAAAAGAATATGATTTTTGGATCAAAAGCGATAGACAAGAAATTAAAAACACCTTGCTTAAACTTAAAAATATAGAATTTATTAACCACTCTAAAGATTTGATCTTTCAAAATTCAGGCATTAAAGCCATACCTGCTTATGGACATACCCCAGGTCAAAATGCTATCATAATTGATGATAAAATAGTCTTTTGGGGAGATTTACTTCATCTTTATGATATACAAATCCCAAAACCTAAAATCGCTATAAAATTTGATATAGATCAAAATGAGGCTATACAAACAAGGGAAAAACTACTTAAACAATTTAAAGAAAGAAAACTCAAAGTTATAGGGACTCATGTGCCTTTTATTGAGCCTAAATTTTTAGATTAATTACTTAAAAATTACTAAAAATTAAGTAAAAATTTTAATAATTTTTGCTAAAATTATAGCCTTTTTATTTCATGAAAGGAGAAAATTTTGGCAAAAGATGATGTAATCGAAATTGATGGCACCGTACTTGAAGCATTGCCTAATGCAAATTTCAAGGTTGAACTTGACAACAAACATGTAATTTTATGTCATATTGCAGGAAAAATGCGTATGCATTATATAAGAATAATGCCAGGTGATAAAGTAAAAGTAGAACTTACACCTTATAGCCTTGATAAAGGGCGTATAACTTTTAGATATAAATAATCTAAGTTATTTAAAAGCTAATTTTAGATAAAATTAGAGTTTTTGCGACAAATTACATCGAACTATATGAAGAAGTATTTTTAAAATCCACCACTTATTTTGAAAATAGTTGGTTATTCATAAAACCTGATGTAGTCGTAAATCAAGTGGAATTCATTCAAGGAGACGCTCATGAAAGTGAGACCATCGGTTAAAAAGATGTGCGACAAGTGCAAAGTAGTTCGCCGTAAAGGCGTGGTTCGCATTATTTGCGAAAATCCAAAACATAAACAAAGACAAGGATAAACATGGCTCGTATTGCAGGTGTGGATTTACCAAAGAAAAAAAGAATTGAGTATGGACTAACCTATATTTATGGTATAGGACTTTTCACTTCAAGAAAAATTCTAGATAAAGTAGGAATTTCTTATAATAAAAGAGTTCATGAGTTAAGTGAAGATGAAGCAGCAGCTATCCGTAAAGAAATTCAAGAAAACTATATGGTTGAAGGGGACTTGAGAAAACAAGTTGCTATGGATATTAAAGCACTTATGGATTTAGGAAGCTTTAGAGGCTTAAGACACAGAAAAGGCTTACCAGTTCGCGGACAAAAAACAAAGACAAACGCAAGAACTAGAAAAGGTAAGAGAAAAACTGTTGGTGCAAAATCATAAGGATAAATCATGGCAAAAAGAAAAATCGTAAAGAAAAAAGTAGTTAAAAAAAATATAGCAAAAGGTATTGTTTATATCAGTGCGACTTTTAACAATACTATGGTTACAGTGACTGATGAAATGGGAAATGCTATCGCTTGGAGTAGTGCAGGTGGTTTAGGATTTAAAGGTTCTAAAAAATCAACTCCTTATGCGGCACAACAAGCAGTAGAAGACGCTTTAAATAAAGCAAAAGAACACGGAATTAAAGAAGTAGGCATTAAAGTACAAGGACCAGGAAGCGGTAGAGAAACTGCTGTTAAGAGTGTAGGTGCTATGGAAGGAATCAAAGTAACTTTCTTAAAAGATATCACTCCATTAGCTCACAATGGTTGCAGACCGCCTAAGCGTCGTCGTGTCTAAGATATAAGAAAAATTTAGGAGAATATTATGGCAAGATATAGAGGACCAGTAGAAAAATTAGAAAGACGCTTTGGTGTTAGCTTAGCATTAAAAGGAGAAAGAAGACTAGCTGGCAAAAGTGCACTAGATAAACGCCCTTATGCACCAGGACAACACGGAGCAAGAAAAGGTAAAATTAGTGAGTATGGGCTTCAATTAAGAGAAAAACAAAAAGCTAAATTTATGTATGGAGTAAGCGAAAAGCAATTCCGTCGTTTATTTGCTGAAGCAGCAAGAAGAGAAGGAAATACAGGGGTATTACTTATCCAACTTTTAGAACAAAGATTAGACAATGTAGTATATAGAATGGGTTTTGCTACAACACGTCGTTTTGCAAGACAACTTGTAACACATGGACATGTTTTAGTAAATGGTAAAAGAGTGGATATTCCTAGCTTTAGAGTAGAAGCAGGTGCTAAAATCGAAATTATCGAAAAAAGCAAAAACAATCCACAAATAACAAGAGCTATCGAACTTACAGCACAAACTGGAATCGTTGCTTGGGTTGATGTTGAAAAAGATAAGAGATTTGGAATTTTCACAAGAAAACCTGAGAGAGAAGAAGTTGTCATTCCGGTTGAGGAAAGATTTATCGTTGAGCTTTACTCTAAGTAATAGGGGCTAAATATGAGAAATATTACAACATCTGCTTATACGCCAACAGAATTTACAATAGAAAACATTAGTGATACTGTGGCTAAAATCAGTGCTTGGCCTTTTGAGATCGGCTATGGAATCACCCTAGCCCATCCTTTACGCCGTTTGCTTTACACTAGCACCATAGGATATGCTCCAACTGCGATCCATATTGATGGCGTAGCTCATGAATTTGATAGCATGCGTGGTATGCTTGAAGATGTAGCACTTTTTATCATTAATCTAAAAAAACTACGCTTTAAAATTAAAGGCGAATCAAATAAAGAAATAGTAGAATTTAGCTTTAAAGGCTCAAAAGAAATTTACGGCAAAGATCTAAATAATGATCAAGTAGAAGTAGTAAATAAAGACGCCTATCTAGCAACTATCAACGAAGATGCTGAACTCAAATTCACATTGATCGTTGAAAAAGGTATTGGCTATGTACCAAGCGAAGAAATTAAAGAGCTTATAAATGATCCTAAATTTATAGCTTTAGATGCTTTCTTTACACCTGTAAGAGAAGCAACCTATGATATTGAAAAAGTTTTATTTGAAGATAATCCTGATTATGAAAAAGTGGTTTTAACCGTAACAACTGATGGACAAATCACTCCAAATGAAGCTTTTCAAAATGCTCTAGAAGCTATGTATAAACAATTATCAGTATTTGATAAAATCACCAATGTTAGAAGCGTAATTAAAAATCAAGCAACAAGCAATGAACTAGAAAATACTAAATTATTGCAAAACATTACAGATTTAAATTTAAGTGCTAGAAGTTATAATTGTCTTGAAAAAGCAGGAGTGGTTTACATAGGCGAGCTTGCTTTGATGAGTGTAAGTGAACTTGCAGGGCTTAAAAATTTAGGTAAAAAATCTCTTGATGAAATTAAAAACATCATGGAAAGCATAGGTTTTCCTGTGGGAACTTCTAAGCTTAGCGATAATAAAGAAATACTTAAAAATAAAATCGCAGAATTAAAAGCACAAAACGAAGGATAAAGAATGAGACATAAACATGGATATAGAAAACTTGGCAGAACTTCATCTCATCGTGCTGCCTTATTAAAAAATTTAACTATAGCTTTAGTAAATAGCGGAAAAATTGAAACTACTCTACCAAAAGCTAAAGAATTAAGAGGTTATGTAGAAAGATTGATTACTAGAGCAAGACTTGGAGATTTTAACGCTCATAGAGCAGTTTTTGCTTCATTACAAGATAAAAACGCTACTAATAAATTAGTGACTGAAATTGCTCCAAAATTCAAAGATCGCAATGGTGGATATACAAGAATCATCAAAACAAGAATTCGCCGTGGTGATGCTGCTGAAATGGCTTTCATCGAATTTGTAGCTTAATCAAATCCTAGCTTTTGCTAGGATTAATACTTCAATTAAATACCCTAAAAATAAAAAGTTTTAAATAATTATTTTAAATAAAATTAAATTTATTTATTTTTCAAAACCCTTGCTAAAAATTCAACTACTTATGCTAATATAAGTTTTTAATTTTTAATTTCAAGGATATGTTATGCAAGAAAACACTCGTTTACGCATTGCGATACAAAAATCAGGTAGACTTTCAAAAGAATCCATAGAGCTTCTTTCAGAATGTGGTGTTAAAATGCATATCCATGAACAAAGTTTGATCGCTTTTTCTACAAATTTACCTATAGATATTTTACGCGTTAGAGATGATGATATCCCTGGGCTTATTTTTGATGGTGTTGTAGATTTAGGTATTATAGGGGAAAATGTTTTAGAAGAAAATGAACTTGAACGCCAGTCTTTAGGAGAAAATCCAAGTTATAAGCTTTTAAAAAAGCTAGATTTTGGATATTGCCGTCTTTCTCTTGCCTTACCTCAAGAAAAAAAATTTCAAAATTTGAAAGATTTTGAAGGCTTAAGGATAGCTACTTCTTATCCACAACTTTTAAAGCGTTTTATGAAAGAAAATGGGATTAATTATAAAAATTGTATGCTTACAGGTTCTGTTGAAGTAGCCCCTAGGGCAAATTTAGCCGATGCAATTTGCGATCTTGTTTCAAGCGGGGCAACTTTACAAGCAAATAATCTTAAAGAAGTTAAAGTCATTTATGAATCTCGTGCTTGTTTAATTCAAAAAGAAAATGCTTTAAGTAAAGAAAAACAAACTTTAGTGGATAAAATTATGTTGCGTGTAGCAGGAGTAATGCAAGCAAGAGAATCTAAATACATTATGCTTCATGCTCCAAAAGAAAAGCTTGATAAAATTCAAGCCCTACTTCCAGGAGTTGAAAGACCGACTATCTTACCTTTAGCACACGATGAAAAAAATGTAGCTTTACATATGGTAAGTAAAGAAAATCTTTTTTGGGAAACTATGGAGGCTTTAAAAGAAGAAGGTGCGAGTTCGATTTTGGTTCTGCCTATAGAAAAAATGTTAAAGTGAGTAAAAAATGCAAATTTTAGTATATGATAATTTAGATGAAAAACAAAAAGAAGAAGCGTTAAAACGCCCTGCTATAAGTGCGAAAGATGAAATTTCAAAAATAGTAAGCTCCATCGTTAAAGAAGTGCAAGAAAAAGGTGATGAAGCTTTGATAGAACAAGCTTTAAAATTTGATAAGGCTGAAATTTCTAATATTAAAATCACTCAAGAAGAAATCACTCAAGCAAGCAATCGTTTGGATAAAGATTTACAAGATGCTATTTTAGTAGCTTATGAAAATATCAAAAAATTTCACGAAGCCCAAATCCCGCATGAAATCGCTCTTGAAACTACAAAAGGCGTTAAATGCGAGGTTTTAACACGCCCTATAGAAAAAGTAGGACTTTACATACCAGGGGGTTTAGCACCTTTGTTTTCAACGGTTTTAATGTTAGCTATCCCTGCAAAAATTGCAGGTTGTGAAAAAATCGTTTTAGCAAGTCCTGCAAAAATCAATGATGCTGTGCTTTTTTGTGCTAAGCTTTGCGGCGTGGATGAAATTTATCAAATGGGTGGTGCAGGAGCCATAGCGGCTTTGGCTTACGGTACGCAAAGTGTTTTAAAGGTGGATAAAATTTTTGGCCCAGGAAATGCCTTTGTAACCGAAGCAAAACGTCAAGTAAGTAGCGATATAAACGGAGCGACTATTGATATGCAAGCAGGACCTAGTGAAGTTTTAGTAATAGCTGATGATTTGGCTAATGAAAAATTTGTAGCTAGTGATTTGCTTTCACAAGCTGAACATGGTGCAGATTCTCAAGTGATTTTAGTGTGTTTAAGTCAAGATTTTGCTCAAAAAGCAAGTAATGAAGTCCAAAGTCAATTAGAACTTTTACCTCGTAAAAAACTTGCAAGCAAAAGCATTGCTAATTCACGCATTATCATAGCTAAAGATTTAAATCAAGCCTTGGAAATTTCAAATCTTTATGCCCCTGAACATTTGATCATACAAACTCAAAATCCACGAGAGCTTTTAAAAGGTGTAAAACACGCAGGATCGGTATTTTTAGGAGCTTATTCTCCGGAGTCTATGGGTGATTATGCAAGCGGGACAAATCATGTTTTACCTACTTATGGACTTACTAAAACGCATTCTAGTTTAGGTTTGGCAGATTTTAGTAAAAGAATGACCGTTCAAGAATTAAGTAAAGAAGGCTTTTTAGCTTTGGGTAAAAGTGTTGAAATTTTAGCGCAAAATGAGCATTTAGACGCACACAAAAATGCAGTAACTTTTCGTTTAGAGAGCTTAAAATGAGTCAAAAAATCCTTTTTATAGATAGAGATGGCACTTTAATAGAGGAGCCAAAAAGCGATTTTCAAATCGATACTCTTGAAAAATTGCGTTTTGAAAAAGATGCTATTCCTACTCTTTTAAAACTAAAAAATTTTGGATTTAAATTTGTCATGGTAAGCAATCAAGATGGTCTTGGAACGCCAAGTTTTCCAAAGGAAAATTTTGAAATTGCTCATGAAAAAATGCTTGATATTTTAAAAAGTTGCGGTATAGAATTTCAAGACATTTTTATTTGTCCGCATTTTGAAAATGAAAATTGTGCTTGTAGAAAACCTAAAACCGCTATGTTAGAAGAGTATATCAAACACGAACTTTATGATAAGGAGCAAAGTTTTGTTATAGGAGATCGTGAGAGTGATATGATCTTAGCTTCAAATTTAGGTGTGCGTGGTTTAAGATATGGCGAACTTTCTTGGAAAGAAATAGAAAATGAAATTTTAAGTTCTTTTAGAAGTGCGAGTTATCAAAGAACTACTAAAGAAACAGATATAAAAGTAAAAGTGTGCTTAAATGGGGGTAAGATTAGCATTAAAACAGGCATTGATTTTTTTGATCACATGTTAGAGCAAATCGCTGTACATGGAGGTATAGGGCTTGAAATTTCTTGCAAAGGGGATTTAGAAATCGATGAGCATCATAGCGTTGAAGATGTAGCCTTAGCACTTGGAGCTTGTATCAAAAAAGCCTTAGGGGATAAAATCGGCATTGCAAGATATGGTTTTGCTTTACCTATGGATGAGTGTTTGGCAAGTTGTGCGATGGATTTTTGCAATCGTCCTCATTTAGTCTATAAAGCCAAATTTAAAAAATCTCATTTAGGAGCTTTAAGCACAGAAATGATCGAACACTTTTTTTATTCTTTAAGTTATGCTATGGGTGTGAGTTTGCATTTAAAAGTTAAAGGCAAAAACGATCATCATAAAGCCGAAGGGCTTTTTAAAGCCTTTGCTAAAGCTTTGAAAATGGCAGTAAAAATAGAAAGTGAAAATTTAGCCAGCTCTAAAGGAGTGATATGAAAATCATCATCATCGATACAGCCTGTGCGAATTTGGCATCTTTGAAATTTTGTCTGGATAGATTAGGTTTTAATGCAACTATCAGTAGGGATTTAAAAGAACTTGAAAGTGCGGATAAACTTTTTTTACCTGGAGTGGGTACTGCAAAAGAAGCGATGAAAAATTTAGAACAATTTAATCTTATTGATTTTATTCAAAATACCAAAAAACCTTTGCTTGGTATTTGTTTAGGTATGCAAATTTTAGGAAATTTTTCTGAAGAATTAAATCAAGAAACTTTAAAACTCATAGATTTTACAACTCAAAAATTTAAAGCTAAAGAAGGCTTTACTTTTCCACATATGGGATGGAATCAAGTTCATAGCTCTCATGCTTTGTTTAAAGGCTTAGAAGGGGCTTATTTTTATTTTGTGCATAGTTATTGTGCAGGACTTGGGGAATACACTATAGCAGATTGTGAGTATTCGCAAAAATTTAGCGCAAGTGTAATGAAAGATAATTTTTACGGGGTGCAATTTCACCCTGAAAGAAGCAGTGAAGCGGGGGAAAATTTAATTTCAAATTTTATTAAGGATATAGGATGACTCAAATCATACCCGCACTCGATCTTATAGATGGCGAAGTGGTGCGTCTTGTAAAAGGGGATTACGAACAAAAAAAAGTATATAAATACAATCCCTTGGAAAAATTCAAAGAATACGAAAAAGCAGGAGCGAAAGAACTTCATCTTGTAGATCTTACAGGTGCAAAAGATCCTAGCAAAAGACAACTTGCTTTGATAGAAAAATTAGCTAAAGAAGTCAGTGTCAATTTACAAGTAGGTGGAGGCATACGCTCTAAAGAAGAAGTTAAAGCTTTGCTTGATTGTGGAGTAAAAAGAGTAGTTATAGGATCTATGGCGATTAAAAATGCGACTTTATGTCTTGAAATTTTAAAAGAATTTGGTAGTGAAGCTATAGTTTTAGCCTTAGATACGATTTTAAAAGAAGATTATGTTGTGGCTGTAAATGCTTGGCAAGAAGCAAGTGATAAAAAGCTTATGGAAGTTTTAGATTTTTATAGCAATAAAGGCTTAAAACACATACTTTGCACAGATATTTCAAAAGATGGCACCATGCAAGGAGTAAATGTAAGACTTTACAAACTTATCCATGAAATTTTTCCTAATATTTGCATTCAGGCAAGTGGTGGAGTAGCGAGCTTAAAAGACCTTGAAAACTTAAAAGGAATTTGTAGTGGGGTTATCGTAGGAAAAGCTTTATTAGACGGAGTTTTTAGCATAGAAGAAGGGATAAGATGTCTAGCAAATTAAGCTACAAAGAACTTACTTTAGAAATTTTAAAACAAAGTGACAGACCTTTAAGTGTTAATGAAATTTGGCAAAAAGCTCTTGAACAAGGCTTAGATAAAAAGCTTTCTAGCATACGACAAACTCCAATTGCTACTTTAGGGGCTAGGATATATGTTGATATAAAAGAATTGCAACACAATTCTTTATTTATCAAAGCTTCTCAAAAACCTACAACTTTTTGGCTAAAAGAAAGAGAAAATGAACTTTTAAAGCTTGATAATAAAAATGAAATTACTAACGAAAAACAAGAAAAAAATAAATTTCATGAAAGAGATTTACACCCCTTGCTTGTAAAATTTTTATATGAAAATTTAGATTTTAATTTAAATTGCAAAACAATTTATCACGAACAAAGCAAAAAGGGTAAAGGTGGGGAAGATAAGTGGAATTATCCTGATATTGTAGGGGTTTATTTTCCTTATGATGATTATGAAAAAGAAACCATAACACTTTTAGAAAATATCAAACAAAACAGCTATAAACTTTTTTCTTTTGAACTTAAAATTGCTTTAAATTTTTCAAATTTAAAAGAATGCTATTTTCAAGCTCTAAGTAATTCTAGCTGGGCAAATGAGGGCTATTTGGTTGTTTTACAAGAAATTGATAGCGAGGTTTTAAGTGAGTTAAGACGCTTAAATCAAAGTTTTGGCATAGGAGTGATAAAACTTGATATTCAAACACTAAATATGCTGATTAATAAAAATCCAAATTTTAAAGAATTTATTGATGATATAAACAAACAAATTAAAGTGGGCAAAGAAGCAAAAATTCAAGCTAATTTTGATGAAATTAAAAGCGATGAAGAAATGGAAAAATATCTTAAAGAAAAATGTATTTTGGAGAAATAAATGCTTACAAAACGCATAATTGCATGTTTAGATGTCAAAGATGGCAGAGTAGTAAAAGGAACACAATTTAAAAACCATAAAGATATGGGAGATATCATAGAGCTTGCTAGGTATTATTCTCAAAATGGTATTGATGAGCTTGTTTTTTATGATATTGCTGCAAGTGCTAGAAAAGAACGCATATCAAGAGAATGGGTAAGTGAAGTAGCAAAAAATATCAATATTCCTTTTTGTGTTGCAGGGGGTATTAAAAGCGAAGAAGATGCAGCTGAACTTTTAGCTAATGGGGCAGATAAAATTTCTATCAATTCTCCTGCTTTAAATGATCCAAGCCTAATCACACGCCTTGCTAAAAGCTTTGGCGTGCAATGCGTAGTAGTAGGGATTGATAGCTTCAAAGATGAAAATGGAAATTTAAAAGTATTTCAATACACAGGCGATGAAAAAACAAGCAAGTATAGTGGAAAAAGCACTTTAGAATGGGTTAAAGAAGTGCAAGATCTAGGTGCAGGCGAAATTGTTTTAAATATGATGAATCAAGATGGCGTTAAAAATGGCTATGATTTAGAACAATTAGAAGCTGTATATAAAATTTGTAAAGTACCTTTGATCGCAAGTGGGGGAGCGGGAAAAATGGAGCATTTTTTAGAAGCTTTTAAACTGGGTATAGATGGGGCTTTAGCTGCTTCTGTTTTTCATCAAAAACTTATAGACATTAAAGAATTAAAAATTTATCTTAAAAATCAAGGTTTAAGTATAAGGATATAATATGCAAAATTTCAAAGAACTTAATGAAAAAATTGCTTGGCAAAAAGTGGATCATCTTTTACCTGTCATCATCCAAGATGCAAAAACTTGTGAAGTTTTAATGCTAGGCTTTATGAATAATGAAGCCTTAGAAAAAAGCTTAGAAAGTGGCAAAGTAGTCTTTTTTTCACGCACAAAACAGCGTCTTTGGATGAAGGGTGAAGAAAGTGGAAATTTCTTAAATATCGTAGATTTAAGCTTAGATTGTGATAATGACACGCTTTTAATTTTAGCAAATCCTGTAGGACCTACTTGTCATACGGGCGATATTTCTTGTTTTGAAAAAATTTCTAAAAATGCGGATTTTGTTTTTCTAGCCAGACTTGAAAAGCTTATCAATGCACGCAAAAATGCCGATGAAAATACTTCTTATACAGCAAAACTTTTCAAAAGTGGCACAAAACGCATCGCACAAAAAGTTGGTGAAGAAGGCGTAGAAACAGCTTTAGCAGCGACAGTAAAAGATAAAGAAGAGCTTATTTGTGAAGCAGCGGATTTAATGTATCATTTAAGTGTTTTACTTGCAGATGCAAATCTTAGTTTCTCAGATGTGATTTCAAAGTTGAAAGAAAGGCATAAAGCTTAAAGCTTTATGTAAATGAATTTATATCAATGCAAGGCTTCGTTAAGTTTGACTGCTTTTTTATTTAAAGCTACTATCATAGCACCACTTATAGAATCTTGACGGAAATGTAGCCCATTTAAACCTTTAAGCTCTAAGCCTTTGTAAATTTCTTTATCAAAATTAAAATAAGGATTAAGTTTAGCAAGTTCTTCGGCATCTTTGAGTAAAAATTTCGTTCCTTCTAACACCGCAATACCTGCATCAACTATACAATTATCCCCTAAAGGAATTCCTGTAACTGAATTAGCTCCTAAAAGACAAGCCTTACCTACACTTATAGCATTGCCACTTGTTCCACTTAAAACACCTAAAATCGAAGCTCCACCACCTACATCAGAACCTTCTCCTACTATAGCACTTGAGCTAATACGCCCTTCAACCATACAAGCTCCTGTTGTGCCTGCATTAAAATTCACATAACTTGCCCCTGGCATGATGGTTGTTCCTGCTGCTAAAGATGCACCCATTCTTACTTTGGAACTTTCTAAAATTCTTGTATTATCCTCAGGGATAATATGCGATAAAAATCTTGGGAATTTATCAACAAAATCGATTTTTGGATATTGATTGCTCATTTTTAAACGCATTTCATTTGCTCTTAAATACTCAAGCTCGATAGGCTTATCATCACTCCAAGCTACATTGCTTAAAAGTCCAAAAGCTCCATTTAGATTGATACTTCTTAAAGGTACTTTTTTAGTAGAAAGCAAATAAAGTTTTAGATAAACACTTTCTACACTTAAAGGTTCTTTATCTTCAAAAAGACAAACAAAAGCAAACTCATCGTCTTTAAATTTATCTTTGATAATCTTTAATAAATCAATATTTTGATGCCCTTCTTCTTCTAAAAAAGGTTTAAAACAAGAAAGTGCAAAATCAATATCTTCTAATTTTAAAGTTTGCACAAACTCACTCGCATTAAAATCAATCTCCACGCCCCTTTGCATAAAAGCTTCAAGCATGATTGCTGCTGAGCCAAAATTTTGCTCGTAATTAATCAAAGCAAAACTTGCTTGCAAGATTTTATTTTTATTTAGCTGTCCTCTATCAAGCCTTGCTATACCAAAAGCTTTAGGTTTTTTATAACCACTTTTTTGCTCGATTTGTTTGATTAAAAGTAAAAAATCTTCTTTAGTATTAATCATTTTCTTTTCCTTATCCACTTAATTTTTAATGCGAACACGCACTTTTTCCATTCATCACAGGTTGTATAGCAGAATTATCCGCACCACCTTCATTGTTAATCTTTTCTATAAAACTCCAAATTTTTTCGGCCGCCATTAAATAACGCCTTGAACTCACACTTTCAGGGTGATAAAAACTCACAGGCTTGCCTTCATCTCCACCTTCTCTTACTATCATTTCTATAGGAATTTGTGCTAAAACTTCACTTTTATAGGCTTTTGCCATATCTTCAGCTGTTCCTTTACCAAAAATATCATACTCTTTACCATTATCAGGACATAAAAATCCACTCATATTTTCAATCACACCCGCTATAGGAATATGAAGTTTATTAAACATATCTAAAGCTCTTTTGCTATCGTCTAAAGATACGGTTTGAGGCGTGCTTACACAAACTCCTGCAGTAATAGGAATACTTTGCGCAGAAGTAATTTGTGCATCGCCTGTTCCTGGAGGCATATCTAAAAACAATACATCAAGTTCAGGCCAAATCACATCAGCTAAAAGTTGCTCGATTGCTTTCATAATCATAGCTCCACGCCACATAAGACCTTGACCCTCTTCGATCAAAACCCCCATACTCATCATATAAACACCATGAGTTAAAATAGGCTTTAATCTCTGCCCTACTACTTCAGGCTGAGTTTTGGTTTCTCCTAGCATTCTTGGAATATTTGGCCCATAAATATCCGCGTCTAAAATCCCTACTCTTTTTCCCATTTTAGCCATGGAAATTGCTAAATTTACTGTAGTTGTAGATTTACCCACACCACCTTTTCCACTTGAAACCATGATGAAATTTTTTACTTGTGGAGCGATATTTTTTCCACTTCTTGAATTACTTTTTTCTTCAGGAATTTTTGGAGTGATGATATTAAGTTCGATATTTTTTAAAGCCAAACTCGATAAAGCTTCAGTAGCATTTTTACGAATTTCATTAGCTACTTCAGGATTTGCTGAAACGATTTCTATATCAATGAATACACCATCATCTTGAATTTTAATATCTTTTACAAAGTTAAAACTCACTATATCCTTTTCAAAACCAGGATATTTTACAGTTTTTAATTTCTCTAAAATTTGTTCTTTCATATTTTTTCCTTGTCTTTTAAAAAAATCAATTTTACTAATAAAATGATAAAATTTAGCTTTTTATAAGTGTATAATATGGTAACATTATAAAAACCAACAATATTAAAAAGAGGAATAAAAAAATGAGTGAAATTAGCCTCATTATGTTAGCAGCTGGAAATTCTACTCGTTTTAACACAAAGGTAAAAAAACAATTTTTACGACTTGGAAATGACCCTCTTTGGCTTTATGCAACAAAAAATTTAAGCTCTTTTTATCCTTTTAAAAAAATAGTTGTTACCTCTAGTAATATTTCTTATATGAAAAAATTTACTAAAAACTATGAATTCATAGAAGGTGGTGATACCAGAGCAGAATCCTTAAAAAAAGCCTTAGAGCTCATAGATAGCGAATTTGTTATGGTAAGTGATGTAGCAAGGGTATTGGTGAGTAAAAATTTGTTTGATCGTTTGATTGAAAATTTAGATAAAGCAGATTGTATTACCCCTGCTTTAAAAGTTGCAGATACAACACTTTTTGACAATGAAGCCTTGCAAAGAGAAAAAATCAAACTCATTCAAACCCCGCAAATTTCTAAAACCAAATTGCTTAAAAAAGCCTTGGATCAAAACCTAGAATTTACAGATGATAGCACAGCTATAGCTGCAATGGGTGGAAAAATTTGGTTTGTTGAAGGTGAAGAAAATGCAAGAAAACTAACCTTTAAAGAAGATCTTAAAAAGCTTGATTTGCCTACACCTAGCTTTGAAATTTTTACTGGCAATGGTTTTGATGTGCATGAATTTGGAGAGAATCGCCCTTTGCTTTTAGCAGGAGTGCAAATTCATCCTACTATGGGGCTTAAAGCACACAGCGATGGAGATGTTTTAGCTCACTCTTTAACTGATGCGATTTTAGGTGCTGCAGGACTTGGAGATATAGGAGAGCTTTATCCTGATACTGATATGAAATTTAAAAATGCCAACTCCATGGAGCTTTTAAAACAGGCTTATGATAAAGTCAGAGAAGTAGGTTTTGAACTCATTAATATAGACATTTGCGTCATGGCACAAAGCCCTAAACTTAAAGACTTTAAACAAGCTATGCAAAGCAATATAGCTCATACTTTAGATTTAGATGAATTTAGAATCAATGTTAAAGCCACAACAACGGAAAAATTGGGTTTTATTGGAAGAAAAGAAGGTATGGCAGTGCTTAGTAGTGTAAATTTAAAATATTTTGATTGGACAAGATTATGAAAGTTTTAATTATTGAAAATGAAATTTATCTAGCGCAAAGCATTAGCATTAAACTAAGTGATGCTGGATATAGCTGTGAAATTATCAACTCGTTTAATGAATACAATGGTGAAAAATACTATGATATTGTACTGCTTTCTACAAATACTAATAATTTTTTAAAGGCCGTAGGTCAGTTTAAACATAGTATTATTATTTTGCTTATTTCTTATATAAGTACAGATACAGTCTCAAATCCTTTGAAATTAGGTGCTAGTGATTATATTCAAAAACCCTTTATGATAGAAGAGCTGATTAGAAAAATAAAGCATTATCAGGATTTTAGAAAACTTTCAATCCTTAATAAAGCTTATCAAAGCTATATCAAATCAAGATTAGAAACAATAAAAATTCCAGAGTATAATTATAAAAAATTAAAACTTCCATTGATATTAAAATCCAACAAGCAAAGCAGTGCTGATGCTTTTGTTTTTAATTATGCAAATGAATGTGACATTACTCTTTCTTTTATTGATTTAACATCTACAAATTCAGTTGAAAAAGTTATGAAACTTCCCGCAGAAAACAATCTCTTATTTTTGAGTAATTTTCAAGCATTAAAAGCAGCAGAAAAGGAAAAACTCCTAGATTTTATACAAAACAAAAATGTTATTTTGCATACCAATTCAAATACAGATGATTTAAAAATAAACTGCATTAATTTAAATGATAATGAAAAAAATATCGATAGCAATGAAATTTTAACCATAGATGAGTATGTAAAATATGTTATTATAAATTACCAAAATATATTTCCTGATACTGATCTTTCAAAAAAATTAGGCATTTCACGTAAATCTTTATGGGAAAAAAGGAAGAAATATGAAATCAGCAAGAAAAAATAAAAACATTACCATAGATCAAAATGAATTTGGCATCTTATCACTTATTAAAGAAGGTTTGCTAGGCACTTGCACTCATTTAATGAATGAAAAAGAAGTCAATGAAATCATTAAATCAGGAAAATTTAAAGGAGAAAGCTTTCCCTATCCCTTAAGCTTTGCACCAAAAAATGCCGAAGAAGCACTAAATGATATAAAATCTGGCGATAGAATCGATCTCATGCTAGATGAAAAAGTAGTAGGACATATAGATTTTAAAAGCCAATTTAAAAATAATAAAAATTTTTCTGATATTTTCAGTCCTAACACTTGCTCTTTAGAAGACATGGGAACAACTTGCATAAGTGGAAAAATAGAAATTTATAATTCTCAAATTGAAAAAATAAAAGAAAATTTTCAACAAATCAAAAACAATCTTAATGCACAAAAAATTACTGCTATAGTTTCAAGTTTTGATCCTTTGCATCGTGCCCATGAAAGAATGTTTCGTTGGACTATTGATAAAGCAGATTTAGTTGTAATTTTTCTTGTAGAATCTTTTGATGTAAATGGGTTTGAATTCGAACTTAAAGAAGCATATTTGAAAAAATTTATTCAAAACTATCTTCCACCGGATAGAATTTTCATTTTTCCATTAAAAAATATTAATATTTTTCACGCTCATTTAAATCCTGGCTTAGAAAGCATTATCGCAAAAAGTTTAGGTTGTACCAAACTAGTAGTAGGACAAAATCATACAGGACTTGGAATGTTTTATGATGATAATCAACCAAAAACCATACTTGATGATTTTTCCAAGGATTATGGCATAGAAGTGATTGTTTTGCCTGAATTTGTATTTTGCGATCAATGTCGCATGATTGTTAGCACAAGATCTTGCCCTCATGGTTGTCATCACCATTTGCACTATAATTCTCAGTCTTTAAAAGATTTACTAAGAGCGGGTATCATTCCTCCAGCAATTTTCATGCGCAAGGAAGTATCTAGTGTTATCTTAACTTCTCTTTTTCCAAATAGATTAAAAAATATGCAAAAAATTTATAATGAGCTTTTTCCAACTGATGGAATTTTAGAATACAAAAATGATGAAGAATTTTATCAAAAACTTTTAGAAATTTATCAAATGTCTTATATGGTGTAACAAAATGCAAAAATTATTTTTAACTTTTTTTTATTCAGGTTCTATAAAAAAGGCAAGTGGGACTTTTGGTACTATCGCTGCTTTAATACCTGCTTTTTTTATACTTAAATATCTTGGGATTAATACTTTGTTTTTACTAAGCATTTTAATTTTTGTTGCAAGTATTCGTGTTATAGATGATTATGAAAAAAAAACAGGAATTCACGATGACAAACACATAGTTATCGATGAAGTTGCTGGGGTTTTTCTTGCTTGTGCTATTGCAGCAAGTGTTGAAAACTCGATAGTCAATTTTGTTTTGGCTTTTGTTTTATTTAGATTCTTTGACATTACAAAACCTTCTATTATTGGCAAGATAGATAAAAAAGTCAAAGGCGGACTAGGTGTAATGCTTGATGATATGCTAGCAGGATTGTTTGCTGGACTTTTAAGTGCGGTAATTTATGGATTTTTACTTAAATTTAATTTAGTTTTTTGGGATATAAATTTAAAAGATTTATTTTGAAATTTTGCTTAAATTAATTAAATTTTAAATTTTATTCTTATATAATTTAGTCTTTAATTTCAAAAAAGGAAAATATAAATGGCAAACCATAAATCTGCTGAAAAAAGAGCAAGACAAACTATTAAAAAAACAGAAAGAAATAGATTCTATAGAACAAGACTTAAA
Source organism: Campylobacter sp. BCW_4319 (assembly GCF_001764435.1). Classification (NCBI taxonomy): domain Bacteria; kingdom Pseudomonadati; phylum Campylobacterota; class Epsilonproteobacteria; order Campylobacterales; family Campylobacteraceae; genus Campylobacter; species Campylobacter sp. BCW_4319. The sequence continues at coordinate 146,523 of NZ_MKAQ01000010.1, read as the reverse complement.
AATATAACTAAAGCCGTAAGAGAAGCTGCAGCAAATGGAGATAAAAATGCTGCTAATGAAGCTTTAAAAGTAGCTAATAAAAGCATTCATGCTATGGTAAGTCGCGGTTTCATTAAAAAACAAACTGCTTCTCGCCGTGTAAGCCGCTTAGCCCTTTTAGTAAATAAAATCGCATAATTTTCTATATAGTTTTTAATGTTAGCTAGCAAACTAGATCCTTTTTTAAAACGCTTTGAAGAGTTAAATTCTCTTCTTAGCAGTTCTGATATAATCAACGATATCAGTAAAATGACTACACTCTCTAAAGAACAAAAAAATTTAGAACCTATCGTTTTAAAAGCTAAAGAGTATTTAAAAACTTTAGACAATATAGAAGAAAATAAAGCTTTGCTAAACGATCCAGAACTTGGGGAACTTGCGAAAGAAGAACTAAAAACTTTAGAAGAATTAAAACCAAAGCTTGAAGAAGAGATTAAAATTTTACTTCTTCCTAAGGATCCCAATGATGAAAGAAATATTTTTCTTGAAATTCGTGCAGGCACAGGTGGCGATGAGGCATCTTTATTTGTAGGAGATCTTGTAAAAGCTTATGCAAGATATGCTGAAAATCGTGGCTATAAACTTGAGATTGTAAGTTCTAGTGAAGGAAGTGTAGGTGGATTTAAAGAAATCATCATGCTTGTTAAAGGAACAGGAGCTTATTCAAGACTTAAATATGAAGGTGGAACGCACCGTGTTCAAAGAGTTCCTCAAACAGAATCCCAAGGACGCGTGCATACTTCTGCTATCACCGTGGCAGTAATGCCAGAAGTTGATGATATAGAAATCGAAATCAATCCAAACGATCTTAAAGTTGATGTTATGCGATCTTCAGGACATGGTGGACAAAGTGTAAATACTACTGATTCAGCTGTTCGTATCACTCATATCCCTACAGGTATAGTTGTAGTCAATCAAGATGGAAAAAGCCAACACAAAAATAAAGAAAGTGCGATGAAAGTCCTAAAAGCAAGGCTTTATGAAATGCAAGAGAGTGAAAGACTGGCAAAAGAAAGTGAAGCAAGAAAATCACAAGTAGGAAGCGGAGATAGAAGTGAACGCATTCGCACTTACAATTTTCCACAAAATCGTATCAGCGATCATAGAATAAATCTTACTTTATATCGCTTAGATGCCATTATGCAAGATGGGCTTTTTGATGAAATCATAGAACCTTTAATCACTCATCATCAAGCCCAAGCTTTACAAGAACAAAATTTATAAGATTTTATATAAATTAATGCTTATGTAGGAATTTATGTGGATTTCCACTAGCACCTACATGTGTAACATTTCCATTTTCTATATCATAAGCTTGACCAAAACCTTTTACAAAGCGTCCTTTTTTAAATTCAAGCTTTACTAGATGAAAATCAAGCATCTTGCGTATAGTTTTAATGCCTCCTTCTCCTCCGGTTTGTTTTTCAAACTCATCATAAATTTGATCAAATCTTTCACCTCTCTCTAAAAAGCTTGCATTTACTCTATAGCGCAATCTTTTGCGAAGTATCGCAGAAGCGGCTTTACTCTCATCCTCTAAAAACATTATTTCTATATTGTTTGGATTTACTTTGATGTTGTTAAAATGTTCGCTTACTTCACTTATATAAATATAATTTCCCCATTGTGTGCTTACAAAAGGTGCATACGAGCAAACAACTTCTCCATTTGCATTTAAAGTTGCCAAAGCTACAGAATTAAAACTTAGCATAAATTCATTTAATTCTTTTTCTACGCCACTAAAATTTTGCTCGCTCTTTGCACTCATGCAAAGGGATATTATAGCATCTTTAATCGTGTTTTCATCGGCTTTTTTAGGAAATTCCACTCGTAAATTTTCTTTATCATTGTAAACAAGATCTAAGCCATTAAAATCAACACTTTTTAGAAAAACATCTTGTACTTGCTCAATACCACCAAATTTTTTACAAAGATCGACTAAATTTGATTTATGATGATCATTCATATGAGAAATAATGCTTTCAAAATTCATTTTTATCCTTTCTTGATTTTAAAATAAAATATTAAAAAAAATGGTATCAATTATCAAATTAAAAAGCGCTTAAAATATATAAATTATCTATTTTAACAAAAATTTATACTAGATTAAGTTAATAAAGGATAAATTTATTTCTAAATTATTATGATATAAATTATCATTATTTATTTTATTTAAGGAGTAAAATTTGCACCCAAATAAAAAAGCTTTTAAATTATCTTTATTTGCATTATTGCTAATAACTAATTTAAATGCACAAGAATCAAATGAAGCTATCAATCTACAAAAAGTTGTTGTTAGTACAACAGGTTTTGAACAAGATGCGGATTCAAATTTACGCAATGTAATCAGCATAGAAGGCAAAGATCTACAAAATAAAGGTTATGTTTCCTTAGAGCAAGCCTTAGAAAGAATTTCAGGCATTAGTTTTGTAAATTTTGGACTTGGACGCAATATAGATATGCGTGGACAAGGAAATAAATCCAATATAGCTGTAAAAGTTATGATTGATGGGCATGCTATTAATGTTCTTGATAATTCCCATGGTGTAACCCCACTAGATAGTATCAATTTAGATAATGTAGAACGCATAGAAATCATACCTGGGGGTGGATCTGTGCTTTATGGAAGTGGTACTAGAGGTGGCGTGATTAATATCATTACAAAAAAACAAAAATCAGATGCTTTTGCTATAAATTTAAAAAGCAGTGCTTATGATCATGGTGGACTAGGTGGAAATTTAGGTATCAATGGTGCCAAACAAATAAATGAAAATTTAGCTTTTAGCTTTGATATACAAAGTTTTAACCTTGATGGATATCAAGAAGGTTATAATGAAAAAGGTTATTTTATCAACACAAAAACCTATATTGATATTAATGATAATAGCGATTTAACTTTGGGTTATAATTATTTTAAAAGCAAAAATACCAGCAGTGGCTATCTAACAAAAGCACAAGCTCAAAGCGATCCAACCCAAAAAGGCAATAGTGACAATATCACACAAATCAATCGCCCTGAAATTTCTTTGGATTATCATTACTATTTTGATGATATATGGGAATTTAACCTAGAAGCTTTTTGGCAAAATCAAAAGATCAATTATCTAAAAGATGAAATTTCTATGAAGGGAACTACAGCTTATCAAAATGGAAGTGGCTTTGAAGACACACTTACAGGGATAAGTTTAAAAAATAAGCTAAATTATGCAAATAATTCTTATTTTATTTTTGGTTATGAATTTGCAAACCATGATGCAAAAAGAAAGAGTTTGGTGTATTATAGTGCTGCACCTATTATAAACTATCATAGGATGACAACTTTAATGGATATGACTAAACAAAGCCATTCTATTTTCGCTCTTGATTCTCATGAATTTAATGATATTTTTAGTATTTCAGGTGGAGCAAGATATGAATTTAGCACTTATAATACCAATAGATCTTATAGAAATGAAATGAGTATGAACGGAAAACCGCCATCATCAAATCCTATGATCACAGACTCAACAACCCTTTTTGATACCGATAAAAACACCAATAATTTTGCTTTTGAAATCACCCCTAACTTTAAATACTCTGACACAGGAAAGCTTTATATCAAATACGAAAGAGGTTTTGTCTCTCCAAGTCCAGCACAATTTGTCAATAAGGATCAAAAAACTCAAAAGTATTATTCTGCAAATTTAAATCCTGAGATCTTTGATACCTTTGAACTAGGAATTGATGATTTTTGGTGGGATTTTTACGGCTTTAATCTAACTTTATTTTACACCCTAAGCAAAGATGAAATTTCTTATCTTGGAAACCCTCATTCTACTAGTGGATCTTGGTGGAAATATTATAATATAGATCAAACTCGCCGTTTAGGAGTAGAATTAAGCCTGAGTCAAAATTTTTTAGATGATGATTTAATCTTTAGAGAAAGTCTAACTTATCTTGATGCTAAAATTTCTAAAGGTGTTAATGACGGCATGAGAATTCCTTATGTTTCAAAAATCAAAGCCACAGCTGGGCTTGAATACGCTTGGAATAAAAATTTCTCAAATTTTATTGATTTAACCTATTTTTCTAGAGCAAAAGATGGTGGCACTATAGATGAAAATACAGGAAAAATGTCTAAAAATTCTTGGATAAGGGATTATTTTTTAACAGATATTGGCATGAAATATAATTATAAAAAATTACAAATTTTAGCAGGAATTCGCAATCTTTTCGATAAAAGATACTACACCTATCAAGACAGTATAAATGATCAATACCTAGTTGGGAATGGCAGAAACTACTATGTTGAATTTAAATACGCATTCTAAAATTTTAGTGATTATAGGGCTTTTGGTAGCTTATATAATCGCTTCTTTTACGGCACTTTGCTTAGGAGATGAGAATTTAAACCCAAAAGAGCTTTTTTCATATATCTTTAGCCAAGATGAAATTTTAAGACAAATAATCATAGATGGACGCTTACCACGGATTATAATGGCGATTTTAATCGGTATGCTTTTAGCTAGTAGTGGGGCTATCACTCAAAATGTATTTTCAAATCCTATAGCTGATCCTTATATCATAGGTATAGCTTCTGCGGCAACCTTTGGAGCGGTTTTGGCGTATTTGTTAAAATTAAATGATTATTATTATGGAATTTTAGGTTTTGTTTGCTCTGCCTTTTTTGCCCTAGGAGTTTTTAAAATTTCTTCTAAAGCTTCTATAGCAACTTTACTCATTATCGGCATAGCAGCTTCATCTTTTTTAGGAGCTTTTACTTCTTTTTTCACTTATCTTATAGGCGAGGATTCTTTTAAAATAGTCGCTTGGCTTATGGGAAATATAGGCAATGCTTCTTGGTTTCGTGTGGGAATTTTAATCTTGCCTTTAATTTTTTGTTTGTTTTATTTTTACGCTCATAAAAACGAATTAAACATACTTTTAAGCGGAGATGATGAAGCTAGAAATCTAGGGGTAAATGCTCAAAAATTAAAGATAAATTTACTCATTGTCTCATCCTTGGCTGTATCTTTTGCGGTTGCTTTTAGCGGACTTATAGGCTTTGTTGGACTCATCATTCCTCATACTATAAGACTTTTGCTTAAAAATTATAATAATGCCTTAGTTATCCCTTTATGTACAGCATTTGGAGGATTATTTTTACTTATTTGTGATACTTTAGCAAGAACTCTTTTAGCTCCTGTGCAAATTCCGATTGGAATTTTAACTGCATTTTTTGGAGCTCCTATTTTTTTATACTTGGCTTTAAGTGCTAGGAGATTTTTATAATGCTAAAAATACAAGATTTAAACTTTGCTTATCACCAAAAAGATTTACTAAAAAACATTCATTTAGAACTTAAAAATCAGGCTTTTATAGGAATTTTAGGGCCAAATGGCTCAGGTAAAAGCACTCTTTTAAAACTTATACTTAAAAATTTAAACCCAAATAAAGGAGAAATAAGTCTTTTTAACACAAATATCAAGGATTTTTCTCTTAAGGAATTTGCCAAAATTTGCGGCTTTGTGCCTCAAAAATCAGAATTAAACACCCCCTTAAAAGTCATCGATGTGCTTTTAATGAGTAAATATGCGAATTTAAAACACGCTTTTAGTTCTTATTCTAAAGAAGATATTTTAGAAATTAAAAAATTTGCTAAAGATTTAAGACTTGAAAATTTTCTAGAAAGAAGCATACTTTCTTTAAGCGGGGGTGAATTTCAAAGAATGCTTTTAGCAAGAGCTTTGCTTAAAAAGCCAAAAATTCTTTTTTTAGACGAACCCACTTCAGCCCTTGATTTAAACTATGCTATAGAGCTTTTAAGTCTTTGCGAAAAACTAGTTAAAGAAAAAAATATAGCCGTTGTTGCTATCTTGCATGATTTAAATTTAGCTTCTATGTTCTGCGATAAAATCCTTTTTTTAAAAGAAGGGGAAATAAAGTATTTTGGAACGAGCAAAGAGCTTTTTACTCAAGAAATTTTAAAAGAAATTTATGATTTAAACTGCGAGATTATTTATAAAAATTCTAAACCTTATATTTTAGCTTTAAAGGAGAAAAAATGAAAAAAATTTTAATTATTATGAGTTTGTTTTTAATCACACTAAATGCAAAAGAACGCCTTGTAGTGCTTGATCCTGCAAGCATAGAAACCCTTTTTATGCTTAAGGCTGAAGATCAAATCGTAGGCATTGCCACTTTACAACACTCAAATATCTATCCTAAAGATCAAACCTCAAAACTTACAAGTGTAGGCACTTTTTCAAATCCTTCACTTGAAAAAATAGTAGCATTAAAACCAAGTTTGGTGATTTTAAGCTCTTATTCTTTAAATTTAGAAGAAGGACTTAAAAATTTTGGTATCAAAAGTATCAATTTAAAAGCCGAGCGTTTAGAAGATATAACAAAAAATATCACAACCTTAGGCCAAATCACCAAAAAAGAAAAAGAAGCAGAGCTTTTAAAACAAGAATTTACCCAAAATTTAAAAAAATTAAGCGATAAACCCCTAAATAAAAGTGTGATTTATCTTTATTCTAGCAACCCTTTAATGGCCTTTAATGACAATTCTTTAATAGCTGATATTTTAAGACTTATAGGGATTAAAAATTTAAGTCCGCAAAGTCAAATTTCAAGACCTGTTATATCAGCAGAATATATACTGAAACAAAATCCAGACATACTCATTCTTGGAATTAATGCTAAAAACAACCTTTTAGATACAAATGCTTTATTGAAAAATACCAAAGCAGTTAAAACAGGAAGTATTTATTTTAACAAAGATACACCTATATTATTACGTCTTAGTCCTAAGATAATAGATAGAATTCAAGAATTTAAAACAAAGCTAGAAAATAACAATTTTTAATCACCCAATCTTGCTTTAAAAAATTCGCAAGTTTGACAAAGTTTTTCTATGCGTTTATCTTCTTCAAAAGCTTTTTTCATCATCTTTATACGCGGTGATTTAAAAAGCTTATCAAAGTTATTTTCAAAAACATTTCCTAAGTTAATATCTGCTTTAGTATCCAAACAGCAAGGCACCAAACTTCCATCACTTAAAATCCCAATTTGCTCTTTTAAAGCATGACATTTTCCTTTTTTATAAAGGGGTTCATCTTTTAAATTTGGCCATTTAAAAAGTTTATTTTGATGAAGCAAAATATGTCTTTGCAAGCGATTTTTACTTAAGTTTGTATCAATCTTAACTTCAAATTCTTTGGCTAAAAACTCATAAATTTTTAAATTTGACTTAGGTGCTTTAAAATTAGCATCTAAATTCCAAAGTCTTAGATTGATAAAAGAAAGGCTTTTTTGCTCTAAATGCTTTTTGCAAAGTTCTAAAATAGGCTTAAAATACTGTTCTAAAGAAATTTTGCTTTGACTTAAAAAAGACATTAAAGAAATATTGATTTGATGGATATTCTCATACCCTAACAATAAAGCTTGATTTTTAGAATTTAAATAAAAGCCACTTGTAGTGATTTCAAGCTTCATAGCTTCACTTTTTGCGATTTTTAGATAATTTTCCAAATTAGGTAAAAGCAAAGGATCGCCCAAAAGATGAAAGGTAAAAAGCTCAGCCTTATTAGAAATTTCATGAGCTAAGTTTTGAAATTTTTCTTCACTCATTACCCCGCGAATTCCTTTTCGAGAAGGACAAAAATCGCATTTTAAACCACAAATATCACTTAATTCTATATATATTTTTTTAAATTTCATTATATTTCCTAGAGTAAACATTTTACCAAAATTTATGAAATTTATTAAAATATGTAACATTTTTATCGATATTTTTATCTTTTTTATTTCTCTTCTTTATTTTTAAATATATTAAACAAAAATCACACTATACTTAAATAAAAATCTAAAATTAAGGAAGGGTTTATGCAAGAGCTTACTCGCACGAAAAAAATTCGCTCTATTATTGCTGCAAGTAGCGGAAATTTAGTAGAGTGGTTTGACTTTTATATCTACGCTTTTACAGCAACTTATTTTGCTCATACTTTTTCAACTTCAGATAATCCTGTTATCCAGCAAATCAATGCCTTTGGGGTTTTTGCAGCAGGGTTTTTTATGCGTCCTATAGGCTCTTGGCTTTTTGGCTCTTTAGCTGATAAAGTAGGTCGTAAAAAATCTATGGTTATATCAGTGGTTTTAATGGCTTTGGGCTCTTTTATGATAGCAGCCTTGCCAAGCAAAGATACAGTGGGAGATCTTGCTATTATCTTACTTTTAATAGCAAGACTCATTCAAGGTCTTAGTGTAGGCGGGGAGTATGGCATAGCAGCTACTTATCTTTCAGAACTTGCTACAGAAGGAAAACGCGGTTTTTACTCATCTTTTCAGTATGTAACCCTAATAGGTGGTCAACTTTTGGCCGTTGCAAGCATTAGTATAATGTTTTTATTTTTTAGCATTGATGATATGAAAGATTATGCTTGGAGAATACTTTTTGTAATAGGCGGAATTTTAGCACTAGGCTCGCTTTTTGTAAGAAAAATGATGAATGAAAGTGCTACAAAACTTCACCAGCATGAAGATCGTGGTACTTTAAAGGCATTATGCAAATCTTGGAAACCTTTTTTAATGGTACTTGGGGTTACCTCTGGAGGTTCTTTAGCTTTTTACACCATTACAACTTATACTAAAACTTTTATGGAAAATACGGGTATGGATAAAATGCTTGTTAATAATCTTTTCTTAGGTGCTTTATTTATACTAATGATCATTCAACCTCTTTTTGGATATATAGGAGATAAAATAGGTCACAAACGATCTTTAATTGTATTTTGTATTTTGGCATTGGTAGGAATTTATCCTATTTTTTCACTTATAGCCAATAACGCACAAAATAATCCTTCTTTGACATTTATGTTGGTGGTATTATTGTTTGTTATTTTAAGTTTTTATACTTCAGTTGCTGGGATTTTTAAAGCAAAACTTTTTCCTGAATATGTAAGAGCTTTAGGGACAGGTTTGGGTTATGCTATTTCAAATGCTGTTTTTGGAGGATCTGCTCCTTGGGTTGCTTTACAATTTAAAAATGCAGGTATAGAAAATGGCTTTTTTATATATATAGCTATTTTTACAATCATCATGCTTATAGCTACTTTATGTTTGCCTAAAAAATCAGAGCTTAATTAATTTTAACGCTTTTAAAGAAAGTGCCGAAAGTGCGGTACTTTCTAACTCTTTTAAGGTTTTAAATTCATAATTTTTATTTTCATTGTTTAAAATTTGATGATAAACCTTGATATTAAGTTTATACTTAGTATAGCTGTGCTTAAACTCCCCTACAAAACCCATATCTTTAGAAAGTTTATACTCTCCTTCTTTAAAAAAAGGAAAATTATACATACCCTTATAAAGCTTATCTTGGCTTTGCCCTATGGCAAATTTTTTATTAAATTCAAACAAAAAAAGATTTAAATTTACACTCTCATAAAGTATTTTTTTAGCTCTTGGATAAAGCTCTGTATGAAATTTGCCTTGACAAAAATCATACAAAGGACAAATCCCACACTTTGCATTTTTACTCACACAAACCAAAGCCCCTATATCAAGCAAGGCTTGGTTATGATCAAAAGCATGATTTAAATTTAAAAGCTCTTTAGCTCTTTTTTCAAGTTCTTTCATGCTAGGATTTTCTAAAGCAAAAAGACGAGAAAGCACACGGCGTATATTACCATCAACAAAAGAAACCTTTTGATCATAACCAAAACAAGCTATAGCACCTGCTGTATAAGCTCCTATACCGCTTAATTTTTTTAGATCCTCAACTTCTTTGGGTAATTTAGCTTCAAACTTATCCACACATTCTAAAGCTGCCTTTTTTAAATTTCTAGCACGAGTGTAATAACCAAGTCCTTGCCAAGCCTTTAAAAGCTCATCTTCATTAGCATTAGCCAAACTTTCTAAAGTAGGAAATTTTTGCAAAAAGGGGAAATAAAACCTTTCCAAAACTGATTTAACTTGAGTTTGCTGAAGCATAATTTCGCTGATATAAACTCCATAAGCTCTATCAATATGCTTTAAACTTTCATCACAATTTTGACTTTGTAAATTACGCCAAGGTAAAGTTTTGCGTCCATTTTTTTCATACCAAAGAAGTAAATTTTCTTGTAGTTTTTCAAGCTCTTTTTTTTGCATAAATGAGAGTATAACAAAAAATTTTAAAATTTTTTGCTAAAATTAGCTCAAATTAAATTATTAAGGATATCCATGTTAGCTTTTTTTAAAGGTTTAGGTATAGGTTTTTTATGTTTATTACTTTTTGTTGCAGGAGTAGTTTTTAATGTAGAATTTTTAGGCAAAAAAGACTCTAATCATGATTTATATTTTTCAAGAAATATAGAAGTAAGCAATACACTAAAACCCGATATTTTATATGCAAATATTAATTTTTGGGCAAATGAAAATTTAAGCTCAAAAATCACATTAGACAATAGTGAAAAAGCCGAAATCACAAATACTTTCAATCAAATTTTAGAACGCTCAAAAAAAGAAAATTTTTGTAGCGGAGGAAGTTTTTCTTTAGAACCTAATTTTTCCTATAAAGATGGTATACAAACTCCAAAAGGTCAAAGATTTGATGCGAATTTAGAATGTGAATTTAAAGAAAACCAACTTGCAGATTTTAACAAGCTTTTAAATGACATCAATTCTATCATAGCTAAAAATAATTTCATCAGCGTTTCAACACCAGCCATACAAACAAAATTTTCAAAAGATACACTAAACAACAACAAAGAAAATCTCTACAAAGAGCTTTTAAAAACATCATACGAATATGAAAAAACTTACTCTTTAGATCTTAATAAAACTTGTGTATTGAAAAATTTACAAGTAAATACAAATGCCAATATCACACCTAGAATGTTAAATGCAAAATCTGACAATATAGAACTTTCATCTCCAATTATCAGCGAAAAAGAACAAATTTTAAGCGCGAAAGCTTTATTTATTTGCAAATAACTTAAGGCAAAATAAACTCCTTTTAAGTTTATTTTGCTATACTTTTATCTTCAATTCTTTCAGAAATTTATGCGGGAATAGCTCAGGGGTAGAGCACAACCTTGCCAAGGTTGGGGTCGCGAGTTCGAATCTCGTTTCCCGCTCCATAATCACCCGCCCGGGTGGTGGAATTGGTAGACACAAGGGACTTAAAATCCCTCGGAATTTTTCTTCCGTGCCGGTTCAAGTCCGGCCTCGGGCACCACTTTTTCAACATTATCAGGGCGACATAGCCAAGCGGTAAGGCATGGGCCTGCAAAGCCTTGATCTCCGGTTCGAATCCGGATGTCGCCTCCAAAAGGCAAAACTTTACTTTATCGGGAGATGGCTGAGTGGTCGAAAGCGGCGGTCTTGAAAACCGTTGAGGGTCACACCTCCAGGGGTTCGAATCCCTTTCTCCCGGCCACCAAGACTTTCTAGTTTATCAATTATATCATTCCTGAAATTATAAAGGATACTACAAATGAAAAATAATACTTCAGTCTTACTATTTTTGTTATATCCTAAAAAACTTAGAAAAACTATAACTAATATAACTAAAAATAAGAAATACAAATGGAAAATTTAGAATTTATTATCTTAAAACAAAAATATAAAATTTTAAAAATATGTCAAATTTTAAAATACAAGGTAGGCAAATGAAAGAATTTTATATGAATTTAGCCTTAAATGAGGCTTGGAAATATCAGTTTTTAACCTATCCAAATCCGGCTGTAGGCTGTGTAATCTTAGATAAAAATGGAAAAATTTTAGCCATAAAAGCTCATGAAAAAGCTGGATTAGCTCATGCAGAACTTAATGCCATAACTCATGCTTTTAAAAGCTTAAGACCTGAAATTTCATTGCCTAAAGAAGCAAACGCCTTGCATGAGTTTATTTGCAAAAACCATCAAGGTGTATTTAAAGATAGCATAGCTTTTGTCACACTTGAGCCTTGCTCTCATCAAGGAAAAACGCCTCCTTGTGCAAAACTCTTTAGCGAGCTAGGTTTTAAAAAAATTTTCATCAGCGTTAAAGATGGAAATAAAATCGCAAGTGGTGGGGCTGAATTTTTAAAAAAACAAGGCATAGAGGTTGAATTTGACATACTTAAAGAAGAAGGAAAAAAACTTTTAAAACCTTTTTTAAAATGGCAAAAAGGGCAATTTAAACTTTTTAAATTAGCCCTTTCTATGAATGGCTCGCCTTTTGGCAAAATCGTAAGCAATGAGCTAAGTCGCACTTATGCACATAAAATTAGAGCGGTGATTGATTTGCTTGTAGTCGGTGGAGAAACCATAAGAAAAGATCATCCTATACTAGATGCTAGGCTTTGCAAAGCAAAAGCGCCTAATCTTTGTATCTTAAGCCGTCAAAATATAGATAATTTTGATAAAAATATCCCTTTATTTAAAGTTCCAAACCGCCAAATTTATACCCAAATTCCAAGTGAAGCAAAATTTTTAATGTATGAGGGTGGAGAAAATTTTCTCAAAACCTTTAAAGATGGAATAGATATGTTTTTGATTTTCCAAAGTTCAAGTTTAAATGATGAAAAAAATGTTACAATACCTTTAAATTTCAAGCCACTTTATAGGAATTTTTTAGGGAGTGATACTTATGGCATTTATGAACTTTAGTGGATTTTTTTATGCGAGAAATGATTTAAGATTATTTAAAATAGAAAAGAAAAATGAATTAAAATCCTTTTTTTACAAAGACTACACCTTATCAAGCTACAAAGATGCTTTAAATTTAAACAATGAAATCTTTTTTTATCAAAGTTTAAAAGAAGGCTTATTTAAAGAAAATGATGAAATTTTAGTTTCAAATTTGGGTAAAAAGATCATACTTTTTAGAAATTTCACTCAAAATTGTGATAATTTTAATGAGGCAAAATTAAAACAAATATTGCTTTTATTTTTTTTATTATTAGCGAGTGTATTTTTTGCAAGTTTGGCTATGATTAATGAATTTGGAGCCATAGATCTTGTTTTTTTAATGATTTGCTTATTGCTTTTAGTGATGGGAGCAATCAATCTTGGCTTGCTTTTTAAGCAAATTCGTATTCTTAAAAGTTTTTCCAAAGAAGAAATGAAAGAATTTTTAAGTCAAAGGATGAAAAAATACACTAAAGTGTAAAAACACTTTAGCATACTGTTTTTAAATTTGTAGCAAGACCACCTAAAGAAGTTTCTTTGTATTTATAATTCATATCTTTTCCTGTTTCATACATGGTTTCTATAACCTCATCAAGGCTTACCATAGGAGTAGATTTACGTGTCATTGCCATTCTAGCAGCACTTATAGCCTTAATAGCTCCAAAGGCATTTCTTTCTATGCAAGGAATTTGCACAAGTCCTGCAACTGGATCGCAAGTTAAACCTAGATGATGTTCCATTGCCATTTCAGCAGCGTTGCATGCTTTAAAAGCATTAGCCCCTAAAACTGTTGCCATAGCCGCAGCTGCCATCGAACTAGCACTACCAATTTCTGCTTGACAACCTGCTTCTGCTCCGCTAATACTTGCATTTTTCTTATAAAAAGAACCTATAAGCATTGCTGTTAATAAAAACTCTATAGCCTTTTCATCGCTAAAACCTATAGTATGATTTTTAAGATAAAGCATAACAGCAGGGATAACAGCACATGCTCCATTTGTTGGCGCGGTTACAACTTTTGCTCCGCTAGCATTTTCTTCAGCAATCGCAATAGCATATAAAGAAATAAAATCTATAATGCCCATAGGATCAGCTGTCATCGCCACTCTTTCTTTAAGTCCTTTGGCTCTACGCTTTAAATGAAGTTTTCCAGGCAAATAATCTTCATTTGGATGCGTACCATTATAATACACTTCTTGCATTACTTCCCAAATTTCAAGACAATAAGCACGAATTTCCTCTTTAGTGTGAAATTGCAATTCATAACGATAAGAAAGCTCTGCTAAATCCCAATCTCTTTTATCGCAAAGCTCTAAAGCTTCTTTTGCATTGTTAAGCTCTATATCTAGTTTTTTCTTTTTATTTTGATTGGAATTTTTACCTTTTTTTTCTAATTGTGCAGCTGTTAAAACAAAGCCTCCACCTACAGAATAATAAGTTTCTTCATCAACTAACCCACCTTTACAATCATAAGCTTTAATCTTCATACCATTCTCATGTAAAGGTAAAAAATCTTTGGAAAATATCAAATCTTTTTCATAATTAAAACAAAGTTTTTTCTCACCACAAAAATCAATTTGAGCATTTTCAATAGCATTTTTATTTACTTCATCTTGTATTGCTGCGCTTAAATTTTTAGCTTCTAGGCCATTTAACCCCCAAATTACAGCCTTATCACTCAAGTGTCCTTTACCTGTTAATGACAAAGAACCATAAAGAGTAACCTCAACTCTATCAATTTCATCAAGCTTTTTAGCGACTTTTTTACAAAATAAATTTCCAGCAAGCATAGGCCCTAAAGTATGAGAAGAAGAAGGACCAACACCTATTTTAAAAATGCTTAAATTACTCATTTTTTATCCTTAATTTATAAAAGATCATGAATTGCAGCAGAAATTGCAACTATCCCCATTACCAAAATAAAAAGATCTAAAAATTTATTACGAAATCTTGCCAAAATATCAAAACGATAAATACAATAAAGCGGCATTAAGAAAAGCAAAATAGCCAAAACAGGACCACCAATAGCCTCGATAATTCCTATAACACTTGGATTTTTATACGCAACAAGCCAAGCGATAGCAAAGGTAATGATCGCTGTTAAAGTTTGAGCGAATTTACCTTGAATTTTACCATTACTTGCTTTATATAAAATGCCATTTAAGCCTTCTTGAGAACCAAGATAATGTCCTAAGAAACTTTTACTAATAGCCACAAGTGCAACAATAGGCCCAACATAAGCTAGTAAAGAAACTTCAGGAAATTTATTTGCTATAAAAGTAAGAATATTGATATTTTGATCTTTTGCTGATGCAAAATCTTCTGGTGTAAAGGTTAAAGCACAAGAAAAAACAAAAAACATTACAACAAAAACCATAAGAATAATTGCCAAAGAAATAATTTTTCTAGCGCGAGGTTCAGCATAATCACCATATTCTTTTTTACAATAACAAGCAAGTGAAGAAATAATAGGAGAGTGATTAAAACTAAATACCATCACAGGAATAACAAGCCATAAAGTAACCCAAAAATTACTTGTTGAAATTACGGAAAAATCAACATTTGTAAATAATGATGAATTCCATTGTGGAATTAAAAGCAATGAAAAAATAAATAAAAATATAATAAAAGGAAAAACAAGAAAACTCATTGCTTTTGTTACAACATTTTCACCAAGAATAGAAATCAAAACCAAAACTCCAACAATCAAAAAACTCACCCACCAACGAGCAGCATGAGTAAGATCTGCATTGAAATTAAACTGATTGATTAAGAACTCAAGCAAAGTTGTTGTAAGATTAGCACTATAAACCAATAAAATAGGTAAAATAGCAAAAAAATACAAAAGTGTAATTAAAAATCCACCGCCCTTGCCAAAATAACTTTCTGCAACAAAAGTAATATCATCTTTTGGATTAGAACTTGAAAGCACAAAGCGACATAAATTTCTATGAGCTAAGTAAGTCATAGGAAAAGCTAAAACAAGTATAACTAACAAAGGTATCAATCCACCAAGCCCAGCACTAATAGGTAACAAAAGTACGCCGGCTCCAATAGCTGTTCCAAAAAGAGATAAAACCCACCTTGTATCGTGACTAGTCCATTTAGGAGTATTCATTATTCTTCCTTAAATTTAAGATTACATCTCTTTTATTTTAGCAAAATATTTATAAATAATTATTTTTTAAAAAAAATATTTTAAATCTTATGTAACATTTTGTAAATTTAATTTTATAA
Organism: Campylobacter sp. BCW_4319; assembly: GCF_001764435.1. Lineage (NCBI taxonomy): Bacteria > Pseudomonadati > Campylobacterota > Epsilonproteobacteria > Campylobacterales > Campylobacteraceae > Campylobacter > Campylobacter sp. BCW_4319. The sequence goes on along the minus strand of NZ_MKAQ01000010.1, from coordinate 130,609 downwards.
AAAAACAATCACTTGTATCAATAAAGTATTATTTTAAAACTAAATATATTTTGGGTTTTGCAATCAAAAAAGAAAAAATTTGGAAGACTATGCTTCCAAATTTTTGCATCAAATTTTCTAAGGGAGTTAAATTTTCAAAAATTAATCTAATTTTTGACCTAGGACATTTCCTTGCATATCCGTATAAACTTTCATGTTATTATTAAACTTAAATTTATAACCATTAATTTCTTTATCTATTTCAAGAATTTGAGCATTTGGTTGAGTTGCACTTACTTTTTTCATAACACTAGGTAAAATAGTATGTGGTAAAGCCTTGTATTTTCCATCAACTTCTTTCCAATCTCCATTGATCATAAAATCAATTTCAGTTCCATCATTTAAAATTACATCATAAGAATCTATATCTTTTTTCACCAAACCAATTTGAGCGGTTTTAAAATTTTTAGAAATAAATTCTTTGGCATTATTTGGAAGTTCGCTAGCAGGAACAACCATATCTTTAGCTAAAAGCACCGTAGCACCCAACAAAGCAAGTAAAGTTAATTTTGCTTTCATAGTTTCTCCTTTTTTGTCTTGGTTGGCGAAAGTTTAACTCAAAACTGTGAAGTGAATGTGAAACTTAAAAAATAATTTTCAAGCTTTCATTCTCAACACTTATACCTTGACTTTTTATAAATTTTATTTCTTTTCCATCTTCAAATTTTAAAATATCTTTATCTTTTAGATTAATATCATAAGTTAAAATATGCAAAACAATATCATAAATACAAAAGAAAAGTTCTTTTTCTTCTATGTTTAAATCACAAACTTCAAGTTCTAATTTATCAAAATTTCTAAGCCCATAAGTATAAGCATTAACTCCATTTTCACTAGGATAAACACTAACATATATCCAATTATATACCGGCAAGCGATTATCATCTAACATTTTTGCATTTTCTATATAAAAACTGGGCTCTAAAACAACTGCACCTGTATAAAAACCTAAAGCATGTTTATTATCCAAACATAAAGCTGCAATTTTCGTAAACATTTTAGCTTGTTCTAATTTGCTTTGATCTTGACTTAGCACCGCTATAAGAAGATGAGCTTTATGTTTTTTAGTTTGCTCTAAGGCATCTTTCCACATAAAATTAAAATTTGCATAGTATTCTGCTTCGTGATTAGGTATAGGATTTTTAATCAAATTTAGAGTAATCAACATATTTTCATATGAAAAAATCACTCCCTCTTTGGTAAAATTTTCATCAGTTATTTTTATATTAAATTTATCTTCTAAAATGCTTTTTAACTCCAAAAAATCAAAATCAACTTCGTCAAGAAGAACAAAAGAGGTAAAATTGTGATTTAAATCTATAGTCATGTTAAACCCTATTAAATTTTTATAAATTATAACCTAATAAAAATAAAAACTATAAACAAGAAATTCTTAAAAATTATGATAATTGATATTAATTATAAATTTATTTTTTATATAGTATAATCTTCTAAAATCTATAAGTATATTTTTGGAGAAAAATGTGGAATTTTTAAAAGATTACATCGACTTAATTATCTTTTTAATTCTAGGAATTATGGCATTTATAGCTTTTTGGTGTGTCATAGAAAGAATGCTATTTTTTAGAAAAATTAACTTTAAAAATTATGAGAATCAAGAGCAATTTGATGATGCAATTAGTGAAAATTTAACCACTATATATATCATTTATTCTAATGCCCCTTATATAGGACTTTTAGGCACTGTAATAGGCATAATGGTTACATTTTACGAAATGGGCTTGGCGGGCAATATAGATGTCAAATCTATAGTTGTAGGACTTTCTTTGGCTCTTAAAGCTACAGCTTTGGGACTTTTGGTTGCTATTCCTGCTTTAATGGCTTATAATGCCTTACTTAGAAAAGTTTCTCTATTAAGCAATGCTTATAAGGCAAATAAAAATGCTTAAACTACCAAAAAATGAAGGTTTAAATATAGTTCCATTTATAGACATTATGCTTGTTTTGCTTGCTATAGTACTTAGCATTTCAACCTTTATTGCGTATGGAAAAATTCAAATCTCACTTCCTTCAAGTGAAAATGCTACCAATATAAGCAATAATAAAAAAAAACTTCTTATAACCATAGACGAAAAAAATACTTTTTATTTAAATGATAAATTAGCTGATTTAAATGAAGTTAAAAATGCTATTTTTTCACTTGATAAAAAAACCATAGTAGAACTAAAAAGCGATAAAAATGCCAAATTTGAAAGCTTTGTAAAAATTATAGATTTTTTAAAAGCCAAAGAACATGAAAATTTTCAGATTCTTACTGAGAAAAACAAATGAAAACTTTATTTTTAAATCATAAATACCAAGCTTCTTATATAACTTTTATAGTCTTTATACCTTTGCTTTTTGTCATTTTTCACTCAAATGACTTTTTTAAAATGGAAATTAAAAATGAAGATTCTTTTTCTTTAGCAATAAAACAATTTACCCAAACTAATCCAACAAATGAGACTAAACCAACAGAATCCATTATAGAACCTATCAAACCAAAACCTCAGCCAAAAGTTATTAAAAAAACTCCTGAAAAAATTCAAAAAAAGGTAAAAAAAATACCTCCACACCCAATACCAAATAAAACCCCAATAGCACCAACTCAAGAAGTTAAAACTTTTGCAAAAACAACTGATACAAATGTCAAACCTAAGATCACTCAATTAACACAAGGAAAAGATAATCACCCTGTATTAAAAGAAATCCAAAAAGCTATACAACAAGCACAATTTTATCCAAGGCAAGCAAAAAAAATGCGTATGCAAGGAACTGTAAAAGTAGAATTTTTATGGAAAGAAAACAAAACTTTAGCAGATTTAAAAATCATCGAAAGCTCGGGATATGATTTGTTAGATAAAAGTGCTTTAGAAAGCATAAGAAAAGCTTCTTTAAATTTTCCACACTATAACGGAGATTTAAGAATTACACTACCTATTATATATGATTTTAAAATCTTAAGAGGATGAAATTATAATTTTATAAAAACTACACTCTCTTATCTACAATTTGCGCTTCTTGATTTTCAATTTTATCTTTAAAATCTTTACTTAAATTCTGACTTAATTCTTGCAAAGATTTTTGCTTCAGTTTTTCAAATTCTTCAGGATTACTAGCCTCAAGCTTTGCCTGCTCATCAGCACTTAAAGCACTTAAACCTTTTTCTTGAGCTTTTTGAAGCAAATCTTCGTCTTCTTTTTCTTTGATATTATTTTCCCTATCATCTTTTTTATTGATTTTTTGCGGATCTATGGTTTTCATAGCATTAGCTCCACCACCTGATGCTTCTTTAATGTCGCTTAAAATTTCTCTCATGGTAGGTTCTTTAACATCACTATCATCAACTTTACCATCTTTATTTACATCTTTATCAATAAAAAAATTTAATTTTTCTTCTATATTTGCATCATCAGATATTTTTTCATCGCTTGTTTTAAAGCCTAAATTTTGCATACTTTGTTGAAGAGTACTTGTATTAAAATTTAATTTTACACTTTGTTGTTTATTATTTAAATTTGAATTTAAAGAACCAAAATTATCTTTTACACTTTCAAACCAATTTGAAACAAATTGGTTTGCTTCGCCATTAAGCCTTATACTACCATCATTTCTAGCAACATAATTCGTATAAGAACTGAAATTTTTTTGTAAACTACTATAATTCTCATTGCTTAAATTTAAAGCTATAAGTTCACCTTGCTTATTTTCAAAAACAACCTTAACACTATCGCTATTTAAACTCGAAAGATCTTGCACGGGAATTTTATCTTGATCTTCTTTTTTTAATACGCTAAGCTCTTTTTTATCAACATTATTAGTTAAAGAATGAGTTAAACTAGTAGAAGTATCGATTTTCATTATTCATCCTTTTTTACATTTTGCAAATAAACCTAAACGACACATTTTTCTCTCATGTGAATTTTTTAAAGAATTACACTTTTTAAGTTCTTGCTCGTAGTTAGCACAAGAATTTGCAAAAGCAAAAGAACTCAAAATGCTTAAAACCAAAATTATTTTTAACACTTTCCAATCCTTATTTTAAAGATTTTTTAGTTAAAATTATACCTTTTATAATCGACAAAATCTTAAAAAACTTTATAATCTCAGAAAGGAATCAATGAAAGCATTAGCTCTTTTTAGCGGTGGGCTTGATAGTATGCTTGCAATGAAACTCATCACTGCACAAGGCATAGAAGTTAAAGCTCTAAATATCAACATAGGTTTTGGAAGCACAAGTGATAAAAGCGAAATCATGAAAAAGCGTGCGGCAATGGTAGGTGCGGATTTTGAAATGATAGATGTAAGAAATTCCTATCTTCAAGAAGTGCTTTTTAATCCACAATATGGCTATGGCAAACATTTTAATCCTTGTATAGATTGTCATGCTTTTATGTTTAAAACTGCTCTTGCTATGTTAAAAGAAGAAAATGCAAGTTTTATCATCACAGGAGAAGTTTTAGGACAACGCCCTATGAGTCAAAGAAGTGATGCGATGGCAAAGGTTAAAAAACTTGCTCTTGATGAAGAAGATTTAATCTTGCGTCCTATGTGCGCAAAAAACCTACCTCTAACCAAACCTGAAAGAGAAGGCTGGGTAGATAGAGAAAAACTCGAAGGTATTAGTGGAAGAAGTCGTAAAAGACAACTTGAACTTGCAGTTAAATTTGGCTTAGAAGACTTTGAAAGCCCAGGCGGTGGTTGTTTGCTAACTCTTGATAGTTTTGCTAAAAAAATTCGAGATTTCATAGAATTTGACAAAGATATGCAGGTTAATGACGCACAACTTTTAAAATATGGTCGTCATTTAAGATTACCCAATGGAGCTAAAATGATCATAGGTAGAAATGAACTTGAAAATACTCTTTTAAAAGGTTTAAAAACTCCTAAATATGAAGTAATAGAACTTGGGGATTTAATCGGAGCTTACTCTTTGGTAGATGAAAAAATTTCAGAAAAAGACTTAGAACTTGCCTTAAAAATAGCCCTTACCTATACTAAACACGAAGTAGGAAAAAGCTATGAACTTAAATTTAAAAATCAAGCTTATACAAGTATAGCTTTTGAAAATAAGGCTGATATTAATCAATTTTTTATTAGTTAAAGTATAAAGTATTTAGTAAAACAAGCGATATAGTATTTGAATCTTTTCAAAATATTGCAATCAAGCCCACGAAAATGGGCTTTTTTTTATTTTAATCCATAAGCATTTTTTAAATTGTTTAAATTCGCGCTCGCATTCAAAAGCAAACAATCAGCCAAAACTAAACGTACCATAGCATTAGCTACAACACTTCCTCTAACACCTACACAAGGATCATGCCTACCTTTGAGTTCAAATTCCAAATTATTGCCAAATTTATCTATACTTTCTTGCTTGGCAAAAATAGAAGGAGTAGGTTTAAAATAAGTTTTTAAAATAAGATTTTCTCCATTTGAAATTCCTCCTAAAATTCCTCCGCTATGATTGCTTAAAAACTTGCCATCTTTTAAAGCATCATTATTACACGATCCGCGCATTTTGCTTGCATTAATACCTTCGCCTATTTCAACTGCTTTAACGGCATTAACTCCCATTAAAGCATGAGCTAATTTAGAGTCTAACTTATCATAAAGAACTTCTCCAAGTCCCACAAGCATACCACTAACTTTTGTAAAAACAGCAGCGCCTACACTATCTTTCGAATTTCTAGCATTTAAAATTTCATTTTTAAAGTCACTTTCTAGTTTTGGATCAAGGCAAAAAATTTCACTTTTCTTAGCAAATTCAAAATCAAATTCTTCTTCTTTCAAATTTGATACAAAAGTTCCTATTCCAAAAACACCACTTTGAACACAAATGCCAAATTCACACAAAAGCATCGCTGCAACTGCACCACCAGCCACTCTAGCAACACTTTCCCTAGCACTTGATCTACCCCCACCCCTATGATCTCTTATGCCATATTTATAAAAATAAGTAAAATCCGCATGAGCAGGACGAAATAGATCTTTTAAATTATCATAATCTTTAGAATGAGCATTTTCATTAAAAACTACTATAGCTATGGGATGACCCGTTGTATATCCTTCAAAAACCCCACTTAAAACCTGAGCTTTATCGCTTTCTTTTCTTGGTGTTGCAAATTTACTTCCGCCTTTGCGTTTATCAAGCTCATTTTGTAAAAATTCTTCATCAAATTTAACTCCAGCAGGCATTCCATCAATAATACATCCAACAGCCACACCATGAGACTCACCAAAACTTGTAAATTTCAATCTCGTACCAAAGGTATTCACTATAAAGCTCCTAATTTCTCAAGTGCAATTTTTGCTGCCATTTGCTGTGCTTCTTTTTTGCTTCCCGCAATAGCTCTTGCAAGTTCTTTACCATCAAGCATTAAAGCGATTTCAAATTGCTTTAAATGATCAGGACCAAAAGCACGCACTGTTTCATACTGCGGAGTTTGTCCTATTTTTCCCTGTGTAATCTCTTGTAATTTTGTTTTATAATCTTTTATAAGAATTTTTGCATCAATTTGAGGGAAATTTTTTTCTATAAGTCTTAAAGCAATAGTTTTTGCAAACTCAAATCCAGCTTCTAAATGTATAGCACCTATAATGGCTTCTAACGCATCTGAAAGTATAGAAGGCTTTTCTTTTCCTCCATTGTTTTCCTCAGCAACACTCATAAAAATAAAATCGCCCAAATTTAAACTATTTGCAATTTTTGCAAAAGACTTTTCATTCACTAAAGCCGCTCTAAGCTTAGATAAATCTCCTTCGGCATCTTTAGCGAATTTATGAAAAAGGTATTCACCCACAACTAAATCAAGCACAGCATCACCTAAAAATTCCAAGCGTTCGTTGTTGTAAGATTTTTTAAAACTTTTATGGGTTAAAGCATGTATGAGAAGATTTTTATCTTTAAATTCATAAGTTAAACTCCGCTCTAGTTTTTCAATGTTTTTCATCATTTTCCCTTGCAATTTTCAAAGCAGCTTCACGCGCCAATGTATCACACCTTTCATTTTCCAAATGTCCATTATGTGCTTTTACCCAAAAAGCCTTAATCTTATGAGATTTTGCCACTTTAATATATTCCTTCCATAAATCTATATTTTTTTTACCTTTAAAATCCTTTTTTATCCATCCTTCTAGCCATTCATTAATACTTTGAACCATTAGGTTAGAATCTGTAAAAAGCGAAATTTCACAAGGCTCTTTTAAAGCCTTCAAAGATTCAATAATTGCCATTAGCTCCATTCTATTGTTAGTGGTATTAGCCTCAGCTCCAAAACCTTCCTTTTGATACTCCTTATAACGCAAAATATAAGCCCATCCGCCAAAACCTGGATTATTAAGACATGAACCATCTGTATAAATTTCAATGTGTTTCATTGTTTTTCACTTCATAAATAATTTTACAAGTATTAAACTCATAACAAACAGGACAGTGATAAAAAAACAAAGGCATAACATTTTTACACTCAGAACAACGGTATGAAAATTCCAACCCCGCATTAAAAGAATTATCTTTTAAAATTTTTAACATTTTAAAATTAGAATTTTTAAAAACAAACTGATGCGTATCATCATGCTTTGAAATTTTACCCAAAGCATAAAAGAATTCTAAAAAATCTTGATTTTCTAAATTAAACGCTTCATTTTCCCTATAAAGCAAATCACAAATATCAAAAAAATTTTGCCCTAAAAACATATGATATTTTTCAAAAACTAAACGCCCCAACATAGGATTATCTTCTATTTTAAATTCTAAAAGTTTTTTCTTTTTTTCTTCATCAGTGATATTAAAAGTACAAAGTTCTAAAGCTTTGATAAAATCATGCTCTTTTTGCACATCTTCATTAAGCTCAAAAAGACATTCTAAAAGTTCTAAATTTTCTTTATAAGAACGAAGTTTTAAATAAACAATTTTTAAAAGTTTTAAGGCTTGTATATTTCTTGGACGCAGTTTTAAAGCTTGTAATAAAACTTCTTTTGCACGCTCTAAAAATCCTGCTTTAAAATAAACTTTTGCCAAAGAAAGGAAAATAAATTCTCTTTCTTGTTTATCTTTACATTTTTCAAGAGCAATCAAATAAATTTGAGTTGCTTTTTCAAATTCCCCGCTTTTAGTAAAAATTTCAGCCAAAAAACTTAAATTTCCAAAACTCAAGCTACTATTTCTTAACAACTCTTTATGAGCATTATCCATTTCAAATTTTTTTATAAATTTTTCAAGCTTTTGTTCTTCATCTTTGCTAGCAAATATTTTCCAAATATAATTTGCAACAGCTACAACAAATACTAAAATGGTTAAAATTATAAGCCCTACTAAAGGGTCTCTGTATTCTACAAAGAAAAAATCCATAGTCTCGCTCTAAAAATTTTATGCCAAATTATAGCCAAATCTTTGTATAATTTTAACAAGGTTTGTAAAATGATAACTAAAGAAAGTATAGAAAATTTATCCCAAAGACTTAATATTGTTGATATTATAGAAAATTATATTGAAGTAAAAAAACAAGGCTCTAGTTTTGTATGTATCTGTCCTTTTCATGCAGATAAAAACCCGTCTATGCATATCAATCCTACCAAAGGTTTTTATCATTGTTTTGCTTGCAAAGCTGGTGGAGATGCTTTTAAATTTGTAATGGATTATGAAAAATTAAGTTTTGCTGATGCAGTTGAAAAAGTTGCAAGCCTTAGTAATTTTACTTTAAGTTATACAAAAGAAAAACAAGAAAATAAAAAAGAGCTAAAGTCTATACTACCAAGCTTAAATGCGTATTTTAAAGATAATCTCAAACACCACAAAGAAGTCTTAACCTATCTTTACCAAAGAGCTTTAAATGACAAAGATATAGCCAAATTCGAATTAGGTTTTGCAGGAGCAAGTGAAGATAGTATAAGATTATTGCGAAATCAAAAAATTCCTTTAGAAGATGCTATGAGTGTTGGAGCTTTAAAAAAAGATGAAAATAATGAATTTTACGCAAGTTTTATATGGCGTATCACCTTTCCAATCTACGATCATAAAGACTTATTAGTAGGGTTTGGAGGGCGTACTTTAAATCCTAATGTACCGGCAAAGTATGTAAATTCACCCCAAAATATACTTTTTGATAAAAGTAGAATTTTTTATGCTTTTAACATCGCTAAAGAAAATATAGCCAAAAAAAAAGAAATAATAGTATGTGAAGGCTACATGGATGCAATAGCTTTTCACAAAGCAGGGTTTAACAATGCTGTAGCAGTTCTTGGAACAGCATTAACCGAACATCATCTACCCTTAATCCGCCGTTATGATGCAAAAGTGATTTTATGTTTTGACAATGATGAAGCAGGATTAAAAGCTGCGACACGATCTGCATTTTTATTGAGCACAAACAAAATAGACGGTAAAGTGGCAATTTTGCAAGGCGGAAAAGATCCTGCTGAGCTCGTAGCAAAAAATGAAAGCACAAAACTTCATGATATACTCGATGAAGGAATAGAGCTTGGTGAATTTTATATCAGACGCTTAATATCCACTCATTCCATAATTTCTGCTCTTGATAAACAAAAAGCTTTAGAAACTATACAAAAATTCACCTTTAATCTTGAACCTTTAGTGGCAAATTCTTACACTAGTCTAGTTTCAAATTTATTAAAAGTGGATGAAAAATTTATTGTCTTATCGCAAAATTCAAAAAAAACCATACATACCCCTTTAATTTCTCAAAATAAATACAATTTTCCTAAAGAAAAAATTCACATTGCAGAATTAGAACTTATAGCTTTTTTAAAACAGCATCCAGATATATGTAACGATTTTAAGCAAATTAGTGATAGTGTTTGTTTTAAGCATAAGATTTTATTGGATAAAATTTTAGAAAAAAAAGGTTATGAAGATAGTGATATTAGAGAATTTGAAAATAAAAATATTCGAAAAAATTTAAACTATAGCGAATTCTTGTTAGGTATTTGCAAGGTTAATTTAGCTTTTTTAAACAATGTAAAAATTAAAAATTCTACACTCGCATTAAAAAAACAACTTTTTACGCTTATTGATAAAAATTTAAATCTTCTAATTAAAAATTTAAATACCGAAGAATTAAATAATTTTTTAAAAGAATATTTAAGCTTCTTAAAATATGAAAAAAACGAAGAAATTCTGCAACAATCATTTAGAAACTTAAATGGAATTTTTAGTAACAAAAACTTTACAGCTTATGATTTAGGATTTAGCACACAAGATAATGATGAACCTTTTTAATTTATTTAAATTTCAAGCCTTAATTTACCTTTTTTTAAACACAATCACGCTAAAGTATATAAAAATTTTTAAGGATAAATTATGATGCCTTTTAGCGATGAAGAGCTTATAAATCCTGTTAAAGCGAGTTTAGAAAAGAGCTTGCCTATGCTTGAACGTGATGGCGGAGGGCTTGAATTTTTAGGAATTAAAAATGGGATTGTTTATGTCCATTTAATAGGAGCTTGTAAAGGCTGTGCATCGAGTGGAACAACGCTAAAATATGGCCTTGAAAGGCAACTTAAGATTGATATTCATCCAGAAATCACTATAATCAATTTAAACGGCGGAGCAGACGAATTTGCAAAATTATAAAAAACTTGGAATTGAACATTTTTACAAGAAAGATTTTAAAACTGCAAAAATGTATTTTTCTATGGCTTATGAAAAACGCAAAAATAAACGCTTGCTAAATTTTATCTGCCTTTGTGATCTTGCTTTAAAATCTCCTAAAGAAGCTTCTTTACTTTTTGATTTTTATATAGAACATTACAAAATCTCTAGCATTGATAAAGACTTAGAAGAAATTTTAAGTACAATTGAATTTAAAAAACAAGAAAACAAACAGGAAAATGAATTTGAAGATGGGCATGCGTTAAATTATCAAGATTTTTTAAAAAGCGAAGAAGAACTTGGCTTTCAAAAAAGTTTTGAAAATATCATTAATAGCACTAAATTAGTTATTGATAATCGTGATGATTTTTTAGATTTTTTGGAAAAATTACTTGATAATGGCTATAAAGATATGACTTTAAATTATATAGAAAATGTTATGCCTCATTTTTGGGCAAATGATAGATTTATCAAACTCCAAGAAAAACTCATAGGATTTAAAAGTGAAATTAAAACTTGAAAATTCATTCATTACAGATAGTACCTTAGAGTGTGAAAAAGAATGCTTTTTTTTACAAACCACACAAAATGCTAAATTTCACGCTCGAGCCTTAGAAAAAGGTGCAAAAATCATTGATGTAAATGAGTGTAAAAAACTTTTAAAAATCGATGAAAAGATTCAAATCATAGGAATCACAGGAACCAATGGCAAAACCACAACCGCAGCAGCGATTTACTCTATCTTATTGGATTTAGGTTATAAATGCGGGCTTTGCGGGACAAGAGGAGCTTTTATCAACGATGAACAAATTGATGAAAAATCCTTAACCACCTCCCCTATTCTTAAAACCTTAGAGTACCTACAAATAGCTACTCAAAAAAAATGTGATTTTTTCATCATGGAAGTAAGCTCACACGCACTCGTTCAAAACCGTATCGAAGGCTTAAATTTTGTTGCTAAAATTTTTACCAATATCACTCAAGATCATTTAGATTTTCACGGTACTTTTGAAAATTACAAAAAAGCAAAAGAACTTTTTTTTACAGATGAGAGTTTAAAATTTATCAACAAAGATGCTTTGGCTATTAAATTTAATGTGCGTAATGCTTTTACTTATGGCATAGAAAATCCTGCCTTATATCAAATCAAAGCTTATTCTTTAGAAGAAGGCATTAGTGCTATTGTAACAAATAAAAATCAAACTTTTCACATAGACTCCCCCTTACTAGGACTTTTTAATCTTTATAATCTTTTAGTTGCTAGTGCTTGTGTGAATGAACTCATAAAGCCTGATTTAAAAGACTTGGAAAAAGCTATCAGTGGATTTGGCGGAGTTTGTGGTAGAGTAGAACAAGTAGCAAAAGGTGTGATTGTGGATTTTGCTCATACGCCTGATGGCATTGAAAAAGTACTTGACACTCTTAAAAATAAACAACTCATCGTTGTTTTTGGAGCAGGTGGAGATAGAGATAAAACCAAACGCCCTTTAATGGGAAAAATCGTCGAACATTTTGCAAAAATTGCTATCATTACAAGTGATAATCCACGTAGCGAAGAACCAAAAACCATCATGGAAGAAATTTTATCAGGCTTTGCTAAAAAAGAAAAAGTTTTAATGATAGAAGATAGAAAAGAAGCTATAAAAAAAGCTTTAGAACTAAAAGAAAATGACGATTTGGTCGTTATTTTAGGCAAAGGTGATGAAACTACTCAAGAAATTAAAGGGATAAAATATCCTTTTAGTGATAAAGTAGTTGTTAATGAAATTTTAAAAAATCAAGGATAATCAATGTTTGAAAATATGGATTTTTCTAAAATGGGTGAACTTTTAAATCAAGTTCAAGAAAAAGCAAAAAATATAGAACTAGAACTTGCAAATCGTGAATTTAGCGCCAAAAGTGGAGCAGGACTTGTTAAAGTAAGCGCTAATGGAAAAGGCGAGATTATCGATGTTAGCATTGATGATTCTTTACTTGAAGATAAAGAGTCCTTGCAAATTTTACTTATTTCTGCAATTAATGATGTTTTGGCTATGGTTGCGCAAAATCGCTCAAGTATGGCGAATGATGTTTTAGGCGGTTTTGGAGGTATGAAATTATGAAAAAAATTTTAATTATTTGCATGCTTTTTACTTTGTCTTTTGGTATAGAAAGACCTAAATTTGAAGATTTTTTAGCAGGTTATGAAAGAAATAAGGCAAGCATGCTTAACTATGAAGGAATGCCAGCTTTTGCACTCAGTGAAAATTTACTTGCTGTGTTAAAACAGCCTAATACTAAGCTTAACAAATATGTAAAATACGATCCATTTTTAAATTTATATCTTGTAAGAACTGACTTTAGCCTAATCCCTACTCCTATGGGCGATGAAGAAAAACTTACTCGCAATGATTGGGTTGGAATTTGGGATCCTAATAAACCTTATATAGGGCATATTAAGTATTTAGCTCAAAATATTGATGAAAAAGATCAACTTGATTTTAATTCTAAAATAGGACTTTTAGGGACTCCATGCTGTGAAATGATGGGGATTGCTTTAAATAATAGCTCTTTTATAGGCAATCGCTATTTAAAACATTTTATGAAATATAACGATGTTTATTGGGGGGATATTGGCGTTGATTTTGTTGTTCGAGAAAATAAAATTTATGTTAACAATGTAAGAAAAAATCCACAATTTTTAATCAACGATCAAGTTATAAGTGTTGATGGCTTACCCGCCAATGATTTAAGAAAACTCAATGAAAAAATTCTTTTTGCAGATCGCGGAAGCACTCTTTATTTTCAAGTGTTGCGTGATAATATGGATTTAAATATTTCTACTGAAGTTTTTGCAAAAGATTTGAGCAAATTTAATCTTCCTGATTCTAAACCAAAACCAAAAATTACAAATTTCACAAGCAATCTTGGTTTAACGGTTAATACTAGTCTTGTTGTAACCAAAATAGATCCAAAATCAAAAGCATCAAATGCAGGATTTATGGTAGGAGATAAAATTTTACGCGTTAATAATATTATTTTAAATAATTTTAAAGAATTACAAAATATTTTAAGCGCTGGTAATGACTTTAGCATCTTAATTGAACGCAAAAGTACTAAATTACCTTTATCAAATTTCAACAATGAACTAGGCGGAAATGCCAACTCAGGTGGCGACGGTAAATTTCAATTTTTCATAAGGCTTACTAAGTGAATTTAAAAGAACTTTTTATCCATCACTTAGAAAAAAATCTACCTAAAGTCGAAAGCTTTCATCCTTTTTTTAATGAAGCTTTAGCTCTTATGCTAAAAGCAGGAGGAAAGCATTTTCGTGCACAATTGCTTTTAAGCGTAGTACAAAGCAATAAACCTGAACTTTTAAATCAAGCTTTAGATGTGGCTTTAGCTTTGGAATTTATCCATACTTATTCACTCATACACGATGATTTACCCGCTATGGATAATGCGGATTTTAGACGAGGAATTCCAACCTTACACAAAAGCTACGATGAAACTACAGCCATCTTAGTGGGCGATGCTTTAAATACTGAAGCTTTTTTAGTTCTAAGCCATGCTCATTTAAAAGATGAAATCAAAATCAAACTCATCAAAACCCTTGCCTTTAATGCAGGACTTAATGGAATGGTCATAGGACAAGCTATTGATTGTTTTTTTGAAGACAAAAAACTGAGTTTAAATGAACTTGAGTTTTTACACACACATAAAACCGCAAGATTAATCGCTGCAGCTTTAAAAATGGGTTGTGAAATTTGCGAACTTAACAACGAAGAAAGCAATCAAATTTACAAACTTGGTTTGAAATTAGGACTGATTTTTCAAATCAATGATGATATTATCGATGTAACCACAAGTCAAGAACAAAGCGGAAAGCCTACTAATAACGATATTCATAAAAATTCTTTTGTCAATTTGCTTGGACTTGAACAAGCTATAAAAACAAAAGAAAATCTTCTTAGTGAATGCGAACAAGATTTAGAAAAACTCAATAAAAAACTCGCACAAATGATACAAAATTTAATAATTCAATACTTATAAAGGTAAAAAATGGACATTCAAATTTTACAAGAACAGGCAAATACTCTAAGATTTTTAAGTGCCGATATGGTGCAAAAAGCAAACTCAGGACACCCAGGTGCACCTTTGGGCTTAGCAGATATTTTAAGTGTTTTAAGTTATCATTTAAAACACAATCCTAAAAATCCCACTTGGCTAAACCGTGATAGACTTGTATTTTCAGGCGGACATGCAAGTGCTTTGCTTTATAGTTTTTTACATTTAAGTGGCTATGATTTAAGCTTAGAAGATCTTAAAAATTTCCGCCAACTTCATTCTAAAACCCCAGGACACCCTGAAATTTCAACTCTTGGAGTAGAAATCGCTACAGGTCCTTTAGGACAAGGCGTTGCCAATGCTGTAGGCTTTGCTATGGCGGCAAAAAAAGCGCAAAATTTGCTAGGTAGTGATTTAATCGATCATAAAATTTATTGTCTTTGCGGAGATGGGGATTTACAAGAAGGCATTTCTTATGAAGCTTGTTCTTTAGCAGGACTTCACAAACTTGATAATTTCATACTTATTTATGATAGCAACAATATCTCCATAGAAGGCGATGTAGGTTTAGCCTTTAACGAAAATGTAAAAATGCGTTTTGAAGCACAAGGATTTGAAGTTTTAAGTATAAATGGACACGATTATGAAGAAATTAATAAAGCCTTAGAACAAGCTAAAAAATCCACAAAACCTTGTCTTATCATCGCAAAAACAACTATAGCAAAGGGTGCAGGAGAGCTTGAAGGCAGTCATAAAAGCCATGGCGCACCTTTGGGCGAAGAAGTGATTAAAAAAGCCAAAGAACAAGCAGGTTTTGATCCAAATATCAGTTTTCATATCCCACAAGCAAGCAAAATCCGCTTTGAAAGCGCTGTAGAACTTGGGGATTTAGAAGAAGCAAAATGGAAAGATAAACTTGAAAAAAGTGGTAAAAAAGAACTTTTAGAAAGGCTATTAAACCCTGATTTTAGCAAGATAGCTTATCCTGATTTTAAAGGAAAAGATTTTGCTACAAGAGATAGTAATGGTGAAATTTTAAATGTTTTAGCTAAAAATTTAGAAGGATTTTTAGGTGGAAGTGCGGATTTAGGCCCTTCAAACAAAACAGAACTTCACGGCATGGGAGACTTTATAGAAGGTAAAAATATCCATTTTGGTATCAGAGAACACGCTATGGCAGCGATTAACAATGCTTTTGCAAGATATGGAATTTTCTTACCATTTTCGGCAACTTTTTTCATCTTTAGCGAGTACTTAAAACCTGCCGCAAGAATAGCAGCCCTAATGAAAATCAAACATTTTTTTATTTTCACGCATGATAGCATAGGCGTGGGCGAAGATGGCCCAACACACCAGCCTATAGAACAACTTAGCACTTTTAGAGCTATGCCAAATTTTTTAACCTTTAGGCCTGCTGATGGGGTAGAAAATGTCAAAGCTTGGCAAATAGCCCTAAATGCTGATATTCCAAGTACTTTTGTGCTTTCACGCCAAAAACTCAAAGCTCTAAATGAACCTATTTTTGGAGATGTAAAAAACGGAGCGTATTTACTCAAAGAAAGCAAAGACGCTAAATTTACACTTCTAGCAAGTGGAAGTGAAGTTTGGCTTTGTCTAGAAAGTGCAAACGAACTTGAAAAACAAGGTTTTGCTTGTAATGTTGTTTCTATGCCTTGTTTTGAACTTTTTGAAAAACAAGATAAAGCTTATCAAGAAAGATTGTTAAAAGGTGAAGTTATAGGCGTTGAAGCAGCGCATTCTAATGAACTTTATAAATTTTGCCACAAAGTGTATGGCGTCGAAAGTTTTGGAGAAAGTGGCAAAGACAAAGATGTGTTTGAACACTTTGGATTTAGCGTTTCAAAGCTTGTAAATTTTATCCTTAGCAAATAAAATGAATGCAAATTTCAAATTTCAAAATAACACTCTTTTTATCTTTGGAATTTGGGATAAAACAAGTATTTATAAGTTAAAAATAAAAGATTTTTTAGCTTTGATCCAAAGCAAGGAAGTGATTTTTGATTTTAAAGATCTAAAAGCAATCGATACCGCTGGAGTGAGATTTTTCCTTGCTTTGGAAAATGACCTTAAAGATAAAAATATTAAAATCACCAAAGAAGGCTTAAATTCAAGCTTTCAAACCCTTTTTGAACTTTGTGAAAAAAACTACCAAAGACTAAGCAAAACAAAAAAATCACATAAAAATTTCAGTGAATACTTTATCGATCTTGGAAAATTAAGTTTAGAACTTTTAAAAATTTTAAGAAAATTCATCAATTTCACAGGAGCTTTTTTCACAAGTCTTTTTTTATGCCTTAAAAATCCTAAAAATTTTCGCTTTATTGCTTTTTTATATCATATAGAAAATTCTGCTTTTAAAGCCTTGCCTATAGTTATTTTAACTGCTCTTTTAGTAGGAGTGGTTTTAGCCTATCAGGCTGCTTATCAACTCGCACAATTTGGAGCCAATATTTTCATAGTGGATTTGATGGGAATTTCAGCCACTAGAGAACTTGCACCTTTAATCGCTGCCATAGTGATCGCAGGAAGAAGTGCAAGCTCTTATACCGCACAAATTGGAGTGATGAAAATTACTGATGAAATTGCAGCTATGAATACTATGGGTTTTCGTTCTTTTGAATTTATTATTATTCCGCGTGTCATGGCTTTGGTAGTGGCTATGCCTTTAATCGTTGCCATTAGCGATGCGATCAGTATTATAGGTGGAATGATGGTTGCAAAATTAAATCTTGATATTTCTTTTGCCGAATTTTTAAGACGCTTTAGAGAAGCTGTAGATATAAAACATATCTTTATAGGACTTGCAAAAGCACCTATTTTTGGATTTTTAATAGGACTTATTGCTTGTTTTCGTGGTTTTGAGGTAAAAAACACTACACAAAGCATAGGAATTTATACAACAAAAAGCGTTGTAAATGCTATTTTTTGGGTGATAGCTTTTGATGCTTTATTCTCCGTTATTTTAACTTCTGCAGGAATTTAAATGGTTATTAAAGCACAAAATATCATTACAAAATTTGGAGAAAAAATCGTCCATGATGGCGTAAGTTTTGAAATCAAAAAAAACGAAATTTTTGGTATTTTAGGAGGTAGTGGAAGTGGAAAATCCGTCCTTTTAAAACAAATGCTTATGCTTGAACATTTTGATGGTGGAGAATATGAAATTTTAGGCTATAAACTTAAAAATATCAACGAAGAAGATGCACTTACTTTGCGTAAAAAATGGGGTGTGGTTTTTCAGTTTGCTGCACTTTTTAGCTTTTTTAATGTTTATGAAAATATCGCTATTCCTTTAAAAGAATACACTCATTTAGATGAAGATAGCATACAAGAACTGGTTTTAATGAAGCTAAAAATGGTAGGCTTAAACGAAAGTGTTTTAAAACAATTTCCAAGCGAACTTAGTGGCGGTATGCAAAAAAGAGTGGCAATTGCTAGAGCTTTAGCACTTGATAGTAAATTGCTTTTTTTAGATGAACCTACTTCAGGACTTGACCCTTATAGTAGTCGTGAATTTGACGATTTGGTTTTAGAGTTAAAAAAAAGTTTTGATCTAAATATCATTTTGGTTACACATGATAAAGAAAGTATGAAAAATTTACTCGATCATTTTATCATTTTAGAAAATAAAAAAGTTGGATTTTGCGGCACTTATGAAGAATTACGCTTGCAAAATGAACGACTTTTTAAAAGATTTATGGAGTAAAAGTGGAAAATAGAGCAAATTATTTTTTTGTAGGACTTTTTGTTTTTGGAGTATTTTTTGCAAGCCTTGGTTTCATACTTTGGCTTGGTGGATACTCTAAAGAAGAAAGTTTTAAGTATTATGAAATTCACACACAAGAATCCGTTGCAGGACTTGGCATAAAAGCGCCCGTAAGGCTTTTGGGCGTGGAAGTTGGTAGCGTAGAAGAAATCAGCATTTACAATCAAGATGAACTCGGCGTTAACATACGCATCAAGGTCAAAAACAATACCCCTATAAAAGAAGATACTTTTGCTACTTTGCAACTTCAAGGTATCACAGGACTTAAATTTGTCCAACTTCAAGGCGGAAGTAAAAATAGCAAAGATCTAGTATCTATACAGGGAAAACTTCCAGTCATTCCTTTTAAAGAAAGTTTTTTAGCAACCATAGACAGACAAAGTGAACATATTTTTTCTTTGGTTAAAACGGCCGATGATAAATCAAAAGAACTTTTAAGCGAAAAAAATCTTAAAAATCTAGAAATCCTTTTGCAAAATCTAGCAGAATTAAGTGCAAATTTAAACGCTAATTCTAAAAATTTAAGCCTTAATCTTTCAAACGCAAGTTTAAAAATAGGAAAAATGGCTAATAATATAAGCCTTAGTGCGCAAAATTTCAACTCCAGTCTTAAAGACATAAAAGAAAGTACGATGATTTTAAAAAAATTCATAAAAAAAGCTGATGAAAAATTAAACACTTATGATGATATTAAAGCATCTTTGATGCAAAATTTAGAGCTTTTTAAACGAGTTTTAATTGAAAGCAATATTCTAATAGAAAATTTACAAAACAGCCCTGCTGATTTGATTTTTAAAGAAACCAAACCTAAACTAGGACCAGGAGAAAAATAATGCTAAAGCAATTATTCTATATTTTGACTTTTATTTTTATGTTATGCGGATGCTCTTTAAGACACGAAACCATCAACAAAAATGAAAATATCATATTAAAAGATGAAGGAATAGACTCAAATATTTTTTTTAAAAAAACCGGTAAAATTCTTAAAATTCGCAATGCAAATGCACCTTTGTATTTAAACTCGCGAGCTATTGTTTATATAGATAATGGTTTTAGCAACAAATACGCACATTATTTCTGGGGAGATTTACCAAGCAATCTTTATTCTTTTTTAATTTTATCAAAATTTGAACAAAGCAATATTTTTACAACCCTACTTTCTTCAACAAGCTCTTTAAATGCGGATTATGCTCTTGAAAGCAGGATTAACTCTTTTGAGCAAATTCTTAATAACAATGAAAACTACGCTCAAATTTCTATAAGCGTAAATTTCATAAATCTTGAAAACAATCAAATAATAGCTCATAAAATTTTCAATACTAAAGAAAAAATAGAAAAAAAAGATATCCGCTCTACTTATAATGCTTTTCAAAAAGCCTTGAATAAAATTGGCAATGAGATTGTTTTTTGGGTAAATTCTAACTTATCCTAATTTAGGAACACTTTTTGCTTTTTAAATATTTAGCAATATTTTTGAAAGGTAAACAATGAAAAGTGATTTAGATATATTTAAAAAACACTTAGGTGAAATTCAGGGCGTGAATGAATTTAAAGCAAATCAAATTTGCTCTCAAATCAATGATGCAAATGATTTTATAGGAGCACTTCAAGTGCTTGATATGTCTTTAAAAAAAATAGAAAAAAGCATTCTAGAAAGAATAGATGAAAATTCAGATGATATGCAAAAAAGAACTCTTGATGCCACAGCATCACAACTTATACAAAACTGCTCTTTCATGGGAACAGCTCTTTTTGGAAATATTTTCAATGTTTATGTTGGTAAAAAACTTTTTGAATTTGAAATTGCTAATCCACTTTTAATTCTTCAAACAAGTAATTACGAAGGTGTATTGGCCTACATACAAGACAAAAGAGATGAAATAAAAATCATTCTATCAGAGTTAGCAACCGCAATTACCATGGGCGAAACTATGGATAATGCTGGAATTTATAACTCTACAATGGATTTTAAAAATTTATTTAAATAAGAATAGTAATCGTTTGTTCTCTTTAAGCAAATATAATATATTTTAGCTTAAAGAGATTTTCCAAACTCTTAAAAGAGAGTTAGGCTACGAATAAAAAGGGGGAGGGAAATAGCCTAACCCAAACGAGATCTTAAAAGATCTCTTTAAACTAAAATAAATATTTAGATAATTTAACAATTTTTATTAAATTATCTAAACCATATTTATGTTTTAGTTTAATACGATGTGACATTTTATTCTAAAAACACTTAATCTACTATAAAAATATCATTTAGTAACTTAAATTATTAAAGAATATTACTACAATATTATTTAAAAAATTTTAAATTTTTAGGATTTTAAGAAAAAAATATTATTTTTATAATTTAATATCATATCATAGAAAGAATTTCAGCACGCCCATTAATCACGGCAACACAATGTTCATAATGAGCCGCATTCAGCCCATCAATACTTCCAGCATCCCATTTTCCATTATAATGCTTTGGTGTTCCATCTTTTTGGCATATCATAGGCTCTATGCAAAACACCATTCCATTTTTAATTTTAGGGCCACTTTTTGCACTCGCACCTTTTTCTAAATAGTTTAAAATTTCAGGCTCTCCATGGGGCTTTCGTCCTATACCATGCCCGCAATATCCACGAAGCGGGACAAAACCTCTTGCATGGATAAATTCGCCTAAAGCAGCTGAAAGTTCCTTAAAACGCATTCCATCACGAATAATATCTATAGCATGATATAACGCGTCTTTAGCACAAGAGATTAAAGCTTTATCAGTGGGTGAAACTTCTCCTATAGCAATAGTTCTTGCTGCATCCCCATAATACCCATCAATCAAACTTCCCACATCAAGACCTAAAATATCACCCTCTTTGATAATTTTATCATCTGGAATTCCATGGATACAAACTTGATTTAAAGATGTGCAAATGGCACCTGGAAAACCATAAAGCCCCTTAAATGATGGCTTGGCGCCAAGGCTTAAAATATAATCTTCTGCCATTTTATCAATTTGTTTTAAGCTCATTCCTATTTTAATTTCATTCTCTAAAAAATTTAAAGTTTTTGCTACAATTTGATTTGCTATTCTTAATTTTTCTATTTCATCTGGTTTTTTCAATTCTATCATTTTATTTCCTTATAAATTTAGCCAAATTTTAGCAGTATTTTTTAAAGATTCAACATCGCTTGAAGCATAAAAATGTAATCTTGCTTTATGATTTTTCAAATCTATATTTTCTCTTTCTTTAAGAAATTCAACTATGGCATCTCCTGAATGAATTAATTTTGTTTTATCGCCAAAATACTTACTTAAAGAACAACCTAGTAAAGGGAAATGAGTGCAAGCGAGTATCAAAGCATCTGGAGTTGTGATATTTTTAAAATAATACTCCATAGCACTTTGCAAAAAATCTCCTTCAAAAATACCTTCTTCAACCATAGGCACAAAAAGCCCTGTAGCTAAAGCATTTATATTTGTATATCCTTGGGATAATAAACGCTTTTGGTATTCTTCTGATTTAATGGTTGCTTTTGTTGCAATGACTAAAATTTCTTTATTTTTATCATGCAAAGCTTTTATCGTTGCTTCAACCCCTGCATCAATTACACCATATACTGGAAAATGTGCTTTTGTCCTTAAAGCATCTAAAGCATAAGCACTAGCAGTATTACATGCAATGATAAGCATATCAATTTGAAATTGTTCAAAAAATTCCAATGCTTCAAGACAGAACTTTATAATAGTATCTTTATCTTTTACTCCATAAGGAACTCTTGCGGTATCTCCATAATAGATAATTTCATCAAAAAGTCTAGCTTCATAAAGAGATTTTAAAACGCTAAGCCCCCCTACCCCGCTATCAAATACACCTATTTTCACTTTAATACCTTCTTGCTCCTATATAACGAGCCTTCCAATAAGAACTATTTAGCTCGACTTCTTTTACTCCACCTTTAGTAGATAAATGTATAAATTTTCCCTTGCTCATATAAATACCAACATGCATACCATTTGGCCCTCTACCTGTCTTAAAAAATACCAAATCTCCTGTTTGCAATTTTGATTTAGAAACTTTTCTCCCAGAACCTAATTGAGTTTTTGTGGTGCGAGGTATGCGTATATTAAGCTGAGCTAATGCACTCTGTGTAAATCCTGAACAATCAGCACCTTTTTTAGTAGTTCCACCTAAAACATAAGGAGTTTTTTTCCATTCATTTGCAATAGTCTTAAGTTTTGTTTCTTTATTTGTATTATAAATCGGACGAGTATAGTTTAAATTCTGATAAAAACTACATCCGCTTATAAAGAATATAATCGCGATGATGAAAAAAATATGCCTCATCAATCCCCTTAAGATCGAGTAGCAAAGAATTTAAGATAAATAAAACCCCAAATCCCAGAACAAAATGAAGCTATGAGAATAGCTAAATTATCTGCATAATTAAAAATATCACTGACTTCATACGCCAAGCCATCGATAAACAAACTCATTGTAAAACCAATTCCTGTAAGTATACAAACCCCATAAAGTTGTTTCAAATTTGAACCTTGGGGCAAGGCTGCAAATTTAAAGCGGATTGCCAAATAAGAAAACAAAAATACACCCGCTTGTTTACCCACAAAAAGCCCCAAGAAAATACCTACACTTACACCTGAAAAAATTGCTCCTATATCGATATTGGATAAATTTACCCCAGCGTTAGCAAAAGCAAATAAAGGCAATATAACGAAAGCGAGCCAAAATTTTAGACTTTCATAGATTTCTTCTAAAAATGCTTCTCCATTTTTAGTTTGCATCGGTATAAAAAATGCTGTTATGATTCCAGCTAAAGTTGCATGCACACCACTTTTTAAAACACTAATCCAAAGAATAACTGAGCAAATAAAATAAAAAGACTTTCTTGTTATTCCTAAAATATTTAAAACAAGCATTGCCAAAATAGCAATTCCTGCAACGACAAAAGCAACTATTGATAATTTTGTCGTATAAAAAATAGCTATAATTAAAATAGCACCCACATCATCAAAAATAGCCAAAGAAAGTAAGAAAATTTTTAAACTTGATGGAATATGCTTGCCACACATCATTAAAATCGCTAAGGCAAACGCTGTATCTGTGGCTGTAGGTATAGCCCAACCTTTTAAAGTATAAGCATCTCCTATATTTACCAAAACAAACAACATCGCAGGTATAAGTATACCCCCTAAAGCAGCCATAAAAGGTAAAACAATATTTTTAGGATTTTTAAAATCCCCGTGCAAAAATTCCTTCTTAAGCTCAAGCCCTATAGCAAAGAAAAATATAGATATAAGCCCATCATTTATCCAAAGTAAAAAAGGCTTGTTAAGCTCAAATTCGCCTACGCTAAATCCGACTTTTAAATTTAGAAATTCTCGATAATGTTCGCTAAAAGACCCGTTTTGCACAAGCAAAGCAAGCAAAGTACAAACTATAAGTAAAACACCACCAAAAGCCTCGTTTAAAACTAAAGTTTTTAATTTATGTACTATATTATTCATTTAACAATCTTAAGATAAATAAAACCAACAATGGCACTTAAAAAACTTGCTATTAAAATAGCAAGTTTATCCGCATGTTCAAAAATATCACTATTTTTATAGGCCAAACCATCAATAAACAAACTCATCGTAAAACCAATGCCTGTTAAAATACATATACCATAAAATTTTCCATATTTAATATTTTCAGGTAGTTTTGCAAGCTTAAGTTTGATAGCAATAAAACAAAAAGTAAAAACACCTAGTTGCTTTCCTAAAAATAATCCTAGAATAATTCCAAGGCTTACAGGCGAAAATACCGAACCAAGATGCATATCTCTGATATCAATCCCAGCATTAGCAAAAGCAAATAAAGGCAAGATAAAATAAACCACCCAAGGATTTAAATCCTTAAGAACTTCATGCAAATAAGGTTTTTTATTTTTTGTATCAAGTGGTATAAATAAAGAAATAATCACACCAGCCAAAGTCGCATGTACTCCACTTTTAAGCATAGCTATCCACAATACAACACCTACTAACACATACAAAGAAAGATGGGTGATGTGATAATAATTTAACAAAAGCAGAGCAAATATACAAAACAAACAAATAATAATCGCCAAAGCTGAAAGCTGATCTGTATAAAATAAAGCAATAATAACAATAGCGCCCAAATCATCAAAAATAGCTAAAGAAAGTAAAAAAAGCTTTAAACTTGTAGGAATTTTATTTCCTAAAAGCATCAAAATACCCACTGCAAAAGCTATATCGGTTGCTGTAGGTATTGCCCAACCTTTCATAGCAAAATCATGGGAATAATTAATAGCAGCAAAAATTAAAGCAGGAGTAATCATACCCCCCAAAGCTCCAAATATAGGTAAAGATACAGCTCTTATATTTTTAAGCTGTCCGCGTAAAATTTCATATTTTAACTCAAGCCCTATACATAGAAAAAATATAGCTATCAAACCATCATTTATCCATAAATCCAACGACTTTGAAATTTGAAAATGATCAAATCCTACTGTAAAATTAGCATGAAAAAAATCTGTATAAATAACACTTAAAGAAGAATTTTTACATAATAAGGCTAAAAATGTAAAAAATATAAGCAAAATACCAGGGAAAGTTTCACTTAAAACCATCTTCTTTATCATTTGCATCCTTGCTCCTAAATAAATATTATAAAAATTTAATACGATAAATAAAATGGCAAAATTATAACGAAAAAATACTAAAGAAATAATTATTTAAAAAAACAGGCTCAAGATACCAACAAGTTCTTAAGCTTGTTCTTAAGATATTTAAGCGTAAATATCCAAACCACTAGAGCTAGAAACTTGTGGAGCGGAGGCTTGAGAGACACCTTCCATACCTTCGATGAGTTCATTCATCAATGCCTCGTTTGTGTCCATAGATTTTTTCAAAACTGAAGTATTAACAGCAGTCATTAAATTAGCATTACCCATAGAAACATCTGAAACCATATCGTCCTCCTTTTAGATTGAGTCTTAAGACTTTATTTAAATCGGATGATATTTTCAAAACTTAATATTTTTTACTAAAACTTTTTAAAATTTTTCAAGGGAACCAATATCTGAAATTAAAAATCATAAATTTTTTAAGAAAAATCCTATTTTAAAAATTTTTACACTATGAAACAATAAGCAAAATATAAATGGTTGATACTTTTAGAAGCAAATTAAATAGATAAAAATTTTACTTCAATAAATTTAAGTTTTATCTTATTTATACGATTTATAATATAATCAAAAATTACAACTTAAGAAAAAAATGAAAAAAATATCTTAAGTTTAGTAAACATTGTAAACTAAGAGGTTAATGAAATGATACTGGTAACACCTTGTGGCGTTATGGATACCACAAATTTTGGCAAAAGTGAAGTAAATAAGCGAACTATAGACTTTTCTTTAAAATTTCAAGAAAAAAAAGAAAAAGTAGAAGCTAAAGCTGAGAAAGAAGAAGCAAATAAAGACAATAGCAATTCTACAAATACAGATACCAACAAAAAAGATAAACTTTTGGATATATCTGCTTAATCTAAAATATGCTATAACCATCTCCTTGAAGAATACACAATAAATGATTTTTTGATTTTTATTAAGCTTTTAAAACATCAAAAAAGGAAAAATTAAAAATACAAAAACAATATCCCAAAGTGCATAGCTTAGAAGAAAACCTTGCGATACTTAAAAACAACCCATATTAAATCACAAAAATAAGATATATTTAAAAATTTATTAAAATATATCTTAAATATAATTAATAAAAAATATTATCGATACAAAAGCTTATTTTTTAGTTCTATTTAAGATTTTTAATATTATACTAGCCATTATTTATTTTGATAATAAATATTATTTTTATCAAAAACTAAGGATAATGATAATGAAAATTTTTAAAATTATATTTTTAATTATAAGTATTTTTTTATCAAGCTCAGCTTTTGCTAGAGTAGATGATTATATTAATGAGGCAAATCTTATCAAAGACATGCTAAAACAAAGCATAGAAACTTACAAAAAGGGCGATAATCTAGGTGCTAAAAAGCTTAGCGAAGATGCGTATTTTCAACATTTTGAAAATATGGAAGGCCCTATAGGAAGAAACATAGGAAGAAAAGCCATCACCATGGAGCGTAAATTTGTAAATTTGCGTCGCATGTATAAAGATGAAGCCCCTTTGACACAAATTAATGCTTTAATTGATAGTCTTTATTATGATCTTGATGAAGTAGCCCCTATTTTACAAAATGGATATCGTTTAAAAGCAGAAGCAAGCGATACAAACTATGATAAGGCTAAAGCTGAAAAATCAAGCCTAGAAGCCAATGCCAAACGCGAAGCTGATGCAGAAGCTTTAATCGCACAAATGATGGGCGTGGATAAAAAAGATTTAGCACAAAGTTCTTTAACCACCCAAGCTTCTACACCTGCAAACAACGACACAAGCAAACTTACAGATGATAATGCAGGCACTGATTTACAAGCTGCTGCTGCAATGGACGCAAGATTGCAATTTATACTAGATAATATCTCTACCAAATTTTCACAGGCAGCTAATGCTTTTAAAGAAAAAAACTACCAAGCTAGTAAAGATTTTTTAAATGATGCCTTATTTAGTGATTATCGCAATACCAAAGTAGAAATTTTAGTAAATAAATTTACCAAAGCAGGAAACGATCAAAAAATTCAACAAGCCATACGCACCCTTATACGCCAAATCAACGATGCAAAAATAGATGAAAAAGGCTTAAGAGATGGCTTAGATAACATAGAAGAACAAATTTTTGATGTTTTCTTACAAATTCCAAATTCAGAACTTTCAAGTTTGCAAATTTCAGGCTTTAATGATGAAACAAAAGGCAAAGATTACGCCAAAGTTTCTAATGATATCAAACTTGCTTTAGATGGAATTTTAAAAAATTATGATGGCTTTAGTGCTTCTATAGTAGATGATTTACAAGGAATTTATCTAGATATTTTTGAAGCAAGCGGTATGGAAAATAAAATCGGTGCTGTAGATAGCGGCTTAAAACTTAAAATAGAAAGTTTATTTTCCAAAGGTGTGGCACTGATTAAAGCAAGTGCAGATAAAAAAGAGCTTGAAGCTACTTTTAATGACTTAGAACAACTCATAGCAAGCAGTGTGGATAAAATTCAAGATTCTACTCCTTATTCGCTGTTTATATGGGCTTTAAGTATTATTTTGCGTGAAGGCTTGGAAGCTTTGATTATCGTTGTAGCCATTGTTTCTTATCTTGTACAAAGTGGCAACAAAAATCGTTTAAATATCGCCTATAGTGCTCTTTTTACAGGAGTGATTTTAAGTTTTGTTACCGCTTTTGGAGTTTCTTGGCTATTTAAAGAAAATGCAGGACAAAGTAGAGAGCTTATAGAGGGTATTGCCATGCTTATAGCCGTATTACTACTCTTTTATGTGGGCTTTTGGCTACTTTCAAACGCACAAAATAAAAAATGGACAAGCTTTATCAAACAAGGTGCTATAGATGCTATATCAAACAATAGTGCAAAAACCCTTTGGATCACCGTATTTTTAGCTGTTTATAGAGAAGGTGCAGAAACTGTGCTTTTTTATCAAGCCTTGCTTTTTGATGCTAAAACAAGCACTGATTTTGGTGCTGTTTTTGGCGGGCTTGGACTTGGAATTTTAATACTTATTGTTTTATATTTTCTTTTAAAAGCAGGAGCCATTCGCATACCTGTAAAACAATTTTTCTATATCACTTCTTACATTATTTTTTACATGGTTTTTGTTTTTACAGGCAAAGGCATAGCTGAACTCATAGAAGGAAAAGTCATTATTCCTAGTCTTATACCTATGAATTTTGAACCGATTTTATGGCTTGGAATTTATCCTTACTATGAAACTTTAATCCCCCAATTTATAGTTTTGACAATGCTAATTATTGGCATTTTGATAACAAAACAAATTTCAAAAAAAGGAGTAAAATCATGATAAAAAAAGTTTTATCAGTAGTTGCTGCAGCTGCGGTTATTAGTACAAATTTATTTGCAGGCGAAGTGCCAATTGGCGATCCAAAAGAACTTAATGGTATGGAAATAGCCGCTGTTTATTTACAACCTATTGAAATGGAGCCAAGAGGTATTGATCTAGCTGCGTCTTTAGCAGATATTCATCTAGAAGCTGACATTCACGCACTTAAAAACAATCCAAATGGTTTTCCAGAAGGTTTTTGGATGCCTTATTTAACTATAGCTTATGAACTTAAAAATACCGACACAGGTGCAATTAAACGCGGAACTTTGATGCCTATGGTGGCTGATGATGGTCCTCACTATGGTGCAAATATTGCTATGGAAAAAGATAAAAAAGGTGGCTTTGGCGTAGGAAATTATGAACTTACTTTTTATATCTCAAATCCAGAAAAACAAGGTTTTGGACGCCATGTTGATGAAGAAACAGGCGTGGGTAAGTGGTTTGAACCTTTTAAAGTAGATTATAAATTCAAATACACAGGCACGCCAAAATGATTTTACACTCGGATTTTCCGAGTGTTTAAATATTTTTATTTTTATTTGAAAAATTAAAATAACAATGTTTAAAGAGTAAATTATGAGTATATATTTTGTGCATTTTCTTATCAGTGTTTTACCACTAAGTATTTTAATGGCCTTTATCGCTTCTGATAAAAAATATATTTTTAAAAGTTTTTTAGTAGTTTTTTTAGGCTTTTTATTTGGATATTTTGCTTTTTTTATCGCAGCACAATTTTTAAAAACCGAAAATTTAATCTTTAATTTTGATTTTGTTTTTATAGGTTTATTGCTAGTAAGCTTTATATTTTATTTTTGGAAAAAAATTGAAATTTTAAATTTTATTTTATTGGGAATTTTAAGTTTTTGCACCGCTTTGCATTATTATTTTTTAAGTCAAGATTTCCCTATTTTTACTAGCTCTTTAATCGATAGCGAAGGTATAAGTTCTTTAGGTTTTATTGCTTTAGCCTTGCTTGTTTGTATTTTAATTTTCTTCTTTTTAAAATGGCAAAAAAATTTTAATCAAAAAACAAGCTTTATGCTGTTTTTACTGCTTATCCTTATAGAAAGCGATAAAGCTCTAGCCAATATCTTGCTTACTTTAATGCGAAATTCCATCATAGAAACTCATACTTTTTTGGTGAGTTTTGTAGGAAAAAGTAATTATTTTGGCGTTTTTGGAATTTATATTTATTTAATTTTCATCGCTTTTTTAGCATTCTTAAGCTTAAAAATTCGCAAAAAAAATATAAGCAAAAAACAAATTTTAGATATAAATTATCGCAAAAACGAAGCTAAAACAAGTCTTATTAATCGTTATTTTTCCAGCGTTTTTATCTCCTGTGTTATAAGTTTTTGCATTATTTTATACTTTTTTATGGTAAGCTCTAAGCCTTTAACCATAGATGAGCCTAAAGAAATTTTACCCGATAAGAATGGCAAATTTATCTTTGATATAGCTCTTTTAAGGGACAACAAACTCCACCGCTTTGCTTATATCAGTGCTGAAGGCAAAGTGATAAGGTTTTTTCTTATCAACAAAAGAGAAGATAGGGATTCCCCTGTAGCTGTTTTTGATGCTTGTATGATTTGTGGAGATATGGGCTATATCAAAAAAGATGGACAACTTATTTGCATTTCTTGCAATGTGCGTATTTTCTTGCCTAGTGTAGGCAAAAGCGGAGGTTGCAATCCTATCCCACTCAAATACGAATACGATGGTAAAAAAATCACCATAGATGTTAAAGATGTAATAGCAGGATCTAATTATTTTAGTCAAATCAAAGAAATTGAAGTGCAAGATCCTGTATCAAAAACAAAGGTTATAAACACCCAAGCTCCTTTTTCTTATAGCTATAAAGGGATTACTTATTATTTTTCAAATCAAAACAACTATGAAGAATTTAAAAAAGATCCTACAAAATATGTAGAAGAAAACGAAGCCCAATTTTTAATCCAAAGGAGAAATGATGTTGGCTAAAATGATTTTTAACTCTATATTTAAAAACAAAATTCAAAAATTTTTAGCCTTTCTTACTTGTTTTTTAGCCACGCTTTTGCTCTCTACTATGCTAAATATTACCCTAAGTATAGGCGATGAAGTAACTAAACAACTCAAAAGTTATGGCTCTAATATCCTTGTTTTACCCAAAGGCTCAAGTCTTAGTATAGAAATAGGTAATGAACTTTATGAACCCTTAAAAAACAAAAACTACCTAGAAGAAAAAAATTTATATATGATTAAAGACATTTATTGGCGTAACAACATCACCGCACTTGCTCCTTTTTTAGAAGGTAAAATCACAATTGAAAACTCCCAGCAAAAAGCACTTATTTATGGCACTTATTTTCAAAAAGCCATAAAAATTAAAGATGATGATGATTTTATCACAGGTATAAAAAGTCTTTATCCTTATTTAGCAGTCCAAGGAGAATGGGCAAAAGATGATAGCAATGAAATCATGCTAGGCGAAGACTTTGCTAAAAACAATAAATTAAAATTAGGAGATACTATCAAACTCATAGGAGAAAACAATCAAAGCAAAGAAGCAAAAATCGTAGGTATTTTGCTTCATGCCAATCCTAAAATGTCAAATAAAATCATCGCTCCTTTAAATTTAGCTCAAGATTTACTCAACAAACAAGGACTTTACTCAAGTGCAGAAGTAAGAGCTTTTACCATACCTGAATCAGCCCTTTCTGAAAAAGTGCGTCGCATGGGCGAAGAAAAATTAGATCAATTAGAATATGACAAATGGTATTGCTCAGCCTATGTAGGCTCAATCGCTAGTCAAATTAGCGATGGCTTACCAGGTGCTGATGCAAAAGCTCTAAATGCTATAAGTGATGCTCAAAGCTTGGTGGTTAAAAAGATCCAATCCTTAATGGGCATTACTTGCATTATTTGTCTTATTGTTGCAAGTATTGCGATTTCAAGTCTAATGAGTTCTGAAATTCATCGTAGAAAAAAAGAAATAGGACTTTTAAAAGTACTTGGTGCTAATACTTTTCAAATTTATCTCATCTTTGCTGGTGAAAATTTAATCGTAGCTTTATTTGCTGCTTTATTTGGATTTATTTTTGGCACAGCATTTTCTCAAATCATCAGCCTTAGTATTTTTGGATATTTTATTGATATAGCCTTTATAGCTTTACCTTTAAGCTTTATTTTTGCAGGACTTATTGCCTTACTAGGTTGCTTGCTTCCTATAAAAAATATCACACAACTTTCAGCTGCAGGAGTGCTTTATGGTAGATAAGTTTTTCCTTAATGAACTTTTTAAAAGCATTAGCTTTTCTTATCAAAGACTTTTTATTATAGTTTTAAGTGTTTTTATAGGAGCACTTACTTGCTCAGCTTTTTTAAATATTTATTTTGATATTGACACCAAACTTTCTAAAGAATTAAAAGCTTATGGAGCAAATGTAATGATAAGTCCTAAGCGGGATGAAAATTTTATCTCCAATGCTGAGTATGAAAAAATAAAAGAAATTTTAAAGGCTAGAGCTTTAACTCCTTTTTTGTATGATTTTTTAAATTTAGGCAGTACAAGCGGAGTAGTTTTAGGCACTGATTTTAGGGCTTTAAAAATCACTAAACCTTTTTTAGAAGTTAAAGAAGGAAGCTTTTCTCTAAATGATTTTGATGAAAATTCAGCCTTTTTAGGAGTTAATTTAGCCAAGCAACTAGGCCTAAAAACAGGCAATGAACTTCAAATTTACAATCCAAACAATGGAAAAAGCATAAAACTTACCATAAAAGGCATACTTTCAAGCAATGATGAATTTGATAGCATTGTTTTAGCCCCTTTAAGCGTGGTGCAAAATTTAAGCGATAGAGCCGGTATTAACTATGCTAATGCTGTAGTTTATGGAAATTTTGATGAAGTTAAAGCCAAAACACAAGCAATCAACAATGAATTCATCGATGCAAAACCTATATCTTCAGTATCCTTAAGTGAAGGTTTAGTACTTGGAAAAATCAAAGCTTTAATGTTTTTAATCATACTTGTAGTATTGATCATAGTCACTACTAGCGTTAATACAACTTTAAGCTCTATTATATTTTCTCGCAAAAAAGAAATCGCACTGCGTTTAGCCTTGGGTGCGAAAAAAAGTGAAATTTTTAAACTTTTTGCTAGTGAATGCTTTATAGTAAGTTTTTTTGCTAGTTTAATCGGAGCTTTTTGTGGGATATTTTTAGCCAATGTCTTTGGTTATTTGATTTTTAATTCTAGTATTGATTTTAGATTTATAGCTGTTTTTATAGCCTTAATCATTTCTTTGATTTTTGCCTTTTTGGCTGCATTTTTTCCTATAAAAAGAGCATTAAAAATCAATGTGTGTGAAAATTTGAAAGGTGAATGATGAAAAAAGAACTTATTAAAATAAACAACTTAAATAAAGAATTTGGCAAAGTTAAAGCCTTAAACAATATCAACTTAAGCGTCTATGAAGGAGAATGGCTTGCCATCATGGGTCCATCAGGAAGTGGAAAATCAACGCTTTTAAACATACTATCACTCATGGATACTCCAAGCTCTGGGGAGTATATCTTGGATAATGAAAACCTAGAGCAAATGGATGAGGAGCAAAAAATCACCTTGCGTCGTGAAAAAATAGGACTTGTCTTTCAACAATTTCATCTTATCCCCTATCTTAACGCCTTAGAAAATGTTATGCTTTCTCAGTATTATCACTCAAGCGTAGATGAAGAAGATGCTAAAATGGTTCTTGAAAAAGTAGGACTTTCGCATAGACTCACTCATTTACCTAGCCAATTAAGTGGCGGAGAGCAACAAAGAGTTTGCATAGCAAGAGCTTTGATTAATAACCCAGAGCTTTTACTCGCAGATGAACCCACAGGAAATTTAGATGAAGCCAATGAACAAATCGTTCTTCAAACCTTGCAAAAATTAAAAAATGAAGGCAAAACCATAGTTTTAATCACACACAATCCTGATTTAGCCAAATTCGCAGATCGAACCCTTATCTTACAACATGGGGTGTTAAAATGAAAAAAAACCTTTTAATCTTAAGCATTTTGTTCTTGCTCAATGCTTGTTCTTTTGAAAATTCAAAAGATACTGGAAAAGTTGGAGAAAAAAGCGCTGAAATTTCAGCTAAAGATACCTTAGGAAAAGCTGTAAAACTTGCTGATGATAATACAAGTTTAAAAGTCTTAGTCTTTTTTCAAAATGGTTGCCCTTCTTGCTTAAAAGAACTCCCTTCTTTAGATGAATTCATACAAAATCACCCCAATAAAATCAGTGTTTATGCTATAAATTCCATCGATAATGCCAATGTGGTTAAAGTTTTAGCCGAACAATTTGACTTTAAAAATGTAAAAGTTTTAAAAGACGATCTTAAAATCACCAATGATCGTTACGCTGTGTTTGCAACCCCTACTACCATCATCATTAAAGATGGGATGATAAAAGATAGAATTTTAGGAGAAAAACCATGGGAATTTTTCGAATCCAAGCTTATTTCTTTGCTTTAATCATAGCTTTATTTTTTGTAGCTTGTGATAGTGGAGAAAATTTTAAAGCTTTAAATAGTGATAAAACCTATAATTTTGCCTACAATGGTTTTGAAAAAAGCCTAAAACTAAATGATAAAGCACAAAATTTTGCCTTAATATTTTTCACAAAAGATTGTGGAGTTTGTAAAGAACAAATTCCTATTTTACAGAATTTGGCTAAAAATTATGATTTTAATATCTTTGTGGTTTTAGGTGATGCAAATGATGCAAATGATGCAAAAGCTTGGGCTGATGAAAAAGGTTTATCTAATTTAGCAATGTTTTATGAAAAAAGAGCAGCTAAATACCTTTCAAGTGCCATTGGGGAAATATATGGAGTGCCTGTGCTTAGTTTTTTCAAAGAAGGAAAAATGGATGAAAAATTCATAGGCTTAACTCCTTATAGCATACTTGAAAAAGAAATCAAAAAAGTAAAAAGCTAAGAATTTACTTTAAAGCTTTTTATCTCCTATAAAATATCCATAAAGCTCATAGCTTCCATCTTTTTTCATCAAAATTACAGGATATTTTTCACTATAACCTTGTTCCATTCCTGGGCTTCCTTGCGGCATGCCAGGAGCTGAAATTCCTATAACATCTTTAGGTTTGTTTTCAAGCAACCATGCTATAGCACTTTCAGGAACATGCCCTTCAATAGCATAGCCTTCGATCACACCCGTATGGCAACTTTGATACTCATCTTTTATACCCATTTTTTCTTTGATTTTAAGAAAATCATTGGTTTTGTGAACACTAACCTCATAACCCTTAGCTTTCATATAATCAGCCCAAAGATCACAACAGCCACAAGTAGGACTTTCATAAACTTGTATTTCCTTAGCTTGCGTAAGAGTGAGTAAAAAAAGAATGGTTAAAATTATTTTTTTCATAATTGCTATCCTAAGTAAAAAATATATAATAATACTTTTATAAAGTTAATACCATCACATTTTTAACACTAAAAATGAATTTACAAAAATTTAATCAAGAAAAAGATTTTTAATGAGTGCTGATTTTGTCTTTACAGTAAAGATATAAAAGATAAAACGATTTAAAAAACTAGAAATTTTTAACTTAAAAAGCTTAAAATTTAGATATACTTTATACTTACTATGTTTTTTCATAGTATGTTCTAATAGTGAATTTCCACTAAGAGTGAAAACTCAAGGCGGATTTTTATTTGCAATATTTACTTAATAGAATAATTATGATCGCTTGTTCCTCCACATAAATACCCCTTCTTATCAAAACTTGCAATTTCGCAAGAAAGAGTAGAGAGCTTAGCTCTTTTACCATCACTAGTTAATATAAGAACTGTCTTATAATAAACATATTTGCTTTTATCTAAATATTCTTTTTATATTATAGCTTGGGTTGAATTATATTCTTTTGGATCAACTTTTGCAACAATATCTGCTTCATAAAAAGTTGCCTTTTTAAAAAGTGGCTGATCTATAATTGGTTTGATACTCTCTTGGAAATATTTGTTTTGCATTTCGCTTGCTGAAACTGGAACTAAATTTTTTTATTAATAACTATCAAATCTGCAAATGCTGACACATTTAAAGCAACTAAAGCTGCTAAAGCTGAAGCTAATTTTTTCATTTTAATCTCCTTGAATTGAATTTTGTATATTTTAATTATTTTTCAAATCTTTTGCAAGATAATTTTTAAATTTATCTAAATTAAATTTGCATTTTATCTAACAATCATAAGAAATTTTAAAATGAAATAAAAATTTATGAGAAATCAACTCTTGTTTGAAAATGATAAAAGTAAGTGGTGCGGATGAAAGGACTTGAACCTTCACGCATTGCTGCACCAGATCCTAAGTCTGGCGTGTCTGCCAATTTCACCACATCCGCTAAAGTGGTACGCCCAAGAGGATTCGAACCTCTGACCTACGGCTTAGAAGGCCGTTGCTCTATCCAGCTGAGCTATGAACGCATATAAAATCTTGGTGGTGCGCCCGATAGGAATCGAACCCATAACCTACAGATCCGAAGTCTGTCGCTCTATCCAGTTGAGCTACGAGCGCTTAGTGGGGTGAGTGATGGGAATTGAACCCACGACCCTCAGGACCACAATCTGATGCTCTAACCGACTGAGCTACACTCACCATTTTGTATAAATTTATAAAAAATGGTCGGGGTGAAAGGATTCGAACCTTCGGCCCCTTGGTCCCAAACCAAGTGCGCTAACCAGACTGCGCTACACCCCGAATAAATAAAAGGAAATATTTTATCACAAAATAATTTTAAAGTCAAGGATTTTCATCCCTTATTCTTAAAAAAACTGGAAAGCGAGGTAAGGAATTTTTGGTCAATCCATTAAATTTATAAGTTATAATACTACCAATTTTTGGAGGATTTTTTCTATCTTTATCTTTTAAACCACTGCCTATTTTAATGATTTGTCCATTAGGCATTTTACAAAGCAGAGCACCTACTTGATTTTCAAATTTACCCTTGCCCTTGCGAAATCCTACTAACTCACACTCTGCATCATCATAGGGTTTTAATTTCATAGCATTTTTACTTCTGCCTTTTTCATAAGGACTTAAATTTTTGCGTATGACAATACCTTCACCTTGATTTTTTATAATGCTTTCGTAAAATTGATTTAAATTATTTTGATTTTCAACTGGAATTTGAGGAATAATTTTTATATAGGCACTAGGATATTTTTGCAAATACTCTTCTAAAACAGCCAAACGATTTTTAAGGGTGCAAGTAGAAATTTTAAATTCTTCGCAAGCATTTGGCACATCAAAAATATTATAAGTTACTTCCTTCCATAAGGTCAAATTGCTATCGCCACTACGAATTAAAGCTGAAATTTCATCAAATTTATTTCTTGCTATCCAAAGCTCACCATCAATAGTAAAAGGAGGGAAATTTTTTGTAAAAAAGTCAGGAGTTTTTATTTTGTAATTTTGGCGAGTTTTTAGATATTTTCCATCCCAAATTCCACGCACCCCATCGAGTTTTTCGCTCATCAAATAAGTATTAAAATCTTTAGAGTTAAAATCTTGCTTATCGAATTTGCTAAGAAGTAAAATTTCATTAGCAAAAACTAAACAAGCACAACATATTAAAAAAACAAACCTCATCAAAGCAGATTAATCATATATCCAGTTGCATCTTTTTGAATATTATAATTATAAGTTCCATCAAGATATATTACAAGTCGATAATATCCTTTATGAGATCCAAAGTCTATGCGTTTAAAAATAGAATTGCTAAGGCGTATGTTTTTTGTAGGGCTAATCAAATTAGATCTAAAATCTATAACGATTTTGCTTGGATTTCCTACTGAAAAATCTGTGATCATTTCATCACTAGTGTTAAGTTTTATTTTGTTTTTATAAACCGCGTAAGAAATAAAATCATAAATCTTTGCAACCTGTAAAGGTATTTCAACATTAGCTGTTGAGTTTGATTCTTGTTTAGAGCTATTTTTTTCAGGTATAGTAACTGAAATATCAAGTACTTTTGAAGGATCAGGGCTTTTAAATCTTGATATAGTATAAGTATCGTGCCAATCAATACTTTTATTGACATCTAAATCGATCTTATCTTCACTTCCGTCTAAATTGATATAATTAAAAGTGATGCTTTTTAAAATTCTTGCACTAGAATTAAATTTAACTTCCTCTTTTTGAAATTCAGGTGGAGCAACCAAGGTTATATTTTGATCTGTCTTGAAAGGATTTTCATCAGCATATAAAAGAGAGGTAAAAATAAAAAATATTGCCAAAATTCTAGTTTTCATTTGGGTATAATCCTTTTAATTCAAAATAATCTTTTTGTGCTTTAGCATTTTGTTCTTTGAGCAAAATAATCTTTTTATTAAGCTCTTCTTTGGTATTTTCTAAGCTTAATAAAGCATCTAAAGAATACTGCCCAAAAAACATATTGCCAAAATAAATCGCTCCAATTACAACAAGAAAAGCCCAAAAAATCATTTTTATAACATGGGTATAAAAACTTTTTTTTCTTGTGCTTTCGTCGTATTCTTTAAGTAAATCACTCAGAGCTTTTCTCCTAAGTATTCATCGCTTTCAAGTTCAATTTCAAGTAAGCGATTGTATTTTGCGGTTCTTTCACCTCTTGCTAGGGCTCCTGTTTTGATTTGTCCTGTATTTAAAGCTACAGCAAAATCTGCTATAAAAGCATCTTCACTTTCGCCACTTCTATGACTCATCACACATTTATAGTTATTTCTTTGCGCTAAACGCACAGTTCTCATAGTTTGGGTAATAGTTCCGATTTGATTTGGTTTAATAAGCACAGCATTTGCCATTTTTTTGATGATGCCTTCTCTTAAAATATCTTCATTAGTTACAAATAAATCATCGCCTACAAGCTGAATTTTATTGCCCAATTTTTCAGTAAGCTTGATCCAACCTTCAAAGTCATTTTCAGCTAAGCCATCTTCGATACTGCAAATTGGATATTTTGCACAAAGTTCTACATAGCGTTCGATCAAATCCTCGCTTGAAAAAGCCTTGCCTTCCATGTGATATTTGCCATCTTTGAAAAATTCTGTACTTGCCACATCAAGAGCGATTTTTACACGATTTTCATAACCTGCTTTTTTGATACAAGTCATTAAAAGATCGATAGGTTCTGTGTTGTTAGCTAAATTTGGAGCAAAACCGCCTTCATCGCCTAAAGCCGTAGAATGTCCAGAATTTGCGAGTTCTTTTTTTAATATCGCATAAATTTCACAAACTGAACGCAAAGCTTCTTTAAAACTAGTAAAACCAAAAGGCATGATCATAAATTCTTGAAAATCTACATTGTTGTTTGCATGAGCACCGCCATTTATGATATTACACATTGGCACGGGTAAAATGCTCGCATTTGCACCACCTAAGTAGCGATATAAAGGCATTCCCAAAGCAGCTGCAGCCGCACGAGCTGTTGCCATAGATACGCCTAAAGTCGCATTTGCACCTAAATTTGAGTAATTATTTGTTCCATCAAGCTCACGCAAAGTATCATCAAGTTGAGTTTGATTAAAAGCATCTAGTCCTAAAATTTCATCTGCAATGGTCTCATTGACATTTGCAACAGCTTTTAAAACGCCTTTTCCGCCAAATCTTTCATCATTATCACGCAATTCTAAGGCTTCTTTTGAACCTGTACTTGCACCACTTGGAACTATGGCCGCACCTACACTTCCATCGCTTAGCGTAACTTCGGCTTTTACGGTTGGATTTCCTCTACTATCAAGAACTTCATAGGCTCTAACATCTTCAATTACTAACATTATTCTTCTCCTTCGTCATCTTCGCTACCGCTGATCATACCTTCTATTCCCATAGAATTTTGAATTGCTTTTGTGATTTCATCTGCAATTTCAGGGTTTTCTTTTAAGAAAGCTTTTGAATTTTCTCTACCTTGTCCAAGTTTTTTATCTTTATAAGAAAACCACGCACCACTTTTATCTACGATATCAAGTTTTACACCATAATCGATCAATTCACCTTCACGGCTTAAACCCTCTCCAAACATCACATCAAATTCAGCTTGTCTGAATGGAGGAGCAACTTTATTTTTAACTACTTTTACTTTAACGCGGTTTCCTATAGGTTCTTCGTTTTGTTTTAAGGTTGCTACTTTTCTAACATCTAAACGCACAGAAGCATAGAATTTTAATGCATTTCCACCTGTTGTAGTTTCAGGAGTGCCATAACCCATAGCACCGATTTTCATACGAATTTGGTTGATAAAAATTACTGTGGTATTCATTTTATGAACTATACCTGTAAGTTTTCTTAGAGCTTGAGACATAAGTCTTGCTTGAAGTCCTACATGTTGATCGCCCATATCGCCTTCAATTTCTGCTTTTGGAGTAAGTGCTGCAACGCTATCTACTACGATAAGATCTACTGCGCCACTTCTTGCTATAGTTTCTACAATTTCTAAGGCTTGTTCTCCAAAATCAGGCTGAGAAACATACAAATCATCTGTACTTACACCCAAATTTTTAGCATATTTTACATCAAGCGCATGTTCTGCATCGATAAAAGCACAAACTCCACCTGCTTTTTGGCATTCTGCGATAATATGTAAAGTTAGAGTGGTTTTACCTGAACTTTCAGGTCCATAAATTTCTATAATTCTTCCTTTTGGAACACCGCCTATACCTAAAGCAAGATCAAGCCCAACTGAACCTGTGCCTATGCTATCGATTTGCTCAACTTCTTTATCCCCTAGTCTTAAAATAGTGCCTTTTCCAAAGGTTTTATCTAAACTTTTTAGGGCAGCGTCTAGAGATTTTCTTTTATTATCATCCATAACTTTCCTTAAAAATTCTAAATTTTTAGCTAGAATTCTAACAAAATAAAATTAAATAATGATTTATTTTGCTAGAATTAAAGCAAAGATTTACAAGGAAGCATAGATGAAAAAAATTACTATTGCACATTCTCCTGATGCTGATGATATTTTTATGTATATGGCTATTAAATTTGGGTGGATAGGGAATGATTTTGCTTATGAAAATACAGCTTTAGATATACAAACTTTAAATGAATTTGCCTTGAAAAATGAATTTGATGCTACGGCTATTTCTTTTGGGCTTTATCCTTTAATCGCTTCTGAGTATGCGCTTTTACGCACAGCAGTGAGTTTTGGTGAAGGTTATGGGCCAAAACTCATCAAGAAAAAAGACACACATTTAAAAAGAAATTTTAAAGTCGCTTTGAGTGGAGCAAATACCACCAATGCTTTGATTTTTCGTATGAAATACCCTGAAGCAAGAATTATTTATAAGAATTTTTTAGACATTGAAAATGTAGTTTTAAGTGGCGAAGTAGATGCAGGAGTTTTGATCCATGAAAGCATTTTAGAATTTGATCAAAGTCTTTGCGTGGAAGCAGAACTTTGGGATATATGGCTTGAATTTGCTAAAGAAAATTTGCCTTTGCCTTTAGGTGGAATGGCTTTGCGTCGTTCTTTGCCTTTAAGCGATGCGATTAAGATCGAAAGAGATTTAACCAATGCTGTAAAAATTGCCGATGCAAATCGTAAAATTTTAGCCCCTATGCTTATGGAAAGAAAACTTATCCGTGTTGATGAAGAAAAACTTGATACTTATCTTAATTTATATGCCAATAAAAACTCTATTAGCATGAATCAAACTCAACTTTTAGCTGTAGATACGCTTTTTAAACTAGGATATGATTATAAATTTTATGATAAAATCATACATGTAAATGATTATCTTATCCCTAGCGAATACGAAGAAGCTAGAAATTCTTAAAAAGGATAAAAATGGACGAAAGTACCTTAGTTGCTCTTGGAGTGCAAACCTTTAAAATCACACTTTTACTTTCCTTGCCTATGCTTTTGGCAGGACTTATTGCAGGGCTTGTGATCAGTATTTTTCAAGCAACTACACAGATTAATGAAATGACACTTTCTTTTGTTCCTAAAATCATCTTGGTTGTGGTTATTTTAATCTTTTTAATGCCTTGGATGACTACAACTATGATTGATTTTACTGAGAATATACTAAATCAAATTCCAACTTTTATCAAATGATCATTGATTTTAAAAAATACTCTTCTGTGCGTATAGGAAACGAATTTGAA
Organism: Campylobacter sp. BCW_4319; assembly: GCF_001764435.1. Classification (NCBI taxonomy): domain Bacteria; kingdom Pseudomonadati; phylum Campylobacterota; class Epsilonproteobacteria; order Campylobacterales; family Campylobacteraceae; genus Campylobacter; species Campylobacter sp. BCW_4319. The sequence continues at coordinate 88,956 of NZ_MKAQ01000010.1, read as the reverse complement.
GTTTTAGTTTTGGATCAAATTTGTGATTTTGATGGTTTTTTAATAGGTGGTGCAAATAACCTTTTAATTAGCCCAAAACCTAAAAATATAGGAATTTTAGGAGATGGTTTTGATTTTATACAAATTTTAGATCAAAATAAAGATTTTATACATCTTCGCATAGGCTGCAAAACAAAATCAAGTAAAATATATCGCTTTACTAAAGAAAATAATCTTAAGGGTTTTGAGTATTTAAGCAAAATTCCTGGCACACTTGGTGGGCTTTTGAAAATGAATGCAGGGCTTAAAGGAGAGTGTATCAGTCAAAATTTAATCAAAATTGCTACTTCTCAAGGCGAAATTCTAAGAGAAAATATAAATTTTGATTATCGTTTTTGTCCTTTAAATATGCCTTTTTTTTGGGCTGAATTTAAATTAAATTTTGGCTTTGATACCCTTAAAGATGAAGCTTTAAAAAATGCAAGAAGCAACCAACCTAGTGGAGCAAGCTTTGGCTCTATCTTTAAAAATCCAAAAAACGACTTTGCAGGACGTTTAATCGAAGCTGTAGGACTTAAAGGATTTAGCAAGGGAGATGCTATGTTAAGCGATAAACACGCAAATTTTTTAATCAATAAAAAAAATGCAAGTTTTGAAGATGCGTTTTTTCTTATCGAATTGGCTAGAAAAAAAGTCTTTGAGGAATTTGGCATAAACTTAGAAAATGAAGTGATTATTATCTAAAAATTTTCAATATATCTTTAAATTAATTGATAGTTAATTTTAATTTTTTTATTTCATTATCTATAACACTAGCTAACATTTTTGGCATTTGATTTACAATATCTTGATAATTTTGTTTTGCATCTTGATTTTTTAATGTCAAATTTAATTCTGCATTTTTTGCTACAAGAATTTTTCCATTGCTTGTAGAAATAATTTTAAAATTAACATTAGCTACACCCTCTTTACTAGTTGTGATAAAATAATTTGTAATATTTACATAAAAATCTTGCAAATTTACCACCACAACATAATCTGTAAATTTAGCATACATTTTAGCCTTATCTTTTTCTTGTGTTAAAAAAGGACTTACATTTATAAGTTTTGCATCATTAGGGCTAAAATATGACAAAGTTTTAGGACTTTGATAAATACCATTTGCAGCAGAATTAACCCAATTAAGCTTTAAACTTTGAATCAAATTTTTAGCAAATAATGTAGAAAATTCCTTATCACTCACCCTAAAACCATCTAAAAAATAACCGAAATTTTTCCTAGAAGTTAATACAATAGCAAAATCAATATCCTTATCTTTAGTGATTTGCGATTTTTTTTCAATTAAAGTAGAACTATCAAACAATGCTTTTTGTTGATTTAAATTTGGATTTGCAACATTTTGATTTAGATCTATTACTTCAAAGCTATCTGCACTTTTTTCAATTTTAATAACTTTTTTCTGAGAAAAATTATTTGCTAAAAGATTAGAACTTAAAACTAAACTTAAAAACAAAATGAAACAATACCTCATCTTCATCCTTATAAACTATTTAAATATAAAATTATACTCTTTATTTTATAAAAAATCTTGTAAAAAATTCCTAGATGAAACACAAATAAAAGGACTGGATTTATAATTTAAAGGGTTATATAAAATGTATTTTTTAGAAAAATCCCCCATAAATCCTCCATTTTGATTAATCAAAAAATCTCCTGCTACAATATCCCAAATATTAAGCTTTTCAAATCTTTTATAAACTCCTGCCCTAGCCTCTAAAATAGCACAAAATTTCAATCCAGAGCCTATATTAATAGCTTCTAATTGATGCTCTTTTGCAAAGTCTTCATCTTCTTTGCTAAGATGATTAACACTCAATAAGGCTTTATATTTATTTTTCTCGTATTCTTGCTGGTCAATTTGCAAAGGTTTATCGTTTTTATAAACCTTGGTTTTTGCATGAGCATAGAATATATCACCTTTTAATGGGTTTTGTATAAGCGATAAAACAGGGCGATTGTCATGAACCAAACTTATCATAATGCAAAATTCATCACTGCCTTTTAAAAAACCACTTGTTCCATCAAGAGGATCGATAAGCCAAAAAGTTTTTAATTCTTCACACTCTTCTTTGCTGAGTAATTTTTCTTCTGATAAAATTTTAATATCCGTAGAACCTAAAATATCATTTAGAATTTTATTAGAAACAAGATCTGCTGATGTAAGCGGGCTTTTATCTTCTTTTTCCCAAGTTTTGAAATTTTTTCTCTCTTCTAAAATAGCTTTAGAAGCTTGATTGCTAGCATTTATAGCAATTTCTAAAAATTTATCAAGATTAAGCATGATTATAAGACTTTCTATAAGATTTTTTAAAATTATACAAGAAGATTTTGTGGAATTTTTAATTTCCACAAAAATTTTAATTAAATTTTACTAGTTTCACCCAAATAAAGTTGTCTTGGACGGACTATTTTAAGACTTTCTTGCTCTTTTTGTTCTATCCACTGAGCTATCCATCCTGGGGTGCGTCCTATAACAAATAAAGTAGCAAACATTTCATTTGGAATACCTAAGGCTTTTAAAATAAGTCCACTATGAAAATCAACATTCGGATATAGCCCTCTTTGAACAAAATAATCATCGCTTAAAGCAATCTCTTCTATACGCGTTGCTACTTTAATAAGATTGGTATCAATACCCAACTCATCAATAAGTTGATCACGAAGCTTTTTCAGTACTTTTGCTCTAGGATCAAAATTTTTATAAACCCTATGCCCAAAGCCCATCAAGCGGAAAGGATCGTTTTTATCCTTAGCTCTTTTGATGAATTCATCTACCCTATCAACACTACCTATTTGCTCAAGCATTCTAATAACACCTTCATTAGCTCCACCATGTGCATGACCCCAAAGCGCACCAATACCTGCTGCTATACAGGCATAAGGATGAGCATGAGTTGAACCCACAGCACGAACTGTTGAAGTTGAAGCATTTTGCTCATGATCTGCATGAAGCATAAAAACCGTATCAAGTGCTTTTACTTCTATAGGTTTAAGCTCTACATGATCGTAAGGATAAGTTCTTAACATATATAAGAAATTTTCTGTAAAACCACGATCTAAATTTGGATAAGCCATAGGAAAGCCGTGTTTATATCTATAAGCGGTGGCCGCTATAGTAGGGATTTTAGCTACTATTCTAGCTGCCATTTCCATATATTCTTCTTTTACATTCATGTTTAAATGATCAGGATAAAAAGCACTAAGCGATGAAACAGCACCTTGTAAAACTGCCATAGGATGAGCATTATCAGGGAAAGAATCAAAAAGACGATGCATACCTTCATGGATAAAAGAACGTTTTTTCATTTCATAACGAAATGCTTCAAGACGCGTAGCATCAGGCAATTCTTTATAAAGTAAAAGATGAACCACATCTAAATAAAGTTTGTTTTCAGCAAGCCACTCTATAGGATAGCCACGGTGCATTAAAATTCCGTTTTCTCCATCAATATAAGTGATTTTTGATTTACAAGTAGCTGTAGAAGTCAAGCCCTCATCATAAGAAAACATTCCTGTTTGTTTATAAAAACTTGACATATCTACAACGCTTGGCCCAGTTGTACCGTCATATATAGGAAATTCATAGCTTTTTCCATTTCTATTATCGGTTATAGTAACGGAATTTGACATTTTCGCTCCTTTTATTGTTACTTTTATTAATTCTAACAAAAAAGGACGATTATGAGTTTTTTTATTATTAAATTTTTAAGATTTTATTTGCTTTTTTGAGTAAAAAAGTAACTTTCATTTTTTAGAATTAGAAAGAAATTTAATCATGCTCATAACAATAACAGCCTCAAATAACGCTGTTAAAATAAGTGCTGAATAAAGCTTCTCATCAATAACCTTGCCCGAATAACCCAGAGTAGCTGTTGCTATAAGCAAGGTTAAAGGCATAGAATGACTAAGACCAAATAAAATCATATTTTTAAAACCAATTCTTTTTAAAAAAACACTTGCACATAAAATTCTTAAACCCACCATAACAAACATAAGTAAAAATGCTTGTAAAACGATTTTATAATCTAAAATCATTTTAAGATCAAAGGTTGAACCTATATGGATAAAAAAAATAGGGATTAAAAACCCGTGTCCAAAAGTAGAAAGCTTGTGCTCAAGATCTTTTTTATGATCAAAAAAAGTAGCTATAAATGAACCTGCTATAAAAGAACCAAGAACGATTTCAAGTTTTGTAATAACCATAGCAACAATGATCAGTATAAAAATGGCCATACAAAATCTTATATCTTTTTCATTTTTATCTTCCCATGGCATAAGCACAACTTTAAGCTGAGGATACCACCAAAAAAGCACACCAAGCATTTTAAATCCAAGCAAACAAAGCCCCAAAAAGATATTAAGATATAAAATACTTTGCGCTACATCAATAATACCTGTTCCTTCGCGCAAAAAAGCTCCCGCTATAGTCAAAAGCACAATAGAAATCACCTCAGCTAAAGTAGCTACTATCATAGCAATATTTAGCCAATAACACTCTTTTCCAAAATCCTTAAAAAGTAAAGATAAAAGCCCTACACTCATCACAGGTATAATGATAACAAATACTAAAGAAAGTCCAAAAATCCATACTATAAAAGAAGATAAAGTATAAAGTAAAAAAATATAAAAAAAACTTTTTTTGGCGACTTCTTTATCCATATTAAAAAAGGCTCTTAAATTTACCTCCATACCCGCTATAAACATTAGATAATAAAAACCTACATTGGCTAAAAGTGCAAAATTTTCACTTTTTCCTATGAAACCAAAATACGCTATTATTGCCCCTAAAATAATTTCAGTAGCTGAAAGAGGCAAGCGTAAAATTCTCGCAATATGCGGAGAAAAAAGTAAGCATAAAGCTATAACAATAAGAATTTTTAGATCAATTAAACCTTGTGGATCAATGACACTCTGATGCAAAAGTAAATCCCATTTCTTTTAATTTTATTATATCTTGACTTGGTTTTTCACCTTTAGTGGTTAAATAATCCCCTATAACAATAGCCCCAGCACCTGCTTGAAAAATTTCATACTGCCTTTCTCGCAACACCACTTCACGCCCACCTGCTACCATTACCACGCTTTGCGGTAAAGCCTCTTTGGTATCACGAACAATTTTTAAGGCTTCATCAGCATTAAGTCTTGGAACTTGTAGTTTTAAATTTTCATTGGCTATAAAAAAATTAATAGGCGTTGAAAAAGGCTGTAATTCTTGCAAAGATTTTCTAAAACTTAGTCTATCTTCTTCACTCTCACCCATACCATAAATTCCACCACAACAAAGCATAAGTCCTGCTTCTTTAGCGTTTAAATTGGTTTGAAATCTACTTTCCCAAGTATGAGTGGTGCAAATTTGTGGAAAAAATTCCTTAGAAGTTTCAAGATTGTGATTATAAGAAAAAATTCCTGCTTTTTTAAGTTCTTTGAGTTGTTCCACGCTTGCCATACCATTACAGGCAATTAAAAGCAAATTAGGCACTTCTTTTTGCACAGCCTTAGCAGCCTCACAAACATACTCAAGCTTTTCATCATCAAGCCCAAGTCCTGCTGTAACCAAACAAAAACCCAAGGCTTCATTTTTCTTTGCCATTTTCGCTTCTAAAACGATTTGTGAAAGTTCTTTACGACGATATTTTTGAATATCTGTTTTTACATGAGCACTTTGGGTGCAGTATTTACAGTCTTCTGAACAATTTCCACTCGCTATATTTGAAATAGCACAAAGCATGATTTGCATTCTAATCCTTCATTTCTTTTTTGATTTTGCACTTTAAGCATTCTAAGAATATACCTTTTTTAAGCTCTTTTATCACTAAAGTTTCGCCACACTCTTCGCATTTTTCTTCACTTGGTTTGTATTTGCTTATAAAATTGCATTTTGGATAAGCACTACAACCATAAAATTTACCGCGTTTTGAAAAGCGTTCTACGATTTCACCTTTTTGACAACTTGGACAAGTAATACCTGTACCATTAGCTTTAGCTTTTGCAGCAGTATTTTCGCTTTCATTTTTACTTTCACTTTTTAAATTTCTTGAATACTTACATTTTGGGAAATTTAAACACGCTACAAATTCTCCAAAACGCCCTTTTCTAATAGCAAGCTCCCCGCCACAATCAGGACAACTTTCGCCTAGCTTTGTGACAGTTTTTTGACTAGCTATTTTTGTTTTTCCTTCTTCGATTTTTCTCATAAAAGGATAGTAAAATTCTTTTAAAGTTTCTTGCCAATCTGCCTTATCTTCTGCGATTTCATCTAAGGTATTTTCAAGGTTTGAAGTAAATTTACTATCTACTATATCGCTAAAATTTTTTTCAAGCACTTCGGTTACATTAAAAGCAACATCGCTAGGAATGAGTTGTTTTTTATCTATTTTTACATAATCACGGCTTGTAAGTATAGAAATGGTTGGCGCATAGGTAGAAGGGCGACCTATGCCTAAACTTTCAAGTTTTTTTACAAGTCCTGCTTCTGAATACCTTGAAGGTGGTTCGGTAAAATGTGAGTTCATTTCTAAATTTTGTATTTTTAAATTTTCACCTATTTTAAAATTTGGTAAAATTTTATCCTTATCCATATCACCATAAACTTTATAATATCCATCAAAAAGGATTTTTCTACCGCTTATTTTAAAAACTGCTCTATCATTTTTTACAAATACATTTTGAGTTTGAGAGATAGCAGGATTCATCTGACAGGCTAAAAAGCGATTGTAAATAAGTGTGTAAAGTTTTAACTCATCTTTGTCTAAAAATTTGGCCGCAATTTCTGGAGTAAAACTTAAATTTGTAGGACGTATAGCTTCATGAGCTTCTTGAGCACCTTTGGCTTTTGTAGTGTATACATTTGCTTTACTTGGAAGATAGTCTTTGCCAAAATTTGCTTGTATGAATTTTCTTGCATTCTCTATAGCTTCTTTGGCCAAATTTAAACTATCGGTTCTCATGTAGGTAATAACCCCCATCACGCCTTCATGGGTATTTACTCCCTCATAGAGTTTTTGAGCTATCATCATGGTTTTTTTAGGGTTAAAACCAAGGCGATTGCTAGCACTTTGCTGCAAGGTTGAAGTCATAAAAGGAGGCGGTGGAGCGATTTTTCTTTCTTTACTTTCAATGTCGCTTATAGTATAAGCTTCATTTTTACAAGCCTCTAGTATGAGTTTAGCACGATCTTTGTTAGCAATGGTAAGTTTTTCTATCTTGGCTTTATCAAACTCAACTAGTTCTGCATCTAAATCTTTTTGAAAAATCATATCTATGCTAAAGTATTCTAGGGGTACAAAGGCACGAATTTCTTTTTCACGATCGACTATGATCTTTAAAGCTGCACTTTGAACACGCCCAGCACTAAGTCCTCTTTGAATTTTTTGTCCCAATAAAGGGCTGAGCTTATACCCTACAATGCGATCTAAAAGGCGTCTAGTTTGCTGAGCATTTACAGAGTGCATATCTAATTTTCTTGGATTTTTTAAAGCATTTTCTATAGCGTTTTTAGTGATTTCATGAAAAACAATACGTGGTAAGGTGTTTTCATCTTTTCCTATAGCTTTTGCAATATGATAGGCTATAGCCTCTCCTTCTCTATCCTCATCCGTTGCAAGATAGACTTCTTTGGCATCTTTGGCTTTGCTTTTAAGTTCTTTAACTAAGGCGCTATGATCACTTGTGATTCTATACTCAGGGATAAATTCATCATCTTCTATTTTAATCCCAAAGCTTGATTTAGGCAAATCTCTAATATGTCCTTTGGAAGCGATAACTTCATAATCTTTTCCCAAAAAATTTCCTATGGTTTTAGCTTTTGCAGGAGATTCTACTATGATTAAATTTTTCTTCATTTTGCACCCTTGTTAAATAAAAAGCTGAATTTAGCTAAAAATATTTAAAATTCTACTTATAAAATATATTTTAATCAAGCTAAAATATTTTAAAAACAAAACTATCATAACAAAATAAATAAAATATAATTTTAAGTAATTTTAAATACAAACCATAATTTTTAGAGTATAATAAAACAAAAAAGGCAAAAATTATGAATGGCAAAACTTATAAATTTCATCCAAATGACACGAAAATGGATAAAAAAATAATTCAAATTACTGAAAAGTCCGGATTTAAAGCGGCTGTGTTTTCTATGGCCGCTATGACTATGCTAGGAAGCGTGGTCATTTCATCTGCTCTGCCTGCTATCAACAGACATTTTGAAGAACTTTTAACCCAAAGTGGCGCTACTCTTGCTTCAAGTTTCACATTAGCTCATCTTGATATACTTGTTCGCTTAGTTTTAACCATCCCTGCTATTTTTGTTGTCATTTTATCTCCATTTGCTGGTATTTTAATGGATAAATTTGGCAAATTAAAATTCATTCTTCCAGCTATGGTGGTTTGGACTATTTCTGGAGTAAGTGGCTTTTTCTTAAATGATATTTATGCTATACTGACTTCAAGAGCTATTTTTGGTATGGCAACTGCTTTTATAATGACAGGCGCTTCGGCTTTACTTGGAGATTATTATAGTCGTGGTGGCTTTAATCGCAGAGAAAATGCTTTAAGTCTTCAAGGATTTTTTTGTGCGGTAGGGGGTGCTGTTTTTATTTCTATTGCAGGATTTGTTTCGAGTTATTCTTGGCGTTATCCTTTTTTAGTATATGGACTTGGAATTTTAATTACCTTAATGGCTATCATTTATCTTTTTGAACCTAGAAAATTTAAATTCTATAATCATACAAAAATAGAAGCAAAAACAAATTATTGGCAATTTTTCCCTATCTATTTTATAGGTTTTTTTATCATGGTAGTTTATTATATTTCGCCAACTCAACTTCCTTACTATATAGAAGAACATTTAGGATTGGATCCTAAATATATAGGTATTTCGATGTCTGTATCTGCACTATGTTATGGTTTTTTCTCTCTAAGCTATAGATATATTATAAAATTCTTAAGTATTAAAACTATCTATGTTTTAACTCTTTTTATCGTATCTTGTTCTTTTTTGCTGCTTTTTTTAGTAGATAGCTTTTTTACAGTTTTAATCGCCTTAGCTTTGCTTGGAATGGGCGGAGGTATTATGCTTGTAAATAATACGGCTTATCTTTTTTCAATCTGTCCTGAAAATGCTCGCGCTAGGGCTTATGGAATTTTAGCAAGTTGTATATTTTTAGGACAATTTTTAAGTCCTATTATCTCTCAACCTATCGTTAGACAAATGGGTCTTGTAGATGCTTTTTTAATATGGTCAATAGTAATTTTTATAATGTGCATTGTGTTTTTATTTTTAAAGCAAAAACCTAGGATAAATTAATTCAATTAATTATATTCTTCATAATTTTTAATTAAACCTGATAAATTTAGGTTTAATTATCTAGGATTTACAAACTCTTTCGTAGAGTTTTATAATTATAATTTTTATCAAAGACAAGTTTTTCATTTTCCTTAACCTGCATTTTACCCTTGATATAAAAATACTCCTTATCACTGGTTTGAGTAAGAATAATATCAGCATCCATCATGCAATTTTCCCTACCAATTTTCATCTTTTGAGTGATAGTGTGTTTAGCACTTAGAGGATCTTCATTTTGAAGGACTAGCTCTCTTTTAAGATTGTGTTCTACTAAAACATCAATCTCATCAAATCTATAAATACCTTCGCCAAAAACTCCACCCACTCCATCGGTTATACAAGCGTAAGTATCGCTTAAAATATCATAAGTTATACTCCTATCTACCCTACCTTCTTTAAGCAAAGTAAGAGGAGTTAAAGGAGCACTTTGAGCTTCTAAATTCACTTTATTGCTATCCTTGCCACTAAAAACAGGTAAAGCAAAATCGCATTCATTTAAATCCAAAGTCAAGGTCACATTTTCAGGCATAAGCCAAAACATAGGCCAAAAGGTTGTAGCCAAAGAAAGTCTTATCTTAGATCCCTTAGCAAAACGATATCCACAACAATCAAGCCTTAGCTCTCTTTGGATCCATTCATTTTTTATCAAGGGTGTAAATTCACTTCTTTCTTTATTTAAGGCTAAATTTAAAACCCCATAGCTCACCCTTTGTACAAAGCCATCTTCCCTTACTTCACTAAGTTGTGCAAAAAGCATAGCTTTAGGCTTATCGCTATTTAATTTCACTTTTAACAAGGGATAACCTAAAACATCAAACTCATCTTGCAAAATTTCACTTTCAAAAACCACAGCTAAACCATCATCTAATCTTTGATCTGCAGGACTTTCTCCCAAAACGACTGCTCCCATCCACTCTCCAGCTAAAAGTCCATGATTTTGTGGGGTATTAATCTTAATGCTTTGCTTGCTTTTTTCTTGAGTGAGTCTATAAGGATTTAAAAAATAGGTATGATAATTTATATCCTTACTAGGATAACTTTCTAATCCCACAAAACGCCCTTTAACCTCACTCACTTTAGAACTAGGTTTTAAAGGATCTTCTATATAAGCTTGTATCATAGGACAATCAAGAACATCATTATCTTCATCTTTTAGCCATTTATCCCACCATTTTAAAGCTTCTTGTAAAAATCCCATAGCAGGAGCTGGAAAACCATCGTGCGGATAAACATGAGCCCAAGGGCCTATAATGGCTTTTCTTGGAACCTTTAAACCTTGCATGAGAGTAAAAACAGGATTGGTATAAGAATCAGCCCATCCATCTAAAGCAAAAACAGGTACTTGTATATCCTCATAATTTTCACTCACCGAGCCATGTTTCCAATACTTATCCTTTAAATTATGTTCCATCCATAAAGCAGGCCATAAAGGCATATTTTCAAGTCTATGAAGCCATTTCTCTCTTCCATTTGGATCAATTTTTGGATCTACAAAACGGGCTTGATAAGCAAGCATGATATTGCCCCACCAAAAATTATCATTGAGCAAACACCCGCCTTTATAATGTATATCTTCATTGTATCTATCATCGGTAAAACCCACCACTATAATGGCTTTTAAATTCTTAGGTCTTCTAGCAGCCACTTGCAAAGAATTAAAACCACCCCAAGACTTACCCATCATGCCTACTTTACCATTGCACCATTCTTGTTTGGCTATCCATTCTATAAGCTCTAAGGCATCATCTTGTTCTTGCTTTAAATACTCATCTTTTAAGAGCCCATCAGATTCCCCACTGCCTCTCATATCCACTCTTACAACAACATAACCATTGCCTGCAAAATAGCCATGCATAGGTTCATCTCTTGTTCTTGTACCATCATTTTTTCTATAAGGAATGTATTCTAAAATAGCAGGAAGTTTCTCATCGGTTTGTGGAAACCAAATTCTAGAAGAAAGCCTTGTGCCATCCTTTAAAGTAATCCAAATATTTTCTATCACTTTCACTTTAAATTTAAAATCTTTAATTATTTTCTTCATATTTTTTTCCTTTTTTTATTGTATTTTTTTATCCAAAACAAACAAAAATTAGCACCCATAATAGCCATAGCAATCATGATACTAAAATAGATATGAAAACCCTTTACTCCTTGATATTTATCAAGCAAATCTCCGGCTAAAACAGGTGCAAAAACTTCAGGCAAATATCCAAAAGTAGAAACTATACCTATGGCCATACCAGCTAAATGTACAGGAATTTTACCCTCGCTTAATAAAGAATAATAAATACTAAAATTAGAATACATAGCCACATAAACAATCACACAAGCTAAGGTTAAAGCCACCATTTGTATAAAACACCCCAATAAGCACTAAACATTAAAAGCACCACTCCAAGTCCCATGGTTACAAAACCCACTAACATAACCTTAGCCTTTCCAAAACCATCAGCTACAAAACCACCTACTATAGAAACAATGGGGCGTATATAAGAGGTTAAAACCGCTAAAATAGCTGCAAATACAGCAGAAGTACCTATAACATTACTCGCATAAGGGGTAAAATAATAAAAACTCATATTGAAAAAATAAGTACAAAAAGTGATGGCCACCACAAGCCATAAAGCAGGATTTTTAATAAGAGATAAAAAATCACTCCATTTTAAATTTTCACTTTTTTCATGCTTACTCTCTTTTAAAAGAAACAAAATCACTGCACTAATTATAGAGCTAAAGAATAAAAAATGATAATCATCTCTATACCCTTAGAAGCTAAAGCCTTGGTTTGAAAATAGCCAAAAATAGCCGTAGCAATAGCTAAATATATAGTGCTAACCACACCACGACCCCCTTCAAAGACCCCATAAGCTCTTGCTTGCTCTTGCTTGCTGGCTAAAGTGCGTATGATTTTCATCAAAGAAGGCCAAAAAGTAAGAAGCGAAGTAATACCCCAAAGCCCATAAATAATCATAAGAGCCTTAAGCGAAGTAAAATAAAGATGAAGCAAACCCCCACATCCTGTAGCACCAAAGAAAAGATCAAAAGCTTCTTAGGAGCAAAACGATCTGCTAAATATCCACCCAAAGCATAAGAAAAAAGTCCTAACAAACCATAAGCACTACCTAATAAACCCATTTGAAAATTATCTAAATGATACAAAGCCATATAATCATCATAATAATACTTTCTAAAATAAGGCAAACCATAAATAATAGAACCACAAAAAGAAAGCAAAATCAAAGTGAAAAAATTCTTTTTTAAAAGTATTCTTCATGGCTTCTCCTAAACAAATCTAATTTTAGTATTACATATTTTTAGTATTTTTTTAAAAAAATTAGAAAAATTTTAAAAGCTAATTTAAATTTTTGTAGATTATTTACACATTTGACAAAAATAAAACATACAAGAAAAAGAATAAAATAAAAAAATTATTTCAACAAGGAAAATTACCCTTGTTGAAATATATTACAAACCTACCGCACTTAAAGTTTGGTATTTACTCATATAAATTTGAGCTTCAATTTTTCTCATCGTATCAAGTGCTACTTGAACTACAATAAGTACGGAAGTACCGCCAAAATGAAAAGGCACACCCATAAATTTCACCAAAACCCAAGGCAAGGTTGCAACAAGTCCTAAATAAATAGAACCTGATAAAGTTAAACGAGAAGCCACTTCGTTAAGATAATTTGAAGTTCCCTCACCTGGACGAATTCCAGGGATAAAACCGCCTTGTTTTTTCAAATTTTCTGCTATATCTTTAGCGTTAAATACAATAGAAGCATAAAAATAAGCAAAGAAAATTACAAACAAGAAAGTTAAAACATGAAACAAATAACCATTTGGATTTAAAAAGTCATTAATGGCTTGTAGATAAGGATTTGTACTAGTTTGTAAAATTGTTGTTGGAAACATCAAAATCGCACTAGCAAAAATCGGTGGAATAACCCCACTAAGATTGAGTTTAATAGGAATATAATTCATAATGCGTTTGTTTTGATTTTGCATTACAACTTTACGAGAATAAGAAATAGGAATTCTTCTTTCTCCAAGTTCTACATAAATAATCACGCCTATAGTGATTAAAATCAAAGCAAAAATTGCAAAAGCGGTCAAGAAATTCATCTCGCCTGAATTGATTTGCCCTACAGTTCCTGAAATCGCTCTTGGAATACCTGAAACAATACCTGCAAAAATGATTAAAGAAATACCATTTCCTATACCTCTTTGTGTGATTTGTTCGCCAAGCCACATTAAAAGCATAGTTCCTGCAAGCATAGAAATAGCACAAAGTGCGATAAACATATTTAAATCTTCTACCATTATAGCCCCTGCACCACCACGACCGTGCAAGCTTTGCAAACCTATAGCAACGCCTATACTTTGAACCAAAGTAATCACAATAGTCGCATAACGGATAATTTGCATATATTTTTGCATACTATCACGCTCTTTTTTCATCTTACCAATATTTGGAAAAGTTGCTGCAAGAAGCTCCATAATAATAGAAGCAGTGATATAAGGCATAATACCTAAAGAAATGATAGAAAAGCGTTCAGCCGCTCCACCACTAAAAACATTAAATAAACCCAAAGCATTGTTTTGATTGTTATTAAAAAATTCCGCAATCACATCAGCATTGACGCCAGGAACTGGCACATAAGCCAGAACCCTATAAGCAAATAAAAATGCTAAGGTGATTAAAATCTTATTCGTCAATGCTCTATTCATTATTTTGATCCGGTGACGCTAATATTCTCGTCTTTGATTTTTGATACTAAGTCTTTTGCACTTGCACCAATTAATTTGATTTTATTCACAGATTTTGAAATTTTGTGAACACTTTTAATGCTCTCAAATGTAATTTCACTAAGCTCTTTTACAGCTGTGATTTTTTCAACATTGATCACATAAGGTTTTTGAATTTTAGAAGTAAAACCTACTTTTGGTAGTCTTCTTTGAAGTGGTTGTTGACCCCCTTCAAAACCTCTTTTTTCATTATAACCTTTTCTAGCAGTTTGACCTTTACCCCCTTTAGTAGCAGTCTTACCCATGCCAGAACCTTGACCACGGCCAATTCTTTTAGTTTTATGCGTTGAACCCGCTGCTTTTGTTAAATTCATCTTCTTATCCTTTTAACATTGTTAAAGCTTTGATTGTAGCACGAACCACATTAGCTGAATTATTTGAACCCAAAGACTTGGTTAAGATGTCTTTAATACCTGCAAGTTCCACGATAGGGCGTGTAGAACCACCTGCAATAACTCCTGTACCTTCACTAGCTGGTTTAAGTAAAATTCTACTTGCGTTATATTTTACCTCTACATCGTGAGCGATAGTTGAGCCTTTAGTTTTAACTTCAACGATATTTTTAAACGCATCGTCAACAGCTTTACGGATGGCATCTGGAACTTCCTTAGCTTTACCATAACCAACACCTACTAAACCTTTGCGGTTTCCAACGATAACTAAAGCAGTAAATCTAAATCTTCTACCACCTTTAACAACCTTAGTAACTCTGCCGATATCGACGATTACTTCTTCAAATTCTTCTCTATTATATTTTTCCATCGATTTACCCCTTATAGCCTAATGCCATTTTCTCTTAAAGATTCAGCCAATGCTGCGATAACACCATGATATACATAACCATTTCTATCAAAAACAGCTTGTTCTATCTTTTTAGCTTTTAAAGTTTTAGCAAATTCAGCAGCGATTTTTTTAGCACCTTCTTTATTTGCTTTAACGCCAAGTTTGCGTCCATCAACTGCTGCTAAAGTTACAGCTTTTACATCATCAATCGCTTGGATATATAGAGTTCTGTTTGATTTAAATACAGAAATTCTTGGAAAATTTTCACAACCTGAAATTTTCGCTCTAATTCTTTTTTTTCTTTTGATTCTTAAAGTTAGTTTTCTTTTTAATACATTTGCTCTCATATTCTACCCTTACTTCTTAGATGTCTTACCAGCTTTGCGGATAATGCGTTCATCAGAATACTTAACGCCTTTTCCTTTATATGGCTCTGGTGGTCTAAATTCACGAATTTGAGCAGCAACTTGACCTACAACTTGTTTATCACTTCCTTTAACTGCAATAGTATTTTTATCCACTACAATTTCAATTCCTTCTGGAATATCATAATTAATAGGATGAGAAAAACCAAGGCTTAGTTCTAAAACTTTACCTTTTAAAGCTGCTTTATAACCAACTCCATTGATTTCAAGAGTTTTTGAAAAACCTTGAGTTAAACCTACAACGATATTGTAAGCTAAAGCTCTGTAAGTTCCCCAATAAGCTCTACTTTGTCTGTCTTCACCTTTTGGAGAAAAAAGAATATTATTATCTTTAATCTCAACATTTACATTTGCTTTAGTATCAAGTTCTTTTGCTAAATTTCCTTTTTTAAATTTAAGCAAATTTCCTTCTAATTTTACTTCTACTCCTGCTGGAATAGCAATCGGTTGTTTACCTATACGAGACATATTTTTCCTTTTTATTTGTCTAGGATATTTCTACTTTTTTAAAAGAATGGATACCCAATGCCATAAAAAGCAGATTTTTTACCAAATGGTACATAAAATTTCGCCGCCAACACCTGCTTTATAAGCTTCATCATTAGCTAAAACGCCATGACTTGTGCTAACTACGATAGTACCATAACCATTTTTAAAACGCTTGATTTCATCTTTACCTTTATAAACACGACGACCAGGCTTAGAAATTCTTTTAAGCTCATTGATAACACTCTTACCTTTTTCATCGTATTTTAAAACTACATTGATAAATTTCTTTTTATCTTCTTCAATAACATTAAAACTCTCAATATAGCCCTTAGCTTGAAAAATTCCAACTAAAGCTTCTACAACTTTAGAATGTAAAAGCTTGGTTGTTTCAAGCTTTCTCATTCCTGCATTTCTGATACGAGTGAGTGAATCTGAAATAATATCATTTATCATATTTTATCCTTACCAACTTGCTTTCTTAAGACCTGGAATCAAACCTTCGTTGCCCATTTTTCTTAAGCAAACTCTGCAAATTCCAAAATCTCTATAAACCGAATGCGGACGCCCACAAATTTGGCATCTTGTATAAGCTCTAACTTTAAATTTAGGCTTGCGTGCCGCTTTTGCAATCATTGATTTTTTAGCCATCTTACTTTCCTTTTGTAAATGGCACACCGATAAGTTCTAATAACTTTTGTGCCTGTTTGTCATTTTGTGCTGTTGTAACTATAGAAATGTTCATACCATGAGTTCTTAAAATTTTATCATACTCCACTTCTGGGAACATCAACTGCTCATCAAGACCGAAGTTATAGTTTCCGCGTCCATCAAAACCATCTCTACTTAAACCTCTAAAGTCTTTCACCCTTGGCAAAGCAATAGAAATTAATTTATCAAGAAAAGCATACATATTTTCTTTTCTTAAAGTTACCATTACACCCACAGGAAAACCTTCGCGAACTTTAAATCCTGCAACTGATTTTTTAGCTTTAGTAATCACAGCCTTTTGTCCTGCAATTAAAGAAATAGTATCTGCAACATTTTGCAATACTTTTTGATCTTTAGCCAACTCACCAGCACCTACGCTGATAACTACTTTTTCGATCACAGGGATAAGCATAGGATTTTTAATATCAAATTCTTTAACCAATGCAGGTTTAATGCTTTGATTATATTTTTCTTTTAATCTCATCATCGCTTACTCCTGAACTTTTGCCACATTGGAAATATCCATTGGCATTTCTTTATTGATAAAACCACCATTTGGGTTTTTCTCACTCGGCTTAATAGCTTTTTTAGCGATTTTACATCCTTCAACTACCACTTTAAGTGTTTTTGGATATACCGCTAAAACTTTACCTGTTTTACCTTTATCATCGCCTGTGATAACCTTAACGCTATCACCTTTTTTGATTTTTAATTTAACCGCCATTATAATACCTCCGGTGCTAGTGAAACGATTTTCATAAAGCCACCATATCTAACTTCTCTGCCCACTGGCCCAAAGATACGAGTTCCGATAGGCTCTCTTTTGTTGTCAAGAATAACCGCAGCATTTTCATCAAAACGAATCAAAGAACCATTATCTCTATGAATTTCTTTTTTAGTTCTAACGATAACCGCTTTTACCACTTGACCTTTTTTAACTTTTCCATTTGGTAAAGCTTTTTTAACAGATGCAACGATTACATCACCTACGGTAGCGTATCTTCTTTTGCTACCCCCTAAAACCTTGATACACATTAATTCTTTTGCACCGCTATTATCAGCAACTGCAAGTCTTGTAAAACTTTGAATCATTACTCAACTCCTGTAGCTAATACAGATTTTAAGCGAAATGATTTTCTTTTTGAAAGTGGTCTGCATTCTACTGCAACAACAGTATCACCCACTTTAACTTCATTTCTCTCATCATGAATTAGATATTTTTTAAAGCGTTTAACAATTTTTCTATATCTTGGATGAACCACTTTTCTTTCAACCAAAACACTTGCGGTTTTTTCACCAGCGATTTTAACAACAACGCCTTGAATTTCTCTTTTAAATGCCATTTTCTATCCTTATCTTAAAGCGTTAATTGCTGTATTTATTCTAGCAATGTCTTTTTTTACTTGGCTAATCTCTTTTGGATTAGTAAGTTGCATTGTTTTTAGCTTTTGTTTTAAAGTGAATAAAAGCACCTTTTTTTCTTTTAGCATTGTTGCAAGCTCAGCTGCTGTTTTATCTTTAATCTCAGTATATTTCATTTTGGCTCTCTCTTGTAACAAACTTAGTTTTAAATGGAAGTTTATGCATAGCTAAAGTCAATGCTTCTCTTGCCATTTCTTCGCTTACTCCTGCCATTTCATAAATAATACGACCTGGCTTGATATTCATTACCCATTCTTCAACAGCACCTTTACCTTTACCCATACGAGTTTCTAAAGGTTTTTTTGTCAAAGGCTTATCTGGGAAAACTCTAATCCAAGTTTTTCCTTGTCTTTTAACAAAACGAGTTAAAGCGATACGCGCTGCTTCGATTTGGCGTGAGTTAATGCGTCCTGCTTCAGTTGCTTTTAATGCAAATTCACCAAAAGTAAATTCTGTTCCACGATTAGCATAACCTCTGTTACGCCCTTTCATCATTTTGCGATATTTAGTTCTTTTTGGCATTAACATGATTATTTACCCCTTCTTGTGCGTCTTGGCTTTTTAGCTGGAGCACTTTCTTCAGTTTTTTCAGGTTGCATACCTTTGTGCAATACTTCACCTTTAAAGATCCATACTTTAACCCCTATGTTTCCATAAGTAGTTCTAGCTTCTGCAAAACCATAATCAATTTTTGCTCTTAAAGTATGAAGTGGAACGCGTCCTTCAAGATACCATTCTGTTCTTGCCATTTCAGCACCGCCTAAACGACCAGAAACTGAAACTTTAATCCCTTTAGCACCTGCTTTTTGCGCACCTTGAATTACTTTTTTCATCGCTCTTCTAAAAGCAATTCTTTTTTCAAGTTGAGTTGCAACACTTTCAGCAGCAAGTTGAGCTGAAGCTCCTGCTTTTCTTTCTTCTTTGATATTGATATTTACATCTTTACCGATTAAATCTTGCAATTCTTTTCTTAAATTATCAACATCACTACCTTTTTTACCGATGATGATACCTGGTCTTGCGGCAACTACAGTAACGCGAAGTTTTTTAGCAGTTCTTTCTACTAAAATTTGACTGATTCCTGCGTAATAAAGTTTTCTTTTTAAGAAAGCTCTGATTTTGTAATCTTCACCGATATTTTCTACTAAATTTGCTTTAGTCGGAAACCATCTTGATTCCCAATTTCTATTGATTCCTAGTCTTAGACCAATTGGATTAACTTTTTGTCCCATTAGCTTTCCTTTTTCGCTGTTGCTTTTTTAGTGCTTGTTGTTTTTTTAGCTGGAGCTTTTGTTGTAGTAGTCTTTTTAGCTGCTGGAGCTTTTTTAGCTACTGTTTTTTTCTCTTCAGCTTTCACTTCTGCTTTTGCCACTTCTACTAAAATATGTGAAGTTGGTTTTCTAATACGACTTGCACTTCCTCTAGCTCTTGGTCTAAATCTTTTTAATACCGCAGCTGCGTCAACACGACAACTTTTTACAACCACTTCGTTTGCTTCAAAGCCACCATTTGCTACTGCACTTGAAATTGCATTTGCGATGTATTTTGCACCTTTATTTGGCATAAATTTTAAACTAGCCATAGCTAATTCTGCATTCATCCCCTGAACTTCTCTAGCAATCAATCTTGCTTTAGTTGGAGATAATCTTATGAATTTAATTAATGCTTTACTCATATCTTATCCCTTACTTACCAATTTTCTTTTGCACAGAGCCTTTATGCCCTTTGAATGTGCGTGTTGGAGCAAATTCACCAAGTTTATAACCGATGTGATTTTCAGTAATATAAACCGGAATGAAGCTTTTACCATTATGAACATTAAATGTAAGTCCTATCATATCAGGAGTAATTGTGCTTCTTCTTGACCAAGTTTTAATTGGTTTATTATCATTAGCCTTTTTAGCAGCGATGACTTTTTTCATTACATGATCATCAACAAAAGGACCTTTTTTTAGTGATCTAGCCATCTTACTTTCCTTTTCTTCTTGAAATTATTAGCTTATCGCTAGCTTTTTTACGACGAGTTTTCGCACCTTTAGTTGGTTTACCCCATGGAGTTACTGGATGACGGCCTGAATTTTTCTTACCTTCACCCCCACCGTGCGGGTGATCTACTGGGTTCATTGCAGAACCACGAGTTTGCGGGCGGATACCTCTATGGCGATTTCTACCTGCTTTACCGATAGTTACATTAGCCCATTCTTCGTTACCTACTTCGCCGATACTTGCCATACATTCAGCTAAAACTTGTCTCATTTCGCCGCTTGCAAGTCTTAAAATAACATATTTTTCTTCTTTACCCATAAGTTGTGCGTAAGCACCCGCAGAACGAATCATTTGACCGCCTTTACCTGGCTTTAACTCAACATTATGAACAATAGTACCCACAGGAATGTTTTTAAGTTTCATTGCGTTACCTGGTTTAATATCAAGTCCGCTTTCAGCAGCTGCAACGATATCGCCAACGCTTAATCCACGTGGTTGAAGAATATATCTTTTTTCCCCATCTTTATAAGCAATCAAAGCAATTCTACAATTTCTATATGGATCATACTCGATTGCTTCTACTTTGCCTTCTATACCGAATTTACGACGTTTAAAATCAATAATTCTGTAAAGTTTTTTAGCACCCGCTTCTTTATGACGACTTGTAATTCTTCCATAGCTATTACGACCTGCGTGCACTGGAAGTTTAACAAGTAGTGAGCGCACACTTGGTTTAGCTGTAATATCTTCAGAACTTAAACCTGTGATATATCTTCTACTTGGAGTATATGGTTTATAAGTTTTAATTGCCATCTTAAGCCTCCGTATTTTCTAAGCTAACACCTTCAGGTAGCTTAACATAGAATTTTTTGTAATCGTTTCTTTGACCTAAACGACCTCTAAAACGCTTAACTTTTCCATCCATTCTTAATGAATTGATGCTTTTTGGAGTTACACCAAAATACTCTTTTAAAACCGCTTTTAAGCCTGTTTTAGTCATCTTTGGTGAAGTTTGAATAACTACGACACCTTGCTCTTGCAAATTCAAACTTTTTTCTGTGTAAAGTATAGTCTTTATATCAGTAATATCTGCCATAATTATCCCTCTTTTGTAATAGATTCTAACGCTGATTTTTCTATGATAACAGCATTAAATACAGATACTAAATAAGCATTTACTTCAGTTACATCAACTACATAGCAATTTGCTAAATTTCTGTAAGCTAAAAGTGTTTTTTCATCTAGTAAATCTTTAACGATTAAAGCATCTTTGACGCCAAGTTTTTTAATCACAGCGTTTGCATCTTTTGTTTTACCACTTTCAATAGCCAAAGAATCAGCAGTAAATAATGCTCCCTTAGCTGCTTTATCTGCTAAAGCTCTTTCAAGCGCCAATCTTTTTTGTTTTTTATTTACTTTTTGGAAGTAGTTTCTTTCATTTGTTGGACCAAAAGCAACCGCACCGCCTACCCAAACGTTAGTTCTTGTTGAACCCGCTCTAGCACCGCCACGACCTTTTTGTCTCCAAGGTTTTTTACCACCACCACTTACATCACTTCTACCTTTAGTATGAGCTGTATTTGCTCTTAAACTTGCAAGGTAAGATTTTACATATAAGTAAAGATTGTGTGGATTTACTTCCGCATATTTTGAAGGTAAATCAAGTTCACCTGCTTTTTCTAATTTATCATTTAAAACAACTACTTTACTCATTTTGCAATCCTTATTTTACCCATAGCACCATTATAACCTGGTACTGCACCTTTAACTACTAAAATTTTGTTTTCAGCATCATAAGATACAACTTCGTTTTTAACGGTCACTTTAGTATTTCCATAGTGTCCTGCCATTTTCATACCTGGTTGAACACGACCTGGCCATTCTCTATTGCCAATAGATCCGTGGCGTCTGTGAAATCTAGAACCGTGACTTGCTGGACCCCCTGCGAAGTTATGTCTTTTCATAACACCGCTATAACCTCTACCTTTAGTGTTAAAGCTTACTTTTAAAATTTTTGCTTCATTTAATGGAGTTTCATCTAAATCTCCTGCTTCAGTATTTGCTACTTCTAAAGTCGCAAATCTATTGTATTCTGCAGAAAGATTATACTTTTTTTGTTGTCCTGCGACACATTTATTACTTGCTTTACCTTTTGGATATGCTACTAAAGCCTTTCCGCCTTCAACTTCACATACTTTTGCATTTACAACTCTTAGTAAAGTTACAGCGATACTTGGATTAGTAATTGTTCTGCTCATTCCGATTTTTTCTACAATATATTCCATATCTTATCCTTACTTACCCATAGCTCTTACTTCAACGCTTACTTCTGGCGCTAAATCAAGCTTAGTTAAAGAATCAACTGTATCTGGAGTCGCTGCTACTATATCTAGCATACGTGCGTGAATTCTTATTTCAAACTGCTCACGAGAATCTTTGTTAATGTGTGGAGATTTTAAAACTGTATAGCGTTTGATTTTAGTAGGCATTGGTATCGGACCTCTGATATCCGCACCTGTTCTTTTAACAGCTTCTACGATTGCTGCAACTGTTCTGTCTAGTACTCGATGGTCATAAGCTTTTAGCTTAAGCCTAATTCTTTCCATAATATTTCCTTTAAAAAGAACTCGTTAGTTAAAAACTAACCAATTTATAAAAATTGAAATGAGAGTATATAAAATCTTGTTTTCAAAGTCAAGGAATTTGATGAAATTTTTCTATTATTTTCCTTTTAAAAAGGATAAAAATAGAATTTTTAGAATTTAAAAATTATCATTATTTTTTAAATTTTTGCATATAATGGTCAATATCTTATTTCATTAAATTTCAAAAAATCTCTTAATTTTTCATATTCTCCATTTTCCAAATAGCGATGTTTTCCCGCCTTTAACATACCAAGATCTAAAGCCCCAAAAGCAACACGCTTAAGATCCATGACTTCAAGATCAAAATGTCCAAAAAAGCGTCTAAGCTCTCTATTTTTACCTTCATTTATAACCACTCTAAGCTTAGTATAACCTCCACTTGATCCAAAAATTTCAAAGTCTATAAAAGGAGCAAAACTCATAGAGGTGATTTTGGTTTTTGCGTGTGCGCCTTTTTTTTCATTTTTAATCTCAAGCCCATTTTGCATGGCTTCGATGACTTGTTTGCTCACCGTACCTTTAACTTTAAGGTAGTATTCTCTTTCTAAATCGCTATGCATTAAAGCATTAGCAATCACAGGAGAATCTGTAAGCAAAAGCAAGCCCTCGCTTGCATAATCCAGCCTACCTACGCTAAGCCAAGTACTAAATTGTCTTGGCAAGGTATCGTATATAGTTTTTCTTCCACGATCGTCTTTTTTACTGACAATTTCACCTTTTTGTTTATGGTAGATTATCACGCTAAATTGCGTTCTTTTTTGCACTCTTTTGCCCTTAACAAAGACTTTATCATCAAATTTAACTTCATCGCTTAAAAGGGCAATTTTGTTGTTTATTTTTACTAAGCCTTGTTTGATAAGTTCATCAGCTTCACGGCGTGAATAACGAGTGTTATGGGATATAAATTTATTAATTCTCATTTGATCTTCCTTAAAAGGGCGTTTTTGCCCTTTTTTACATTACAAAAATAGTTGGAACTATGGTTGGGTATTTTTTAATCTTTCTAAAGATATGTTTTCTTAAGACTTGGCGGATTTGATTTTCTAAAAATCTTGGATCATTGAGTACTTCATCTTTAACATTGATGAAAAATTGTCCTAAAACTTCAGCCATATCTTTGCTAAAAGCATGATCGTGTTTGTCAGCTACTAACCCATAGCTAAATACTCTTGGTTTATTGATCAGTGTTTTTGTGGCTTTGTCAATTTGTGCGATAATAACCACTATGCCACTATCTGCAAGTTTTTGGCGATCTATAACTACATCATCGGCGATTTGTTTGTTGATTTGATTATCTACAAAAACTTTACCTGTTTTTACGGTTTTTATGCGTTTGACATATTTTTGGCAAAGTTCTACTTGATCGCCATCGCTCATAAGATAAATATTTCTTTCAGGGATACCGCACTTCATCGCTGTTTCTTTGTGTTTAGTGATGTGATTGTATTCTCCATGAACCGGTAAGAAAAATTTAGGTTTGGTAAGGGTTAGCATAAGTTTTTGCTCTTCTATACTAGCGTGTCCGCTTACATGAATTTCACTAAATTCTTGATACGCTACTTTAGCTCCTGCTTTTAAAAGATAGTCAAGCACCGCAGAAACACTTGCTTCATTTCCTGGTATGGCTTTAGCTGAAATAATCACTTGATCTGTAGGTTTGATTTTTATAAATTTATGCTCATCAGTTGCCATTCTATAAAGCGCACTCATGGTTTCGCCTTGACTTCCTGTAGTTACGATAAGCACTTCATTGTCTTTATATTTGCTTACTTCATCAGCATCGATGAAAATTTTTCTATCAAGTTTGATGTAGCCTAATTCCATAGTGGTATAAAGATTTCTTTCCATAGAACGACCGATCACACAAACTTTTCTGCCGTATTTTAAACCATAAGTGATAGCCTGATAAACACGGTGGATATTAGAACTAAAAGTACTCATGATCACCCTGCCTTTGGTACGTGCAAAAATTTGATCAAAAGTTGGCCCTACAGAGCTTTCACTTTTTGTATAACCTTCTTTGTACGAATTTGTACTATCGCTTAAAAGACATAAAACCCCTTCTTCTCCATAATGTGCCAAACGTCCTAAGTCTGTTGGATAGCCATCGATTGGGGTTTGATCAATTTTAAAATCACCTGTGTGGATAATAGTTCCTGCTTTTGTTTTGATCGCAAGTGCTGAAGCATCAATGATAGAATGTGTGATATGAATCCACTCTATATCAAATTCGCCTATCTCATAAACACGGCGTTTTTCTACAGGGCGAAACCATTTGCGTTCTGCTTTTAAGCCATGTTCTTCAAATTTGTTTGAAATCATTCCTAAAGCCAAAGGTGTAGCGTAGATAGGAAATTGGAATTCTTTAAAGAAATAAGGCACTGCACCGATATGATCTTCGTGTGCATGAGTGATCACTATACCACGAATTTTATCTTTAATTTTTCTTACATAGTCAAAATCAGGGATGATAATATCTACCCCATGCATAGTTCCATCAGGAAAACTCATACCTATATCTACTATAATTGCGTCTTTATTGGTTTCAAAAACACTGATATTTCCACCAATTTCTCCTAAACCTCCTAAAGGAGTGATGCGGATTTTATGCTCGCTAGAATTATTATATTTTAAAGGGTGTAAGCGGTTTTCATGTGAAACACGGTTAGCTTCTATACATTCTGCAAGAGCGATTTGCCAATCTTCATTACCTGTGAGTTTTGAAGGAAGATTGCGATTTTTCTTCTTTTTTTTCTCAGTTTTATTTTCTGAGTTTTCAGAATTTTCCTTGTTGGAATTTTGATCAATTTTTGGAGTATCATTTTCATTTTGCAAAGAATCAGCTAATTTTTTTCTACGATTTTTATATTTATAGCGTTTATTGTTTTTTGAATTTGAGTTCGGATTTTGTTCGTTTTTATTTATCTCTTTGTTTTCGTCCATATTTATCCTTTAATTTGTCATAAATTTTAAGGTATGAATCAACGCAAATTTCATGTGGTCTGATGTTTTCTTTTAAGCCAAGGGTGCTTAAAACTTCTAAAACTTTTGCTTTATATGTTTTTAAATTTCCTAAGAGTTGTTTTCTAGGAGCTTTAAAACAGTCTTTTAGAAAATTTTTGAAATTTTCTATTTCGCAAAGTTCATTAAAATCCTTAGTTTTAATCAAACTCATTACCGCTGATATAACTTTTGGCGGCGGATTAAAACATTGTGGATCAACATCAAAAAGTATTTTTCTTTCGCAAATCATTGCACTTAAAACACCTAAGGAAGAAAACTCACTATTTCCTTCTTTAGCGCAGAATTTTTCAGCCATTTCTTTTTGCACCATTACAATAAGCCCTAGACAATTTTTATCTTCTAAAGCTTTTAATATAATGTGACTTGCAACATAATAAGGCAAATTTGCAACCAAAAAATATGGTTTTTCATCAAGACTAGGATTAAAAGCTTCGCTTGCGTCTTGATGGATCAAGTTAAATTTTCCACATTCAAGTTCTTTTTGAAATTTCTTTTTTAAAATAGGTATAAGATCATTATCGATTTCATAAGCTTTTACTTGAGAAATTTTTAAAAGTTCTTGCGTTAAATCACCTAAGCCAGGCCCAATCTCAATGATATTGTTCATCTCTTTGGGTATGGCTTGGATGATTTTTGCTAATACGCTTTTATCGATTAAAAAATTTTGTCCGTATTGTTTTTTTGCTTTAACCATAAGGAATAATTTTATCTAAAAATTCTTAATTAAGTCTTTTTAGGTAGAATTATTTTTGTAAAATTTCATAAGGATCAAAATGATTGTTTGTGCGGGTGGAAATGAAAATTTTTCTTTTGCAAAAGCTATAGGTATAGGTTTGGTTGAATCAGCTTTTCATTTGGGTCAACTTTGCTTCAAAGAAAAACCATCAAAACTTATATTTATAGGAACTTGTGGGCTTTATGATAAAGGAGAAATTTTAGAAATTTATAGAAGTTCATATGCTTTTAATGTAGAATTTTCTAAAATTTCACACGCTTTTTATACTCCTGCAAAATATGAAATTTGTTTAGAAAAAGAAAATGTTTCTCGTGAAACAATCAAGATCAATTCTTCAAATTATATTTGTCAAAATTCAAAAGCAGCAAAAGAATTTTCGAAATTAGGTTTTTTTGCAGAAAATATGGAAGCCTTTTCTGTTTTGAGCGTAGCTAAAAATTTAAATATTGATGCAGAGTGTATTTTGTGTGCAACAAATTTTTGCAATGAAAATGCTCACGAAGATTTTATAAAAAATCATCAAAAGGCAAAAGAAAAATTAGAAGAATACTTAAAAAAATATCATTATATTTAAAAATTCAAAAAGGAAAATAATTTTGAAAGAGCTTGTTAATATTTTAGATTTTTTACCTGAAGAATTAGAAGAAAAAATCAAACCGATGTTTCGCGTGAAACAAATTTATCAATGGATTTATCAAAAATACGCCAATAATTTTTCTGATATGTCAAGTTTACCAAAAGATCTACGTTTAGAACTTGCGCAAAATTTTCATTTCTCTCCTGTAAAATGTGTTAAAAATGAGCAAAGTAAAGATGGAAGTATAAAATATCTTTTTGAACTTATCGATGGTTTAAGGGTAGAAAGCGTGCTTTTACCTATGAAAAAAGAAAAAATAAACACAGAAGGCAAAAGAATTTCTCATGCGAGATACACTATCTGTGTTTCTTCTCAAGTGGGTTGTAAAAGTGGCTGTAGTTTTTGTCTTACCGCTAAAGGTGGCTTGAAAAGAAATTTAAGCACAGGAGAGATAGTTGGACAAATTTTATGGATCAAAAAACAAAACAATATCCCTTACGAACGCCGTGTAAATATAGTATATATGGGTATGGGCGAGCCTTTGGATAATCTTAAAAATGTTTCTAAAGCGGTAAAAATTTTAGCACAAAATGATGGGCTTGCCATAAGTCCTCGCCGTCAAACCATCAGTACTAGCGGTTTGGCAAAACAAATCAAAGAATTAGGTCAAATGAATTTAGGTGTTTTACTTGCTATATCATTGCATGCAGTTAATGATGAGCTTCGAACCGAACTTATGCCTATCAATAAAGCTTATAATATCGCTGCGATTATGGATGCGGTGCGTGAATTTCCTATAGATCAAAGAAAAAGGGTAATGTTTGAATATCTTTTAATTGATGGTATCAATGATAAGCTTGAACACGCTAAAGAATTAGTCAAGCTTTTAAATGGCATTAAAGCTAAAGTGAATTTAATACTCTTTAATCCGCATGAAGGAAGCTTATATAAACGCCCTAGTTTAGAAAACGCGATTAAATTTCAAGATTTACTCAGCAATAAAGGTGTAACTTGTACTATAAGAGAAAGTAAAGGGCTTGATATCTCAGCTGCTTGTGGACAGCTTAAAGAAAGGGCAAAAGAACAATGACAATGCTAGATATTTTTGAAATCGTTTTTATAACAGCTGTTGTGATTATAGGTTTTGGTGGAATTGTTTTTGTAGTAACAAAAGAAAAAAAATAATTATTACATTTAATGGTGTCAAGGGGGAGACTTGAACTCCCGACCTCCGGCTTATGAGACCAGCGCTCTAACCAGCTGAGCTACCCTGACTAAAAATAAAAATATAATTATACTACTTTTTACTAAAAATTTTCTGATTTTTTTAAAAAATAATTTTATTTTCAATATTTAAAAAATTTCTTTATTTTTAAAGCTTTTATAGATATAATGAAAGCTTTATTTCATAGACAGGTGTCCGAGCGGTTGAAGGAGCACGCCTGGAACGCGTGTAAAGTGCAAGCTTTCGAGGGTTCGAATCCCTTCCTGTCTGCCATTCTTATTTTTAATATTTAAAATATTATTGTTTTGTCAAAAGTTATTTTATTGTTTATAAATTCTTAAATTTTTGATAAAATATTAAAAATTTTATTTATTAGGTTTTTTATAATGCTACAATCAAGACTTTTAATGAATTTAAAAGGAATAGGAATATCTTTTATACCAAGATATTTTTCAAATAAATTTAGATAAAATTTTTAATGATATTTTAAAATACAATATTAAAGACTTAGAAGAAATACAAACTCGAGTTAAATATTATAATCAAATAAATGAATTTTTTACACCTACAGCAAAGGAAAAAATAGGAAAATTTCCTTTTAAAAGCACCTCTTATGCTTTTGATGCTTATGAAATCAGTAAATACTTTAAAGATGAATTTTTATGGAATAAAGAATTTGGCGATGTAAGACATACTTTTAAAGAAGCAACTATTTGCAAATCGAGATCTTTGGAAAATAATATAAATAATATTTTATTAAAACTTGATAAAAATAGGCACTTTTGCTTTTTAAAAGATAACATAAACTATGAAAATAAAAAGGATATAGCGATATTTAGAGGAGCAGTATATCAAAAACATCGAAAAGAATTTTTTGATTCTTATTTTGGTAGAACTTTTTGCGATATAGGAGATACTTCAAAACAACCTAGCCAATGGAAAAAAAACTTTTTAAACAAAAAAGAACAAATGAAATATAAATTTATAATTTCTTTAGAGGGTAACGATGTAGCAAGCAACTTAAAATGGGCTATGAATTCTAATTCTTTAGTTTTAGCTCCAAAAATAACTTGCGAAACTTGGTTTATGGAAGGAACTTTAAAACAAAATTATCACTTTGCTTTGATTGATAATGAGAATTTGTCAGCAGTAATTGAATATTTTAAAAGTCGCCCAAAAGATGCATTGGAAATTATTAATAATGCTCATCAATATATTAAGAAATTTTTAGACAAGAAAAAAGAATTCCATATAGGAATTTTGGTTTTGACCAAATATTTTTATTACTCTAGACAACTTGAACTTAACAAAAAAAGAGATATTTTAGAATTAATCAAATAGTAAATTACTCTCATTAATTCTCTAATTTTTCATAAAAAATAAATCTTTTTATACATATATTACATCATAAATTAAAAATTTGATTTTAGTTTTCAGCCAAAAACAAGTAATATTGCGATAAAATCTCAGACTTATAAAGGGGCATTAGCTCAGCTGGGAGAGCACAACGCTGGCAGCGTTGTGGTCAGCGGTTCGAACCCGCTATGCTCCACCATATGGTTCCGTAGCTCAGCTGGTAGAGCACTACCTTGACATGGTAGTGGCCGTTGGTTCAAGTCCAATCGGAGCCACCATCACCCTTCCTTATACAAAGGATTATCATGCAAAACACTATCATACAAAAAGCCATCCATAAAGATTTAAATTCTATACTTGAAATCACAAAAGATGCTTTAAATGCTATGAAAACTATGAATTTTCACCAATGGGATGAGAATTATCCCAATGAAATAGTTTTTCAAGAAGATATACAAGCACAAGAACTTTATGTGTTTAAAGAAAATGATGAAATTTTAGGCTTTATCTGTATCAATGAAAAATTTGAACCTGAATTTTACAAACAAGTTATTTTTAACAAAAATTATGATGATAAAGCCTTTTATCTACACCGTTTAGCCGTCAAACAAAATGCAAAAGGCAAAGGCGTGGCACAAAAACTTTTAAATTTTTGCGAAAATTTTGCCTTGGAAAATCACAAGGCAAGTTTAAGAGCAGATACTCATAGTAAAAATTTTCCTATGAATTCGCTTTTTAAAAAGCTTGATTTTAATTTTTGTGGAAACTTTGACATACCTAATTACCAAGATCCTTTTTTAGCTTATGAAAAAATTCTAAACCAAAAAGCTTTTTGAGTTTTTTTCATAGGCTTTGATTTGTGCTTCATGTTTTAAAGTTAAAGCTATATTATCAAGTCCTTCCAAAAGACAAATTCTGTGAAAATCATCTAAATCAAAAGAAAAAATCTTATCTTTAAAAAATACTCTTTTTTCCAACAAAGAAATTTCTATATTTTTATCTTGGGATTTTTTTAACTCATCAACTATTCCCAAAACCTCATCTTTAGCAAGTTCTATGGTAAGCAAACCATTTCCTAAGGCATTGTTTTTAAAAATATCCGCAAAAGAAGGTGCGATAATAGCTCTAATACCATAATCAACCAAAGCCCAAGGCGCATGCTCTCTTGAAGAGCCACTACCAAAATTTTCAAAACTTACCAAAATAGAGCTATTTTGATATTCTTTTTTATTGAGATTAAAATCCATATTTAAAACACTTTCTTTATCATCTAAATAACGCAAATCATGAAACAAATGCTTACCAAAACCTTGCTTAGACACTGCAAGTAAAAATTGCTTAGGTATAATTTGATCTGTGTCTATATTGGCATATTCTAAAGGACAAGCTATACCTTTATGTATAATAAATTTTTGCATATTAAACTCCTAAATACTTTCTATTATCACAAATAACACCTTCTATGGCACAAGCTGCCGCACTTGCAGGACTCATCAAATGAGTGATAGAACCTTTACCTTGTCTGCCTACAAAGTTACGATTTGAAGTTGAAGCAACTCTTTGACCTGAATTTGCTTTGTCATCATTCATACCAAGACACATAGAACACCCTGCATATCTCCACTCACACCCTGCCTCGATAAAAATCTTATCAAGTCCTAAATTTTCAGCTTCTTTTCTTACTTGCATTGAACCAGGCACGATTAAAGCTTTAACATTTTTATGAATTTTACGCCCTTTTAAGATATCGGCGGCTATTTTAAGATCTTCTAAACGCCCATTTGTGCAAGATCCTATAAATACAATGTCGATTTTTACCCCTTCTATAACTTGATCTTGCTCTAAATTTACATAAGATAAAGCATCAAGCAAAGATTTTTGCTCGCTTTGATTTTTAAAATCACTTATTTTTGGAATTTTTTCATCTATGCCAATCACTTGCGAAGGATTTGTTCCATAGCTAATTTGTGGTTTTATCTTGCTTACATCTAGAGTAATACTCTCATCATATTTTGCTCCTTCATCGCTTCTTAAACTCTTCCAATACTCACAATACTTTTGAAATTCTTCTCCTTTAGGTGCAAATTCCTTTCCCTTAATATACTCAAAAGTGATCTCATCAGGAGCTATCATACCTACTTTAGCTCCAAATTCTATAGCCATATTACAAAGAGTCATTCTAGCTTCCATACTTAAATTTCTTATAAGTTCTCCGCAAAATTCTATAGCATAACCTGTGCCTTTTGCCGTGCCGTATTGTGCGATCAAATACAAAATCAAATCCTTAGCATAAACGCCTTTTTGAAACTGCCCTTTACATTCGATTTTCATAGTTTTAAGTTTGGCTTGTTTTAAAGTTTGCGTTGCCATGACATGCTCTACTTCACTCGTGCCTATACCAAAGGCTAAAGCTCCAAAAGCCCCATGTGTTGCCGTATGAGAATCCCCACAAACTAAAGTAACCCCAGGTAAAGTAAAGCCAAGCTCAGGACTTACTATATGAACTATGCCTTGATTTTTATCTCCAAGTCCTAAAAGCCTTACTCCAAATTCCTTAGTATTTTGCATCAAAGTTGTAATTTGCTCTTTTGCCATATCAGAACAAGCATTTAAATCCACACTTTTAGTTGAAACATCATGATCTATAGTAGCCAAAGTTAAATCCGCTCTTGCCATTCTACGCTTAGCCATTTTAAGCCCTGAAAATGCTTGAGGGCTTGTTACTTCATGGATTAAATGTCTATCGATATAAAGTATAGGAAGTTCGTTTTTGCCTTCATAAACCACATGAGCATCAAAGACTTTCTCATATAAAGTTTTAGCCATTGTCATTCTCCTTTAAAATTTCTAAAATACAATCCCCCATTTCATCGGTATTTAAATACGACTTAGCATTTAAATCCTTAGTCATTTTTCCTTGTGCCAATGCTAAAGATATAGCATTTTCTATATCCTGTGCGGCTTGTTCTTCTTTGAAACTATACTTTAACATCAAAGCCGCACTTAAAATTTGAGCTATGGGATTGGCTATATTTAAATGAGCTATATCAGGCGCACTTCCACCTGCTGGCTCATAAAGTCCAAAACCTTTATCATTCAAACTTGCTGAACTTAACAAACCCAAAGATCCATTAATGGCAGCTAACTCATCGCTCAAAATATCACCAAAAAGATTTGAACAAAGCATAACATCAAAAATGCTAGGATTTTTTACAATCTGCATCGCAGCATTATCCACATACATATACTCTAAGCTTATATCTTTATAATCTTTTGCAACATTTGCCACCACTTCTCGCCACAAAATAGAACTTGCTAAAACATTTGCTTTGTCGATTAAATGCACTTTTTTCTTTCTTATTCTTGCACTTTCAAAAGCAATATGAGCTATCCTTTCTATCTCTTTTTTAGTGTAAATTTCAGTATCATACGCACTTTCTTTACCTAAATCCTGCTTACCAAAATAAATCCCACCTGTAAGCTCTCTAACACATAAAATATCCACTCCTTTTTGGATAATCTCATTTTTTAAAGGTGAAGCATGAGTTAAACTTTCATAAATTTTACAAGGACGCAAATTTGCAAACAAATTAAAATGCTTTCTTAAAGGCAAAAGCGAGGCTCTTTCAGGTCTTTGATCTATGGGCAAATTATCCCATTTAGGCCCACCCACAGAACCAAATAAAATCGCATCACTTTGCTCACAAAGCTTTAAAGTTTCATCACTTAAAGCCACTCCATAAGCATCTATACTTGCACCACCTATTTTAGCTTCATTAAATTCAAAACTAAAATTGTATTTTTGTGCGATAAAAGTTAAAATTTTTAAAGCCTCTTTCATCACCAAAGGTCCTATACCATCTCCTGCTAGGACAGCTACTTTATAAGTTTTCATGCCATTTTCCTTTCTTCTACTTTTAAAGAGCGATAAATCGCATTGTAAGCACTCACAAAAGCTTGTGCTGAAGCTTCTATAACATCTGTTGAAATTCCTTTTCCATGGAATTTTCTCCCTTTAAATTCCAAATCCACATCCACTTGTCCTTGAGCATCTACCCCTGAACTTTTTGCATTGATACTATAAGCTTTTAGCGCAGGCTTTAAATTCGTTATCCTAGCAATGCAGTTAAAAACTGCTTCAACAGGACCATTTCCTGTGCAAGCTTCAGTTTTTAACTCTTCTTTAATACGCATACAAACACAAGCAGTTGGGATATTGCCACTAATCACGCTTAATTTTTCAATCACAAATTCATTTTCTTCTTCATTTTCATAGCTTAAAAACATCAAAGCTTCCAAATCATAATCATACACTTGACCCTTTTTATCCGCAAGGCGTAAAAAACGCTCATAAACATCATCTAAATTATAAGTATTTTCATCATAGCCTAAATTTTCAAGGCAAGTTTTTATCATAGCCCTTCCACTTCTTGCCGTCATTAACATACGATTTTCATGAATTCCTATGGCACTAGGGCTTATGATCTCGTAAGTTTGCCTATTTTTAAGCACTCCATCTTGATGAATGCCTGAACTATGAGAAAACGCATTGCTACCCACTATAGCTTTATGCGAAGGTATACTTTCATTAGTGATAGCTGAAACTAATTTTGAAGTTTTAAAGATATTTTCACATTTAATATCAGTATAAAAACCTTTTAAATAATCTTTCCTAGTTTTTATCGCCATAACCACTTCTTCTAAAGCACAATTACCCGCCCTTTCGCCAAGTCCATTTATAGTGCACTCTATCTGTCTTGCACCTTGTAAAATAGCACTTAAACTATTGCCCGTTGCCACACCTAAGTCATTGTGACAATGCACAGAAATGATAGCTTTGTCTATATTTGGCACTTTGTTAAATAAAATTTTGATGATATTAGCAAATTCGCTTGGCAGAGTATAGCCTACGGTATCTGGGATATTTATAGTTTTAGCACCTGCTTTTATCGCATTTTCCACCATAAAACAAAGATTATCTATAGGCGTTCTTCCTGCATCTTCGCATGAAAATTCTACATCATCAGTATAAGATCTTGCTCTTATAATCGCTCTTTTTGCCATAGACAAAATTTCATCAAAATCTTTTTTTAATTTATCTTGCATATGCAAAGTCGAAGTGGCTATAAAAGTATGAATTCTAAAATGCTTTGCCACTTTTAAAGCTTCATAAGCCATATCTATATCTTTATCCAATGCTCTAGAAAGTGCACAAATAGTTGAGTTTTTAACCTTAGAAGCGATCTTTTGCACCGCTTTAAAATCCCCTTGTGAAGATACCGGAAAACCTGCTTCTATAACATCTACGCCTAAATTTTCAAGCGCTAAAGCGATTTGTAATTTTTGATTGATACCCAAAGAACTGCCTAAAGCTTGTTCTCCATCTCGCAAAGTGGTATCAAAGATTATGATTTTATTATCTTTCATGATTTAATCCTTTAAAACCAAACAGACTGAATGAATTAAAAATTCAAAAACTTAACAACAACAATAAAAAATTAAAAATGTAAAAAATGATTAAAAATAAAATTGAGTTTTAGAGTGAAAGTTGCAGTAGCAGATTAAAAGTATTGTCTTTACTTTTTTGTTGAACTGAATTTGAAATTTCAAAAATTTGTTTCATCTTTTCCTCCTTTGTTAAAATTAATACTTAATGTATCATATTTTTAGTAAATGTGTTTGTAAAATTCTTAAATTAAGAAAATTATTGATATAATTGTAATTTTAAGTAACAAAAAGGAAGTTGATGTTAAAAGAACTCTTAGAGATTAAAAAAGAAATGGAACCTGTTATCCACGAAGCCAATGTGAAATTAAATGTCCTAGCTCGTGAAGTCATAGTCCGAAAAAAAGAATACGAAATTTATGGGCCTATGGTAGATCGTGTTTATCTTGATAATGCCATTTATGTTAAAGTTATGTCAAGCGGACGCGATGTAAAAACAGACAATGTGACTATAAAAAATGGTTTTTATATGGTTTTTGTTGCCCCTGAAAAAGAAAGTACAAAAGATATCAAAAATAAACTCAAAGTAGCTTATGAAGGACTTGATAACAAATTTATCGCTACACTTATACGCTCTTGCCAACGCTTTAAAGAGATCATAAACAAAACCCAAGCTACACTTGCTAAAGCTTCTAAAATGAATGTGGTAGTAAAAACGAATTTAGGTGAAGCAAGTGCTGCTCTAAAATTTAACATCACTATAGAATATACTAAAGAGAATCAAAAACTCACTCGTGAAAATTCAAAATCAGCAGGAAGTTTCAGAGATACTAAAACTTATATCAATCTTGTAGTAGAAAAAAATACAGATTCTCAAATTTGTGAAAAACTACTTGATGATGTTGAAAAATACTTTATCGGTGGAGGTTGATTTCATTAATGCAAGTTATAAAAACTTGCATTAGATTAAAATTTATAATTATATCCTAAATATACACCATAATTTGTTTGTTTAGGATCGTAAAAGTTTGAACCCACTTTATTTTGATAAAAATTTCTAGAATTATAATGAATTTGCTCTGCTTTAAAGCCTAATTCTATTTCATTATGTGGTGTCAAATCATATAAAGCACCTATTTTCGCTCCATAAAAATAACCGTCAAAATTTTGCGACAAAGATAAAAAGCTTGTTTTTAAGGTAAGATCTGTTCTTGTATATCCTCCATACACACCTAAAACAGCTCTGGTTTTTTCAAAAAGCTTAGGAGTAAAATCATAACCTGTTAAAAATTTATGTGTAGCAAAATCACCTTCGATTTGAATTTTAGGAGTTTTGATAAAATCACTAAATTCATCAGAATAATTATAACCAGCATAAATTCTATGATTTTCATTTAAACGATATCCAAGTTTTAGACCAAACGATGGTATATTACCTGAAATATCTCCATTAAAATTTTGCTTTGTATTCTTATGTTTTAACTCACTTTTTACTTGAGCATGCATCCAAGCTGCATCAGCACCTATAAAAAAACCAGAATTCTCATCTGCTAAAGCCAAATTTGAAAACAAAGTAGCACTTGCGATAATGCTTAATAATTTTTTATTCATAACCTAACTCCTTATAATAAAATTCGATCTAAAAAATTTAGATCTTTTTATATTATATATTCTTCAAAGATTAAATAAGAATTTTTTATAAAATACTTAATCTTTACATAAAAATATGTTAATATTTTACTTAAATATTATTTTGGCACTACCATATCGCTACGACATTCTATCACCGTATGCACATTTCCACGCGGGTTAAAATCCCCCACAACTTTAATCCATTTTGGCTTGAGTTTGTCTTTTAGAGTATTATAAATTTCATTGATACTTGCTTCATGTGAAACATTTCTATACATAAAAGTATTGATATAAAGTTTTATCGCTTTAAGCTCAACCACAAATTTATCAGGCATATACTCAAGATAAATCGTTGCAAAATCAGGATAACCTGAACGCGGACAACAACACATAAATTCAGGCAAGGTGATTTTAATGATATAGTCATTTTTAGCATCATTTGGCCAAATTTCCATATTTTCTACATCAAATTCTTTAATTTCTTTTTCACCATAACGCATGAGCTTTCCTTATTGAAAATTTTTAGAAAATTATATAAAAAATTACTTTTAGAGCAATTGAAAAATAAACATTTTTAGCAAATTGCATAAAAAAGACAAATATTATATTAAATAAAGCTTTTTATACTAGAATAAGGCAAATCTTTCAAAAGGAAAAAAATGAGAAAATCAATTGCAATTATAGGCGGTAGCATCGCAGGACTTAGCGCGGCTTTATTTTTCGCTTCAGCTAAAAATAAAGAACTTGACTTTGATATCACTGTTTTTGATGAGGGTAAAGCAGATTTAAAAGCAGCAGCAATTTACAATGTTCCTTTTTTCCCAAAAGGTGCAAAAGCAGATGAAATTTACACTCACATAAAAGCACAAATTGCTTCTATGCTCGAAGTAAAATACATCGATTCAAAAGTAGTAAGCATAAGCGGAGAAAAAGGAGATTTTACTGTTAATGATGAGCAAGGCTTGGGTATAAAAGCAGATTATATCATCGTAGCAACAGGGGCAAACAAAAGCGATATCAAAGAACTTGAAGATTTTGTAATACCGCATGAGCTTATGCCAAAACCAAACAAATTTTGCTTCAAACATCACGGGAGACAGATTATCAAAGAAGGAATTTACGCAGCAGGACTTGCTTCAGGTGTTACGACTATGGTAGCTTGCGCGATGGGAAGTGCCAATGAAGCAGCTTGCGCGATTTTAAGCGATATCAAAGGTGCAGTAAGCGTATATCACGATACACCTACTACAAGAGTTTAAATCATCAAAGCACAAAAGGTGTGCTTTGATACACATCATAATTGAGCCAATTTGCAAAAATGGTATTTGCATTTGAACGCCAATTGTATTTTATATTGCCCTTTTTATCATAATAATTTTTAGCTTTTTGTATGAAATTATCTCTTACATATTCTTGATGTAAAGTCTCTTTAAAATATTCCAAATGCCCTAAAATAAAAATATTCTTTTCATCTCTTAATAAAGCCGAACCGATTTTTTTATTTCTAAGCAAAATTTTTAATTTCCCTTGTTTTTGTAGTGCTAAAATTTGCTCTTCATCCATGCTAGAATGTCTTGAATGAGGCATTAAAACCTTTTCATCTAAATTTGTTAAAAGCAGATCAGGCGAAACTTTATCATGCTTATAGACTCCAAAAATTTTCTTATCTAAAGAGATTTTATCCACACCATAAAAGTATTTTAAAGCAGCCATGGCACCCCAACAAATATACATAGAACTTGTTACATTTTGCTTTAAAAAATCAAAAATTTCTAGCAATTCTTCCCAGTAAGCAACCTTTTCAAAATCCATTTGTTCCACAGGAGCTCCTGTAACAATAGCACCATCAAATTTATGTTTTTTAACCTCTTCAAGACCCTTGTAAAATTTTTCCAAATGAGTAAAAGGAGTATTTTTACCCACATAGCTAGTCGTGGCTAAAAGTGTGATATTTACTTGCAAAGGAGAATTTGCAAGTAAGCTTAGAATTTGATTTTCTGTTTCAATTTTTTTTGGCATAAGATTGACAATCAAAATTTCTTGCGGCCTGATATCTTGATGCTTTGCTCTCCTTAATCCCATGATAAAAGCATGCTCTTTTAAAAGCTCATAAGCGGGTATATTTTCTGGAATAATCAGTGGCATTTTTTCTCCTTTATTTAATAAACCTTATTTATGATAAAGCATGGTGGAATTTTTATCTCATTCACTCAATGCAAACACACTTTTAACTTTCTATAGCTTGTTTTAAATCCGCTATCAAATCATCGCTATTTTCAAGTCCTATGCTTAAGCGTATAGTAGCTTTCGTAATGCCTGCTTTTTGGAGTTCTTCTTCGCTTAGTTGCGAATGAGTAGTAGAAGCAGGATGGATGATCAAAGACTTGCTATCACCCAAATTTGCAGCAAGTAAGAAAAGTTGAGTTTTATCACAAATTCTTCTAGCATGCTCATAATCTTTAGCTTCAAAGCTTAAAAGCCCGCTAGCAAAATTTTTATCAAAATATTTTTTAAATAAATTATGATAAGCATTACTTGCTAAAGTAGGATAATTTACGCCCTTGATATCAGGATGAGAATTTAAAAAATTCGCAACTTTTTCAGCATTTTGACTGTGTTTTTCTATACGCACTGCCAAGGTTTCAAGTCCTTGTAAAAGTAACCAAGCATTTTGAGGTGCTAAGCTAGCTCCTAGATCTCTAAGCCAAGTGATGATGACTCTAATACTAAAAATCGGCAAATCAAGTGTATTTAAATTCAGTCCATGATAACTTGGATCAAGAGTGTTAAAAGCTTTATATCTATCGTTATTTTTAAGCAAGTCGTTTAAATCTTTTCTTTCTATAAGTGCTCCACCCAAAGCAGTGCCTTGACCGCTTACATATTTACTTAAACTATGCACGATTACATCCACGCCATGTTTAAAAGGTTGGAGTAAGAAAGGAGTAGCAACGGTATTATCACAAATGCTAACGATTTTATGTTTTTTTGCTATTTGGCTTATTTTTTCTATATCAGCTATGGCAATTTGAGGATTTGAAAGACTTTCGAAAAAAATCGCTTTTGTGTTTTGATCTATAACTTTTTCCAAGCTATCTAAATCATCGATATCAAATTCCCTAGCTTCTATGCCAAAATTTTTAAGTGTGTGAGAAATTAAAGTTTGAGTCCCACCATAAATTTTGTTCGAATACGCGACATTATCTCCCGAACTTGCTAAATTGATAAGAGCATAAAAACAAGCTGCCATACCGCTAGTAACAGGAATTCCAAAAGCCCCTCCTTCGATATTAGCAAGTCTTTGTCCTAAAACATCGCTTGTAGGATTGCTAAGTCTTGAGTAAATATTGCCAAGTTCTTGAAGATTAAACCTTGCTGCAGCTTGATCCAAATTTTCAAAATTATACGCAGTGTTTTGATATATAGGCACACTAATACTTCTTTGAGTATCAAAATTATAAGCTCCGTGTAATGCTAAAGTTTCTTTATTGAAATTCATTTTTTATCCTTATTGTGTCAATGAAAAAATGTTAAAAAGCTTTTTATCGGCTTTAAACTAGGCTATTTGAAAATGTAAATTTATAGAATATGAGTATATACGAGCAGATTAAGCGTGCCAAGCACGCATACAGAAAGAAGAAAGCATTAAGTTAAAACTAATATAAGACATTTTTTCTCCTTTCTAAAAAATTATTGATTATTCTATCTTTAAAAAATAAAATTAAAATTAAATTTTAAAAAATTTATATCACATTGCTTAAAATTTTATTGCAACTCACCCCTAGCAAGAGTGAGTTAGCAATAAATTGAAGGCAGTTCAAGCCTAAGCCTAGTATTACAAGACTACCAAGATAGGCTTGTAAAGCAAGGCTTGCTCCCTTAAGGGAGCAAAAAACAATATTTTATAGAATACTAAGCTTAAATTATTGTTTAAGCTGGATTAGAGTTTGAAGCATTTGATCACTCGTTGAAATGGTTTTTGAATTTGCTTGATAACCTCTTTGAATGATAATAAGCTCTGTTAAAGAACGACTTAAATCCACATTTGACATTTCAAGAGCTGAGGTTTTCATCTCACCACGACCTCCTGTTCCTGCTTCGCCTACTACGATATTACCACTATTTGCAGTGACTTTAAAAAGATTTCCACCAATTTCCTCAAGACCTGAGTTATTTGCCACTGAAGCCATTGCTATTTTTGCTACAGCAAAGGTTTTGCCATTAGTAAATTCACCTAAGATATTACCTTTGTCATCCACACGGATAGCATCAGGTTTTAAGTTACCTGAAGTATAACCATCAGTTGCCTGTCCTGTTAGAGTTGAAGCAGAATTTGAGCTTACAAGGCCGTCATTGCTTCCACTTGTTCCAAAGGAAAGTTTGATTTGTTGATTTGGTGCGGCACCATTATTTGGTGAAAAATTTATCGTTCTTGGATTATAATTTGACAAAGATCCATCATTATTAAATCTTGCTGTTCCTACGATGATATTATTTGGTCCTTCGCCTGTAGTGTTAATCTCTGCAGGTTCGGGTACACGGATGATCATTTGCCATTCATTACCCCCATCTTGAGTGGTGCTTTGCTTAACAAACTGCACTTCTAAAGTATGTTTTGAACCTAAGGAATCATAAATTTCAAGTCCTGCTGAAAAAGCAGAAAGTTTTAGAAGTTCACTTTGCTTAACCTGATTGCCTGCAGGGAAAGAACCATCAAGTCCTTTAAAGATTTTAGTAAAAGCATCATTAGTGCTTACTGTTCCTCTTTCATCTGTATAAGCAGTGATATTGAAATTCATATTATGAGAGCCAAAAGTCAATGCTCCCTGACCTGTAACAAGTGTTGGACTATTTGAAGTTTCATTAACATTTGTAAGAGAAAAAGCTCCTGAAGAATTTACTACAACTTTAACATTTTCATTGACATCTGCTGCAGCAAAAGTTCCACTTCCATCATAATCAACCCCATATCTAGCATCTCTTTGTAAAAGCTCTCTTAAATCTTCGGTAGTGTGAAAAGTCCTTATATTGGTATTTAATAAAGAACCATTCATTACTGCATTATAATAATTTTGCGAACCTATAGTAGCAGCATCTGTACCATTCCAAGTAGGGGGATTACCTGGTGTACCTGGAATATAATTAAAACCTCCATCGGGATTATACATAGGAGGAAGAGTTTGAGGCGAAGAACTATAGATATATTTATGCGCTGTTATTATTTGGGCATTTGCTGGACCTGTAAATTGAATTTGGGTAATTGGCCCGGGAGCAGGTGGAGCTGGAGTCAAATTCTGTCCAGTAGCAGTCCATAAAGAAGAACCATTTTTATTAATAGCAGGCTGCTGACCACCGTTACCTTGGTTAAAACTAAATGTTTGAGTATTATTATTCCATACAGCATTCCAAAGTTCA
Source organism: Campylobacter sp. BCW_4319 (assembly GCF_001764435.1). Classification (NCBI taxonomy): domain Bacteria; kingdom Pseudomonadati; phylum Campylobacterota; class Epsilonproteobacteria; order Campylobacterales; family Campylobacteraceae; genus Campylobacter; species Campylobacter sp. BCW_4319. Next base: position 46,894 of record NZ_MKAQ01000010.1, on the reverse strand, counting down.
CCTGCTGTATTGTTAGCATTAACTACAAGATTGATATTTTTCATATTATCTGTAGTGCCATCGGCATTATCATTGACAAAATCTATACCCGAGCCATCTGCATTTTTAACCGCTCTTACTCCTGTTCCCTCTCTTGCATCCGTTGGTGCGGTAAAGGTATTGATATAAGCGATAGCCTCATCTATACTACCTATAGTATCATTTTGAATAACAACTCCATTAATCACTATATCTAATCTTGTCTTTTGATTACCATTACCCCAAAAAGCAGCAGTTTGATTTTGTTGTAAATTTGAATTAAAAGCATTATAACCTAAAGAATTTGTAGAATATTTAGCATCCGCATAAGATACCCAAATCCCTTGTCCATCTCTTAAATTTAAACCCTGTCCATTAGCATTAAAAAGTGATCCTGCATCCACACCCTTTTCCGTCACTTCTACAGAATTCTTAGAAGTCGTATAAAACTGAGTGGTTCCTGTATCATTTTCATCTTTAGTTTCACCTGTTTTTTGATTAAAACCATGCACAGAATCAAGAGAATACAAAGGACGACTTGCTGTTCCTATATTTAAACCACTATTTAAATTCGCTTTGATGGCTACTTCTGTGGATTGCGCTGCAGGGATATGCATACCTGGATCGATAAAAATATTTTGCGGAGTTCTTGAGCTATCTATACTTTGAGTATCCCAGTTGATATTCCACCCTTGGACAACAAAACCTGCATTATTAACAAAATTTCCATAAGCATCGAGTTTAAAATCCCCGCTCCTTGTAAGATAGTTTGTAAGACCACCATCATCACTCACCATAAAAAAACCATCACCATTTATAGCAACGTCAGTGTTTTTATCTGTGGTTTGAACTGAACCTTGAGAATGAATTCTAGTTGTAGAACTTACTGAAACTCCAAGACCGATTTGAAGTGGATTAGATCCGCCTCTTCCATCAGTTGGAGCTGTAGCGATTTTCACAGTTTGGCTAAACATAGTCCCAAAATCTGCACGGGAGTATTTAAAACCAGTGGTATTAACATTTGAAATGTTATTACCTTCAACATCCATCGCAACTTGATGTGCTTGTAGTCCGCTTACGCCAGACCAAAGTGATCTCATCATCTTAAATCCTTTATAAAATATTGCTTTAAAAAATTTAACGCTTTGGCTTTAAAAAACTTTTGCGTTTATGTGAAGTTTACAAGCAAGTTCTGTTCCAACTTTTGAAATTTTTTATGAAATTTTTTAAAAATTTATAGAAAAAATTTAAAGGTATTTTGGGAGTTTATGAAGCTTTGGGCTTTTGTGTAATGAAAATTACCAAAATCACACCCTAACTCTTAAATTTGCTGCATGGGTTAAAGCTACTGCAATAGCATCTGTGATATCCAAAGGCTTGATATCTTTACTAAGTCCTAAAAGCCTTTTTACCATAAAAGCAACTTGTTCTTTAGTTGCTTTGGCTTTTCCTGTAACGGCTTTTTTTACTTGTAAGGGAGTGTATTCTGCAAAGTCTCCATGAATTTGAAGAATTTTTAAAGATAGGGCTCCGCGAAATTGTGCGAGTTTTAAAACGGTTTTTGGATTGTAAGCAAAAAAGATATCTTCTATAGCCACCTCATCAAAAGAATGATTTTTAAAAATCAAGTCCAAACCCTCACAAAGCTCTGTGATTTGATACTGTAAGGTGCTTGGCTTTATCTTTATAAGTCCTGCTTCTATGAGAATGTTTTTTCCTTTGTTGGCTTCTATGATAGCATAACCACAATTTCTCGAACCTGGATCTATACCTAAAATTTTCAAATTCATACCTTTTGAAAAATAAAATACGAAAGCGGATTTTAACCTTTTTTTATAAAATTTAAGATAAAATTTATACATTATGCAAAATTTAAAGAGAGATTATGAATCCAAGCCAAATACTTGAAAATTTAAAAAAAGAATTAAACGAAAACGAATACGAAAACTATTTATCAAATTTAAAATTCAACGAAAAACAAAGCAAAGCAGATCTTTTAGTTTTTAACGCTCCAAATGAACTCATGGCTAAATTCATACAAACAAAATACGGTAAAAAAATCGCACATTTTTATGAAGTGCAAAGTGGAAATAAAGCCATCATAAATATACAAGCACAAAGTGCTAAACAAAGCAACAAAAGCACAAAAATCGACATAGCTCATATAAAGGCACAAAGCACGATTTTAAATCCTTCTTTTACTTTTGAAAGTTTTGTTGTGGGGGATTCTAACAAATACGCTTATGGAGCGTGTAAAGCCATAATACATAAAGACAAGCTTGGAAAACTTTATAATCCAATCTTTGTTTATGGGCCTACAGGACTTGGAAAAACACATTTACTTCAAGCAGTTGGAAATGCAAGCTTAGAAATGGGAAAAAAAGTTATTTACGCTACCAGTGAAAATTTTATCAATGATTTTACTTCAAATTTAAAAAATGGCTCTTTAGATAAATTTCATGAAAAATATAGAAACTGCGATGTTTTACTTATAGATGATGTGCAGTTTTTAGGAAAAACCGATAAAATTCAAGAAGAATTTTTCTTTATATTTAATGAAATCAAAAATAACGATGGACAAATCATCATGACTTCAGACAATCCACCCAACATGCTAAAAGGTATAACCGAACGCTTAAAAAGTCGTTTTGCACATGGGATCATAGCTGATATAACTCCACCTCAACTAGATACAAAAATAGCCATCATAAGAAAAAAATGTGAATTTAACGATATCAATCTTTCTAATGATATCATAAACTATATCGCTACTTCTTTAGGGGATAATATAAGAGAAATCGAAGGTATCATCATAAGTTTAAATGCTTATGCAACCATACTAGGACAAGAAATCACACTCGAACTTGCCAAAAGTGTGATGAAAGATCATATCAAAGAAAAGAAAGAAAATATCACTATAGATGACATTTTATCTTTGGTATGTAAAGAATTTAACATCAAACCAAGCGATGTGAAATCCAATAAAAAAACTCAAAATATAGTCACAGCAAGACGCATTGTGATTTACCTAGCTAGGGCACTTACGGCTTTGACTATGCCACAACTTGCGAATTATTTTGAAATGAAAGATCATACAGCTATTTCACATAATGTTAAAAAAATCACAGAAATGATAGAAAATGATGGTTCTTTAAAAGCAAAAATCGAAGAACTTAAAAACAAAATTCTTGTTAAAAGTCAAAGTTAAGTGAAAGGATGTGAAAAATAAATTCTAGAGTGTGAAAAAAAGAAATTAAGCAAAGTATGATAAAATACAAATTTGATTATTTTGCTTTGAAGAATTTCACAATTTCAACAAGCTTATTATTACAACGAATTTAAAATTAAAATAAACCAAGGAGAAAAAATGAAGTTAAGTATCAATAAAAATACTTTAGAATCTGCAGTGATTTTATGTAATGCTTATGTAGAAAAAAAAGACTCAAGCACCATTACTTCTCATCTTTTTTTTCATGCTGATGAAGATAAACTTCTTATTAGAGCTAGTGATTATGAAATAGGTATCAACTATAAGATAAAAAAAATCCGCGTAGAATCAAGTGGCTTTGCTACTGCAAACGCAAAAAGTATTGCAGATGTTATTAAAAGCTTAAACAATGAAGAAGTTGTTTTAGAAACCATTGATAATTTTTTATTTATAAGACAAAAAAGCACAAAATACAAACTTCCTATGTTTAATCATGAAGATTTTCCAAATTTTCCAAATACAGAAGGAAAAAACCAATTTGACATTGATTCAAGTGACTTAAGTCGTTCTCTTAAAAAGATATTACCAAGTATTGATACAAACAACCCAAAATACTCCTTAAATGGTGCATTTTTAGATATAAAAACAGATAAAATTAACTTCGTAGGAACTGATACAAAACGCCTTGCAATCTATACTTTAGAAAAAGCAAATAATCAAGAATTTAGTTTTAGTATCCCTAAAAAAGCTATTATGGAAATGCAAAAACTTTTCTATGAAAAAATAGAAATTTTTTATGATCAAAATATGCTTATTGCTAAAAATGAAAACTTTGAATTCTTTACAAAACTTATTAACGATAAATTTCCAGATTATGAAAAAGTTATACCAAAAACTTTCAAACAAGAACTCAGCTTTTCAACTGAAGATTTTATAGATAGTCTTAAAAAAATCAGCGTTGTAACTGAAAAAATGAAACTTCATTTTAACAAAGATAAAATCATCTTTGAAGGTATAAGTTTAGACAATATGGAAGCAAAAACAGAGCTTGAAATTCAAACAGGAGTAAGTGAAGAATTTAATCTTACTATAAAAATCAAATATTTACTTGATTTCTTAACTTCTATAGAAGAAGAAAAATTCACTTTAAGTGTAAATGAACCTAATTCAGCATTTATAGTCAAATCCCAAGGACTATCAATGATTATCATGCCTATGATTTTGTAATAAAACAAGTAAAAGATAAAGGAAAAATATGCAAGAAAATTACGGTGCGAGTAATATTAAAGTCCTAAAAGGCCTAGAAGCTGTTAGAAAACGCCCAGGTATGTATATAGGAGATACAAACATAGGCGGACTTCATCATATGATTTATGAAGTTGTGGATAATTCTATCGATGAAGCTATGGCAGGACATTGTGATACTATAGATGTAGAAATCACTACTAAAGGAAGCTGTATAGTTAGTGATAATGGTCGTGGTATTCCTGTTGATATGCACCCAACTGAAAATATGCCAACTTTAACTGTTGTTTTAACTGTCCTACATGCAGGGGGAAAATTCGATAAAGATACTTACAAAGTTTCAGGCGGTTTGCACGGTGTTGGGGTTTCAGTTGTAAATGCACTCTCTAAAAAACTTGTAGCTACAGTTGAAAGAAATGGAGAAATTTATCGTCAAGAATTTTCAGAAGGTAAAGTTATCAGTGAATTTGGTGTGATAGGAAAAAGTAAAAAAACAGGAACAACTATAGAATTTTGGCCTGATGATCAAATTTTTGAAGTGACTGAATTTGATTATGAAATTTTGGCTAAAAGATTTCGTGAACTTGCATACTTAAATCCAAAAATCACTATAAATTTTAAAGATAACCGCGTAGGCAAACATGAAAGTTTTCACTTTGAAGGTGGAATTTCTCAGTTTGTTATAGACTTAAATAAAAAAGAAGCTTTAACTAAAGCAATTTTCTTTAGCGTAGATGAAGAAGATGTGAATGTTGAAGTAGCTTTGCTTTACAATGATACTTATAGTGAAAATTTACTCTCTTTTGTAAATAATATCAAAACTCCAGATGGTGGAACACACGAAGCTGGTTTTAGAATGGGTTTAACTCGTGTGATAAGTAACTATATAGAAGCAAATGCAAGTGCTAGAGAAAAGGATAATAAAATCACAGGCGAAGATGTGCGTGAAGGCTTGATCGCTGTTGTGAGTGTAAAGGTGCCTGAACCACAATTTGAAGGACAAACCAAAGGAAAACTTGGTTCAACTTATGTGCGTCCTATAGTTTCAAAAGCAAGTTTTGAATATTTGACTAAATATTTTGAAGAAAATCCTATCGAAGCTAAAGCTATAATGAACAAAGCCTTAATGGCAGCTAGAGGAAGAGAAGCAGCGAAAAAAGCTAGAGAATTAACGCGTAAAAAAGAAAGTTTAAGCGTAGGAACTTTACCAGGGAAATTAGCTGATTGTCAAAGTAAAGATCCAAGTGAAAGTGAAATTTATCTTGTGGAAGGGGATTCTGCAGGAGGTTCTGCAAAACAAGGTAGAGAAAGATCTTTCCAAGCTATACTGCCTTTGCGTGGTAAAATTTTAAATGTTGAAAAAGCAAGACTAGATAAAATTTTAAAATCTGAGCAAATTCAAAATATGATTACAGCTTTTGGCTGTGGTATAGGTGAAGATTTTGATCTTTCAAAACTTAGATATCATAAAATCATCATCATGACAGATGCGGATGTTGATGGATCACATATACAAACCTTGCTTTTAACTTTCTTCTTCCGTTTTATGAATGAACTTGTAGCAAATGGACATATTTATCTAGCACAACCACCTTTATATCTTTATAAAAAAGCTAAAAAGCAAATTTATTTAAAAGATGAAAAAGCTTTGAGCGAATACCTGATAGAAACAGGAATAGAAGGTTTAAACTATGAAGGTATAGGAATGAATGATTTAAAAGATTATTTAAAAATCGTTGCAGCTTATCGTGCGATTTTAAAAGATCTTGAAAAGCGTTTTAATGTGATTTCTGTGATACGCTATATGATAGAAAATTCAAATTTAGTTAAAGGAAATAATGAAGAATTATTTAGTGTAATCAAACAATTTTTAGAAACACAAGGACACAATATCTTAAATCATTATATCAACGAAAATGAAATTCGAGCTTTCGTTCAAACTCAAAATGGCTTAGAAGAACTTGTGATCAATGAAGAACTTTTCACTCATCCACTATATGAAGAAGCAAATTATATTTTTGATAAGATTAAAGATAGAGGCTTGGAATTTGATAAAGATATTTTAGAAGTTCTTGAAGATGTTGAAACCAATGCTAAAAAAGGTGCTACTATACAACGCTATAAAGGTTTAGGGGAAATGAATCCTGAGCAACTTTGGGAAACTACAATGGATCCAAGCGTAAGAAGACTTTTAAAAATCACTATTGAAGATGCACAAAGTGCAAATGATACCTTTAATCTCTTTATGGGTGATGAGGTTGAACCAAGACGCGATTATATCCAAGCACACGCTAAAGATGTAAAGCATTTGGATGTGTAAATTTATCATTGAAGAAATGATTTCTTCAATGAGTTTTGTTTTGTAAGAATATAGCTAGAGGAATTCTTCTTCTTGTATCGTATTTTTCTCCATAATATTTTTCAAGATAATTTAAAATTTTTTCTTCATCTTCAGGTTCTATTTCCCAAAGTCCTTCACTATCTTGCATCCATCTTATAGCTGCTAACCAAGCTTTTTTACTTGCATGCATATTAGTAATGAGATTGGATCCATGACAAGCTAAACAATTTGCTTCCACTAAAGGTGAATCAGGATCGATAATCAATCCTGTATCAGGGTTAATTTCAAGATTTTGAGCCCAACTTGCACTTAAAAACAATGCTAAGATCAATATAATTTTTTTCATACTTAAACTCCATAAACATTAACTCTATGGCATGCATTATTGATATATCCTCCTGGATTCCACTGTGCTAAAACCATAGGTTGACTGTTACCTTGACTATCGATAGCTCTTGCCCAAATTTCATAATATCCTTTTGTTGGTATTGATATTTGAGCACTCCATTTTTGCCATGCTAATCTATTTAATGGTTTTTCTACCTTTGCTTTAGTCCATGTTACGCCATAATCATTGCTTACATAAACTTCACTAACTTCAAGTTCTCCAGCCCAAGCTTTACCTCTAACTTCAAATTTTTTATTTGCTTTTATTTCAGAACCATTTTTGATATTAGTAATTACAGATCTTATAGGCATTGATTCTATGATTTTCATCTCGCCTTTATAGTTAAAATCTCCTGGTTTTACCGGATTTACAGGAACTTTATAAGAACCTTCCATTTTTTCACCATCATGAATTTTATTTCTTACTGAAATTTTATAAAGCCATTTACCGCTTGTACTTGCAGGGTAACCACCACAAACAAGTCTAAGTGGATAGCCATTGACTAAAGGAATATCTTTGCCTTCATAAGCCCAAGCTATTAGAGTTTCATCTTGTAAAGCTTTAGAAATAGGAACTCCTCTACTAATAGGTGAAGTTTCTTCACCATTTAATTTTGTATCTATGCCATAATATCCGATATAAACCGCATCATTTTTGATGCCACAATCTTTTAAAATATCTTTTAAACGCACTCCTGTCCATCTACCGCAAGCTACTGCACCATAACCCCATTGAGTTCCTTTTGTGCTAGGTATAACTTCGGATCTACCATTTCCACCGCATTCAACTGTTAAGGCATAAGTATAGGTTTTAAATTTCTTTTTTAAATCTTCTATGGTGTAAGATTTTTTATTGATAATGCTTTCTCCATCGATTTCTAAAGTCCAACCTTTGTGAAGTCTTTCTTTTATCGTTTCTAGGCTTGGTGGTAAGCCATTATTTCTAACAAAGAAATTTTCAGGTTTAGTAAAATCAGAATCAAGAGCATAAATTTCAGTTTCTGCTGTTAATGGTTTTTCGCCATGGTAGATAAGATCTTTTTTACCTTCTATTTTAAAATCAGGCAATTCTTTTGCCAAAGCCTTACTTCCTAAAAAATTCTCAAAAGAAAAATTTGACAATACACTAATGCCAAATAAACCAAGTCCTATATTTTTTAGAAAGTCTCTACGATTTTCTTTTTGATCGTTCTGTTTCATTGAAATATCCTTAAATATTTATATAATCTTTTATTTTATTATAAATTTTAAAAATTTAAATAATTAATATAATTAATTATTTAAATTAAAAAAATTAATTATTTTTATAATTTTACATATTAAAATAAAATCATCATATGTTCGAGTTTTATTACATTTTAACTAAGTTTTTTCTACAATTAAATTTTTAAAATTATTTAAGGAATGATTTTGACTTTACTTACTAATCCTATCATTATCAGTGTTGTTTTGATGACTTTACTTTGTTTGTTTCGTTTTAATGTGCTTTTGAGTCTTTTGATCTCAGCTCTTATTGCAGGTGTATTTTCTCATCTTGAACTCGTAGATACTATGAATATACTTATAAGCGGAATGAAAGAAAATTTAAAAACAGCTCTTAGCTATATACTCTTAGGAGCCATTGCCGCAGCGATTTCAAAGACAAATTTAACTGCATATTTGATTAAGATAGTAAGTCATTTTATATCTCATAAAAAATATTTATTGCTTTTGTCTATAGCTTTGATTTCTTGTTTTTCTCAAAATTTAATTCCTATTCATGTAGCTTTTATACCTTTGTTGATTCCACCTCTTTTAAGTCTTTTTAATAAACTTAAAATCGATCGTAGAGCGGTTGCTTGTGCTTTAACTTTTGGACTTACTACGCCTTATATGGTTTTGCCAGTAGGTTTTGGGCTTACTTTTCAAGATCTTTTAAAAGATAATTTAAATGCAAATAATGTAAGTGCATCTTTAAATGATGTTACAAATACTATGTATTTTGCTGCTATTTGTATGATAGCAGGACTTTTTCTAGCGCTTTTTGTGTTTTATCGTAAGCCAAGAGAGTATCAAGAAGTAGAAATTGCTAAAGTGGATTTAGAAAATCTTGAAATGACGCGTAAGGAATGGGGCGTTTTAGCTGGGCTTGTTTTAACTTTAATTTTGCAAATTTTGACTATGAATTTACCTTTATCAGGGCTTTTGGGTTTTGTTTTAATGGTTATTTTGGGTGGAGTTGAATTTTCAAAAGTCAATGAAGTTTTTGATGATGGGCTTAAAATGATGGGTTTTATAGCTTTTGTTATCCTTGTTGCTGCAGGATATGGAGAAGTTTTAAAAGAAAGTGGATCAGTAGTAGATCTTGTAAATTCAGTCGTTCCTTGGATGGAGCAAAGTAAATTTTTAGCAGTATTTTTCATGCTTTTAATAGGACTTATCATCACTATGGGTATAGGTACTTCTTTTGGAACTATACCTATCATAGCTACGCTTTTTTGTCCTATTTGTTTGGAACTTGGTTTTAGTACAGCACTTATTATATTTATCTTAGGAGTAGCAGGAGCTTTAGGAGATGCAGGAAGTCCAGCCAGTGAAACAACCATGGGAACTACTGTAGGATTAAATGCTGATAAACAACACGATCACATTAAAGATACTTGCATACCAACTTTTATTTTTTATAATGGTCCATTATTGATTTTGGGTAGTATTATCGCCATGTTTTTATAATTTTTGCAAATCTATCAAAATATTTTTTAATTTATTTATTTTTAAGATAAAAATTATATCGATTTTAAAAAAATGTATGCTATAATCCTTATAAAGCTAACAAAATTTAAATCAGTCTTATAAGGAGAGCAAAATGGATTTAGAAAATATCCTAGAAAATAATCAAAGCATAGGTTTATATCACCCAAAGAACGAACACGATGCCTGCGGTATCGCTGCAGTTGCTAATATACGCGGTATTGCTTCTTATAAGGTTATTTGTGATGCTTTAGAAATTTTGATGAATCTTGAACACCGAGGTGGTGCAGGAGCTGAAGAAAATTCAGGTGATGGGGCGGGGATTTTAATCCAAATTCCACATGATTTTTTTAAAACTCAAGAATTGGGTTTTGAACTTCCTAAAAAGGGTGATTATGCTGTAGCACAGATGTTTTTATCACCCAATACTGATGCAAAAGAAGAAGCAAAAGAAATATTTTTACAAGGTTTAAAGGATAAAAAACTTGAATTTTTAGGTTTTAGAGAAGTGCCTTTTAATCCTAGCGATATAGGTGCAAGTGCTTTAAAAGCTATGCCTTATTTTTTACAAGCCTTTGTAAAAAAACCAAGTAAAATAAGTGCAGGACTTGAGTTTGAAAGAGTGCTTTATAGTACGCGTCGACTTATAGAAAAAAGAGCTATTAATGTGCCAAAATTTTATTTTTCAAGTTTTTCTTCACGCACCATAGTTTATAAAGGAATGCTTCTTTCAACTCAATTGAGCGATTTTTATCTTGATTTTAAAGATGTCAATATGAAATCAGCCATCGCTTTGGTGCATTCTCGCTTTTCGACTAATACCTTCCCAAGTTGGGAAAGAGCCCATCCAAACCGTTATATGGTGCATAATGGAGAGATTAATACCATACGCGGAAATGTCGATAGCATAAGAGCTAGAGAAGGCTTGATGCAAAGTGAGTATTTTGAAAATTTAGATGAAATTTTTCCTATCATAGCTAAGCCTAGCAGTGATTCTGCAATGTTTGATAATACTTTAGAATTTTTAGCTCTAAATGGTCGTACTTTAGAAGAAGCTTTTATGATGATGGTGCCAGAACCTTGGCATAAAAATGAAAATATGGAAAGCAAAAAGCGTGCTTTTTATGAATATCATTCTTTATTGATGGAGCCTTGGGATGGGCCTGCTGCTATAGTTTTTACTGATGGAGTGATTATGGGGGCGAGTTTGGATAGAAATGGTTTTCGTCCTTCAAGGTATTATCTTACAAAAGATGATATGCTCATACTTTCAAGTGAAACAGGGGCTTTAAAACTTGATGAAAAAAATATCAAAGCCAAAAAACGCTTAGAACCTGGAAAACTTTTACTCGTTGATACAGCAAGAGGTAGGGTTATAGCTGATAATGAAATCAAAGAGCATTATGCTAATGCTAAGCCTTATAAAAAATGGCTTAAAAATTTAGTTGAACTTGAAAAACAAAAAAGCGGAGTTTATAAACATCAGTTTTTAAAAGAAGATGAGGTTTTAAAACTCCAAAAAGCTTTTGGTTGGAGTTATGATGAGCTTAAAATGAGTGTGGCTGCTATGGCTCAAAATGGTAAAGAAGCTATAGCAGCTATGGGTGTAGATACTCCTTTGGCTATACTTTCTAAAACTTATCAACCTTTGTATAATTATTTTAAACAACTTTTTGCACAAGTAACTAATCCTCCTCTTGATGCCATAAGAGAAGAGATTGTTACTTCTACAAGGATTTATCTAGGAAGCGAAGGCAATTTATTAAAACCTGATGAAAACAATGCAAAACGCGTAAAAATAGCCTTGCCTGTGATAAGCAATGAAGAACTTTTTGAAGTTAAGGCTTTAAATAAATTTCAAGTTAAAGAATTTTCTATACTTTATGATTATTCTAAAAAAACTCTAGAAAAGGCTTTAGATGAGCTTTGCGTTAAGATAGAAGATGAGGTTAAAAAAGGTGTTTCTATTATCATTTTAAGCGATAAAGGAGTGGATGAAAAAAACGCTTATATCCCTGCTTTGCTTGCTGTTTCTGGAGTACATAATCATCTAGTAAGAAAAAATTTAAGAACACATACAAGTCTTATTATCGAAAGTGGTGAACCTAGAGAAATTCATCATTTTGCATGTCTTTTAGGTTATGGTGCGACTGTTATTAATCCTTATTTGGTTTATGAGAGTATACAAAAACTCATTGCCAATAAAGATTTAGATTTAAGCTATGAAAAGGCGGTAGAAAATTTCATCAAGGCAAGTTCAAGCGGCATAGTCAAAATTGCTTCTAAAATGGGGGTTTCTACCTTGCAAAGTTATAATGGCTCTGCACTTTTTGAATGTCTGGGCTTAAGTTCTAAGGTGATTGATAAATACTTCACTTCTACAACTTCACGCATTGAAGGTATGGATTTAGAAGATTTTGAAAAAGAACTCATTGCTTTACACAAACATGCTTTTAACGATACACATAAGGCTTTAGATTCTAAAGGAATTCATGGTTTTAGAAGTGCTAAAGAAGAACATTTAATCGATCCGCTTGTGATTTTTAATCTTCAGCAAGCTTGTCGCAACAAAGACTATAAAAGTTTTAAAAAATACTCGGCTTTAGTAGATGAAAAACAAGTTAACTTGCGTTCTTTGATGGAATTTGATTTTAGTGAAGCTATTAGCATAGATAAGGTTGAAAGTGTAGAAAGTATAGTTAAACGCTTTAGAACAGGGGCGATGAGTTATGGTTCTATTTCTAAAGAAGCACACGAGTGTTTAGCACAGGCTATGAATAAAATAGGTGCTAAATCAAATTCAGGTGAAGGTGGCGAGGATGAAGAACGCTATGAAATCAAAGAGGGTGTGGATAAAAACTCAGCCATTAAGCAAGTAGCAAGTGGGCGTTTTGGCGTGGATTTAAACTACTTAAGTCATGCAAAAGAAATTCAAATCAAAGTTGCTCAAGGCGCAAAACCAGGTGAAGGCGGACAATTAATGGGCTTTAAAGTCTATCCTTGGATAGCTAAGGCTAGATATTCTACTGCAGGTGTGACGCTTATTTCCCCGCCTCCTCATCATGATATTTATTCTATAGAAGATTTAGCTCAACTTATTTATGACCTAAAAAATGCTAACAAAGACGCTAAAATTTCAGTAAAACTTGTAAGCGAAAATGGCATAGGAACGGTTGCTGCAGGTGTGGCTAAGGCAGGAGCAAATTTAATCCTTGTTTCAGGTTATGATGGAGGTACGGGTGCAAGTCCTAGAACTTCTATACCGCATGCGGGAATTCCTTGGGAGTTAGGTTTGGCTGAAACACATCAAACTTTGATTTTAAACAAGCTTAGAGATAGGGTAAGATTAGAAACTGATGGAAAGCTTATGAATGGGCGTGATTTAGCCATAGCGGCACTTTTAGGAGCTGAAGAATTTGGTTTTGCAACCGCGCCTTTGATTGTTTTAGGTTGTACGATGATGAGAGTTTGTCATCTAAATACCTGTCCTTTTGGTATAGCCACTCAAGATACAGAACTTAGAGATCGTTTTAAAGGCAAAGTAGATGATGTGATTAATTTCATGTATTTTATAGCCCAGGAGCTTAGAGAATACATGGCAAGGCTTGGTTTTGAACGCCTAGATGATATGATAGGTCGTGTGGATAAACTCCGCCAAAAAAGTGTGCAAGGTAAAGCAGGAAAGCTAAATTTAGATAAAATTTTAAAATCCTTGCCTACTTATAATAGAACCGCTGTGCATTTTAAAGACTATAAAGATAACAAGCTTGAAAAAACGATTGATTATAGAATTTTACTTCCGCTTTGTAAAAATGCTGTGGAGAAAAAAGAGCCTATCAAACTTTCTTTAGAAGTAGGAAATCAAAGCCGTACTTTTGCGACTATGCTTTCAAGTGAAATTTTAAAAACTTATGGAAAAGATGCTTTAGATGAAGATAGTATCCATATCAAAGCTATAGGCAATGCCGGCAATAGCTTTGGAGCGTTTTTGTTAAAGGGCATTAAACTTGAGATTATAGGCGATAGCAATGATTATTTAGGCAAGGGTTTAAGTGGTGGCAAAATCATAGCAAAAATTTCAAATGAAGCCACTTTTTCACCTGAAGAAAATATCATCGCAGGAAATGCTTGTTTATATGGAGCTACAAAAGGTGAAGTGTATTTAGATGGTATAGCAGGAGAAAGATTTTGTGTAAGAAATTCAGGGGCTTTGGCTGTGGTTTTAGGAACAGGCGTGCATGGTTGTGAATATATGACAGGTGGGCAAGTTGTAGTTCTTGGAGATGTGGGTGCGAATTTCGCTGCTGGTATGAGTGGGGGCGTTGTTTATATCTTTGGAAGACACAATGAAGCTCATGTAAATACCGAGCTTGTGGATATTAAAGATCTTAATGCTAAGGATGAAAAAGAATTAAAAGCTGTGATAGAAAAACATATCACTTATACAGATTCTAAAAAGGCTAAAGATATCTTAGAAAAATTCGATAAAAAAGACTTTTTTAAAGTCATGCCAAGAGATTATGAAAAGATGTTAAAAATGCTTGATCTTTGTAAAAATGAAAAAGATCCAAATTTAGCAGCATTTTTGAAAATCACACAATAAATTTTTAAAAGGAGAAATAATGATAAAAAAAGTAAAAGAAGTGTTAAATAATTCAATTTTTTTTATACCAAATTATCAAAGAGATTATGCTTGGGAAGAAAAAAATTTAGATGATTTGTGGGAAGATTTATTAGAGGCTGAACAAGCAGTAAGTGATCAAATGGGTCATTTTTTAGGAACTATAGTTGTATCTAAGAATTCTAAAAATCCAGAAATCTATGATATTATAGATGGGCAACAAAGAATTACAACAATTTTTATGTTACGGTATGCTTTAAATTTTAGAACGCAAAATTCTCAAAGAAATATTGTATATTTTTGTGATGATAATGATAATTTTAGACTTCAAGTTCAAGATGAAAATAAATTGTTTTTTAATGAAGTTCTAAAACAAGCAGAAAATAATAAAATTAATATAGAGTTAGAAAACAAGGCACAAACACAAGGACAGCAAAAACTTTATAAAGTCTTTAAAGCAATTTGGAGTTATGTTGCAAGTTTGGAATCTGATAAAGCTTTAAAATTATTTAATATCATTGGAAATATGTCTATAATGTGGCTAGAAGAGCAAGACTCTGGAAAAGCTATTAGAATGTTTCAAACAGTTAATGATAGAGGTATCCCACTTTTAATTTTAGACAAATTAAAATCTTTATTGATTTTATATTCAAATAAGTATTGTAAAGGGGAATTAGATGAGGTTATTAATGAAAGATTTGGAAAAATTTTTAAGATTAGCATGAATATTAAAAAGCATAAGACTATTCACTCTTTAGGTGATGTTCAATTTTATCAAGAATTAGAGGCAAGAATTTTTAATTATCATTCCTTAGGAGTGAAAGAAATTGCACATTATAGAAATAGTGCCAATATACATTATAATGAATTAAAGAGAGTGTTGAAAAATAAAGATAAAACTAAAGAAGAATTTAAAAAATGGTTAGACGATTATTCCAAAGACTTATTGCAATTTTTTGAAACTTTTTTAAAAATTCTTGAAAAGACACAAGATAATATTGAGATGTTTAAAATTTTTATGATACTAAAAATTAATCCTTATTTTTATTCTTCTCTTATTAGATTGGAAATGAATAATATATTAGATGATGAATGTTTAAGACTTTTTTCACAAGCAGAAATTATATTTTATTCCTTTGGACAAACTAATGATTCTACTGCTTTTAAACTTGGCGAGGTAACAGAATCAAAAGATGAATTTAAAAATAGAATTATTGATGATTGTAATAAATGTATAAAAAGAGCAGGTTATTATGATATAAATGAATTTATAAGTGAAATTAGTGAAGATAATTATGAATGGGGTAAATATTTTCACTATTTATTTTTAACATATAATAATGTTGGAATTGAAGAGTGTATGAAATTAATAGATGAAAAAATTTATGCTTTTACTATTGAACATATTATACCTCAAAATATAATAAATAATGGTCTATTAAAAAATTATAAATTTGAAAACGAAGATGATTTTAATAAACTGAAAAATACTTTTGGAAATTTAATTCCTTTAGAAAAAATTTTAAATAGCATTTGTAGCGATCGTAGTCTTTTAGATAAGAAAGAATACTATAAAAAATCAAAATTATCTTGTAATTTATCTTTTGCCAATGATGAAAATTTTTTAAATTTTGAAAAAAAACAAATTATTAAAAGAAATGAAGATTTTACTAAATGGGCTAGAAAATTTTTTGTAGATTTTTTGAAAATCACACAAAAATAAGGAGTAAAAAATGGGAAATACAAGAGGTTTTTTGGACTTTAAAAGAATGGATTTTAAAAAAATTGCTCCTAAAGAAAGGATTTTAAATTACAAAGAATTTACTATACCTTTGGATAAAAAAGAACAAGAAATTCAAGGCGGGCGTTGTATGGATTGTGGTGTGGCCTTTTGTCATACGGGTGTGATGAGCGAAGGAAAAGATGTGGGCTGTCCTTTAAACAATCTCATTCCTGAATGGAACGATCTTATTTACCGTTCTTTATGGAAAGAAGCTTATGAAAGACTTGATCTTACCAATCCTTTTCCTGAATTTACCGGTCGTGTTTGCCCTGCTCCTTGTGAGGATTCTTGTGTGTGTGCGATTAATGGAAAAAGCGTAAGCATCAAAAATAACGAGCTAGCCATCATAGAAAATGCTTTTAAAGAAAATTTAGTAAGAGTAAATAAACCTAAGCAATACAATGGCAAAAAAATCGCTATCATAGGAAGTGGACCTGCTGGGCTTGCTTGTGCTAATACCTTAAATTCACTCGGCTACAAGGTAAGCGTTTTTGAAAGAAGCGATAAAATAGGCGGACTTTTGATGTATGGTATCCCTGATATGAAGCTTGATAAAAGTATAGTTGATAGACGCGTTGATTTGCTTAAAAAAAGCGGGATTGAATTTAAAGTGAATGAAAATATAGACAGCAAAGATAAGGTTTCAAAACTTCTAAAAGAATTTGATGCCTTAGTACTTTGCACAGGAGCAAGTAAGCCTATAGATCTTGATATAGAAGGTAGAAAACTAAAGGGCGTTGAATTTGCTCTTGATTTTTTAACGCAAAATACCAAAACTTTGTTAAAAACAGGTAAGGGTGCAGATGCAGCTAAAGGTAAAAATGTCTTGGTTATAGGAAGCGGGGATACAAGTGTTGATTGTATTGCTGTGGCGACAAGACAAGGGGCTAAATCTATAGTGCGTTTTGAAAGAAGTCCAAAAAGACTTTTGCAAAGAAGCCAAAACAATCCTTGGCCTTTAAAAGCTGACATTTTTACTACTGATTATGGTTTAGAAGAAGCCATTGCTATATATGGCAAAGATCCTAGAGAATATCAAAAAATGACAAAGAAATTTTTAGGAAAAACTTATGTAGAAGGCGTTGAAGCAAATGATTTAAAACGCGAGTTTAAAGAAGGTAAAGCTATAAATGTTGAAATTCCAAATTCTAAAAAAACTTATAAAGTGGATTTAGTACTTTTAGCTATGGGTTTTAGCGGGTGCGAAGAAGCTATCGCTAAAAATTTTGGAGTGAAATTAGATGAGAAAAACAACATAAGCACAGAAAATTTCCAAACTACTCATAAAAAAATCTTTGCTTGCGGAGATGCTAGAAAAGGACAATCTTTAGTTGTTTGGGCTATAAAAGATGGTATAGAATGTGCTTTGAGTTTGCATCAAAATTTAGCAAAATAATCATAAAAGTTTAAAACTTTTTCGGTGGAGTTTGCAAATTCCAAATTTAGCTATAAGTTCTTTATGAGCTTTTGTGCCATAGGCTTTGTTTTTTTCAAATTCATAACAAGGAAAGTCTTTAGCTAAGAAATTCATCACCCTATCTTTACTAACTTTTGCAAGTATGCTAGCTGCACTTACTTGCAAAATGCTAGTATCGGCTTTGATTTGTGTTTTTATCCCGTTTATACCTAGGTTGGTGTTTCCATCATATAAGAAGTTATTTTCTGCTTTAAAATGCTTTTTTATAAGCTTTAAGCCTGTTTTTAAACAAGTGCTTAAGCCGAGTGTGTCGATTTGTTCTGAAGAAAAAGCAAGTATGAGATAGTTTGAATTTTTGATGATGATTTCATAAAGTTCTTCGCGTTTTTTTTCGCTTAGTTTTTTAGAATCACACAACCCATCAAGTTTTTTGTTCAGTTTGCAAGCCGCCATCATCATAGGGCCTGCTAAAGCACCGCGTCCTGCTTCATCAATACCGATTAAATTTATATCAAATTCGTTTAAAAGTTCTTTTGTGTCAAATAAAGTTTTCAAATTTTTCTAAAAAGAAGGGCAAAAATGCCCTTTTATTCTACTGTGATATCATTTTTGATTTTTTCAAAAAGCTTATCACCTATGCCTTTAACTTTTTTAAGATCATCAATACTTGTAAAATTTGCTTCTTTGCGGTATTCTAAAATCGCTTTAGCCTTAGCTTCGCCAATACCATTTAAACTTTTTAATTCTTTTAGCGTTGCAGTGTTGATATTTACAGCACCAAAGAGAAAAGCCGTTAAAGCAAAAAATAAAAATAGTAATTTTTTCATTTTCTTATCCTTTTATTAAAAAATAATTATAATATTATCTTAAAAAGGATAAGAATTTCTTAACTTAACCCAAAAATTCACGTTTAAAATACTCTTTTGGTGCTTTACATAAAGGACAGGCTGCTGGAGCTTTTTTGCCACGATGTATATGTCCACATACTTCACAAACCCATAATTCTTCTACTTCGCTATTAAAAAATTCTTCTTCTTCAAGCATTTTTTTAAGTGCTAGATATTCTCTTTCGTGTTCTATCTCTACTTTACCAATAGCTGTAAATAATCTCGCTATAGCCTTTTTACCTTCATCTTCAGCAATTTTTGCAAAATTTGGATACATAGTTGTGTGCTCATAGTTTTCGCCTTCTGCAGCACTTACTAGGTTTTTTGTAGTTACTTCTAAAGGTTTGCCATCAACGATTTCATGATAGGCTTTAAATTCTGCTCTTGCATGCCATTTTTCATTTTCAGCTGCTTCTCTAAAATGTCTAGCAATTGCATGCCAACCTTCTTCTTCGGCTACATCAGCGAATAAATCATATTTGTTTCTTGCCATAGATTCGCCTGCAAAAGCTTTCATCAAATTTACCGCAGTTAAATCTGTAGTGATACATTTCATTTCTTCACCACAACAACTAAGCTTACCGCCACCTACATTTTGAACTTCTACTTCATTACCACATTTTTGGCATTTATAGGTTTCATATTGTCTCATTTTGACTCCTTTTTTGATTATCAAAAAGCATTGTATTATAAAAAAATATTTTTGTCAATTAATAATTTTTATCATTTATGAAAATGTATATCAAAATAAATTTCACAAAAATTAAGCTTTGCTAAATATAATTTTAAAAAATTATTATCAGGAGTTACAATGAGAAGCGATGCGATAAAAAAAGGACATTTAAAAGCACCTAATCGTTCTTTACTTCGTGCTTGTGGTTTGAAAGATGAAGATTTTGACAAACCTTTTATAGGTGTAGCAAATAGCTATATAGACATAATCCCAGGACATTATTTTTTAAATGATTATGCTAAAATCATTAAAGATGAGATACGCAAAAATGGTTGTGTGCCTTTTGAGTTTAATACCATAGGTGTAGATGATGGTATAGCTATGGGACATGAAGGTATGCTTTATTCTTTACCAAGTCGTGAAATCATCGCAAATTCCATTGAAACAGTGATGAATGCTCATCAACTTGATGCTTTAATCTGTATTCCAAACTGCGATAAAATCACTCCTGGTATGTTAATGGGAGCTTTAAGAGTAAATGTTCCAACCATTTTTGTAAGTGGTGGACCTATGGCTTCAGGAGTAACCAAAAAAGGAGAAAAGATCAGTCTTAGCTCTGTTTTTGAAGCCGTAGGGGCTTATGAAGCCAAAAAAATTAGCGAAGAAGAATTTAAAGATATAGAATGTTCAGCCTGTCCAAGTGGTGGATCTTGCTCGGGAATGTTTACAGCAAATTCTATGAATACCTTATGCGAAGCTATGGGTATAGCACTAGAAGGTAATGGAACCATCTTAGCTTTAAGCAAAGAAAGAGAAGAGCTTTTAAGAAAAGCAGCGCGTCGTATTTGTGAAATCGCCTTAGATGAGCGTTTTAAAATTCGCAATATCATCACTCAAAAAGCCGTGCGTAATGCTATGGTAGTAGATATGGCAATGGGTGGAAGTAGCAATACTGTTTTACACATGCTTGCCATTTCGCGTGAAGCAGGGGTGGCACTAGATATTAAAGATTTAAATTTCATCTCAAGTAAAGTTGCACACATAGCAAAAATAGCCCCATCGCTAAATAGTGTTTATATGGATGATATTCATAAAGCAGGGGGTGTGAGTGCAGTTATGGCTGAAATTTCAAGCAGACAAGGACATATTTTAGAACTTGATGCACTGACTATCACAGGAGAAAGTCTCGAAGAACGCTTAAAAAATGCTAAAATCAAAGATGAAAATATCATTCGCAAAGTAGACAATGCTTACTCAAAAGTAGGTGGACTTGCTATTTTGTTTGGAAATTTAGCTGAGCAAGGTTGTGTTATAAAAACCGCAGGAATAATCGGAGAAAGAAAATTTAAAGGCGAAGCTGTTTGTTTTAACTCTCAAGATGAAGCTATAAAAGGCATTATCAAAGGCAAGGTGAAAAAAGGAAATGTTTGTGTGATACGCTATGAAGGTCCAAAAGGTGGCCCTGGTATGCAAGAAATGTTAAGTCCTACTTCACTTTTAATGGGTATGGGTTTGGGTGCTGATGTAGCTTTAATCACCGATGGTCGTTTTAGTGGGGCTACAAGGGGTTTAAGCGTCGGTCATATTTCCCCTGAAGCAGCTGAAGGTGGTCTTATAGGACTTTTAGAAGATGGAGATGAAATAGAAATTGATGTAGATGCTTATACCATCCATGCAAATTTAAGCGAAGAAGAAATCACTCAACGCAAAAAAGAATTTGTATTGCCTCAAAAAGAAGTGCCTTCAAGATGGCTTAGAATGTATCAAAAACTTGTTAGCAATGCTAGTAAAGGTGCGGTTTTAGATATGGAATGAAAGGTTTCCTTTCATTCTTCTATTTCTTTGGTTATACGATTTCTTATATCTCTACGAACTATTTCCATACCCCACAGCCAAACAATATGGCCAAAAATTTCAGATAGGTGTTCATCAAAAGGAATTTCACAAAGTGGTGGAACTTCTGCAATTAAAGGCATTACAATAACATGGGCAAAAAGATAAACAAAAAATCCAAAAACTGCACCTTTCAGTAGGTAAGCCTAGTTGTTCTAGAAAAATTTTAGGTGGAGTAACACGTTCTAAAGCATCTGCTGGCCAAAAAACATTGGGATTTCTTGGAGGAAAAGGTACTTCCCAACCCCATTTAACAATAGCTCCGAAAATACCCGCTAATATACCTATAAAAAAGGCTAAAGTATAGCGCTTTTGAAAGTATTTTTTCATAATAACTCCTTTATGTTTTATACAAAATAAAATTTGAATTTATAATATTTTTATTTAAAACATATTGAAAATAGGAGTATAAAAATCTTATTTAAATTTTAAAATATTCTCTTAAACTTTCGCAAATTTCAAAAAAATTCACCCCATCTATGGTAGGATTTTCTTTAAAAAACTCATGCATTCCTAAAAAACCACTTTCAAGTTCTTTAGACTTTACACCATAACTTATACTAAGTCCTGCTTCTATATAAGCAGCAATTTTATCGCAGTATTTAAGCGCCTTACCATCTATAGCACCAAATTCATTTTCATTAAAAGAGCTTAAACTTCCGCTGCAAAGCTCGATTTTAGCATTTTTATAAGTGCGATTTTCAAACTCATTTTTTACAAAATTTGACTCACCGTTTCTACCTTCTCTAATGCCTAAAATATAAGAAAACTCAGCCCTTAAACCCTCAGGTACAAAGGGTAAAATTCTTTCATTAATAAGTTTCATTTCATAATCATTTATGATATCATGAAGTCCATCAATGCCGTATTTTACAGGGCTGATAATATCACGTGTTAAAGACTCTGGCAAATCATGAAACAAAGCACAATAAAAATTATTCTCAAGTCTTTTATCGCAAGCCTTGATTTTTAGTGAGTAAAAATATCCTAAAATCGCCACCACAAGCATATGTCCTAAAACAGCAGTTTCCGGTATGCGTGGAGTTTGAGCCCAACGCTTTTGAAAGCGAAGTCTTCCGCTAAGATCGATGATTTTGGCTATTTTTTGATTTAAAGCGATTTTTCTAGCTCCTATAAGTTCATAGTAATCTTCTAATTCTTCTTCAACTTTGTTTTTAATCTCATCAATATCATTTAAAAAAGCTGAGGTTTGATAAACTATGTTAAATTCCCATCTTGTAGCAAAATATGAAGCTGCTTTTAAGATAAGTCTTTCTTTAGCATAAGCATTACCGTTTAAATACGCTTCAAAACGCTTTAGAAATTCCCCATCTTCTATATCTTCTATCATAGGTTCGATTTTGCTTAAAACCCAAGCATTAACTTCAGCTTTTTTTTGACGCACGATTTCATGATACACATCAGGGCGTATATCGGTTACTACCACACGACTTAAAAACTCAAAAATTCCCCCTTCTATAATCACTCTCATATCCACATCTTTTTCCATTTTAGCGATAAAATATGCAATGATGAATTTATGAGCTTGTTTGTCAAGTTCAACCAAATTTGCCATTCTTGGATAATCATTCCAACGACTGATAGAAGCGGCTTTAAAAATGTGTTCTATGAGTTTTATGTTTATCATGCTTTTGCCTTTTTTGCAATTTAAATTTAAAAATTTTCGTTAAAATTGTGAAATTATAGCAAATTTAAGGATAAAAATGAGTAAAAAAGCACTTTGTATCATAAGTGGCGGTATGGATAGTACTTTGTGTGCTTATCTGGCCAAAAAAGAAGGTTATGAAATTATCGCTTTGCATTTTGACTATGAACAACGCACTCAAGAAAAAGAAAAAGAATGTTTTAAGCAAATTTGCAAGGCTTTAAAAGTAGAAAAATCTTATATTTTAGATGTGAGTTTTATCAAAGATATAGGGGGTAATGCCTTAACCGATAAAAGTATAGATATCCCTAAAAATGAGCTTTGCATAAGCGATGTCCCACCTATCACTTATGTGCCTTTTCGCAATGGAATTTTCTTAAGCATAGCAGGATCTTTGGCTGAAAAGGAAAATTGTGAGAGTATTTTTATAGGGGTGGTAGAAGAAGATGGCAGTGGTTATCCTGACTGTACTGATGAGTTTATACAAAAGGCACAAGAATTTATCAATGAAGGTACGAGTAAGAATTTCAAAGTTTGTATAAAAACTCCGCTTGTTAGACTAAACAAAGCTAAAATTGTAGAACTAGCCTTAAAAGAAAATGTACCTTTAGAACTTACTTGGTCTTGTTATGAGAGTGAAGATGAAGCTTGTGGGGAGTGCGATAGTTGTTTGCTTCGTTTAAGAGGTTTTGAAAAAGCAGGATTTAAAGATAAGATTAAATATAAGTCCTAGTTTTCACTAGGACTTAAAGCTTAGTTTAAAGTATAAAGCTTGTTTGCTCCATCTTGATAAGAAAGAATATTGATTTTTCCATCTTTAAAGAAAATGCTTCTAGCATTAGTGATAGAGCTTGGGAAAGCGATAGTTTTCACTACTTCTTCTTTGACTGGATCAATTACGGCAATCACATTGTGATTTTTGCTAAGTGCATAAATTTCCCCATCTTTAAAAGTCATAGAAGTTACATAAAGATCGCCTAAAGTTTTACCTTCTTTAAGATTTGCTTTTGGAGTAAATTCTCCTGAAAGAACACGATCTTTTAAAGAAACTTTAGAGATTACAAAAGTTTTAGCGTCTTTGTTGTTTGGAACAGTTGCAAGATAAAGATAATTTCCATCTGTAGTCATACTTGCTACATGGTTAAATTTTGCTCTTACGGTATCAAGTCTTCCGCGACCTAAACTTTCGCCTTGACCTTTAAATTTATCATTGCCTTTTACAAAGTCAGCGTATTGTTTAGCGATATCTTCTTCACTTGCATTAGGATTTTTTGCAAATCTTAAGAAAGATTTGTTTGAGCCCATAAGAATGAATTTATCGTTCATATAAGGTATGATACCGATGATTGGATCGATAGAAGCTGAAAAATAAGGATCAAGTTCAAAACCTTCTTTAACGCTAAAATTATTATCTAAGAAAGCTACATCCCATTTAGAACTTGCTACAAATTCGTTATTGATATAATCAAGAGTATTGATGGCTTTGTCAAAATTTATAGTTTGTTCATTTGTGATTTTAAGCTCATCATTGATTTTTGCAAATGGAGCATTGTTGATATCATTATCAAATTTTATGCCAAGTTTTTCACTTGCAGGTGCAAAAGCATAATCAGGAGCTTTAACATCGCGTTTTCCTAAGAAAGAAATATTTTGCCATAAACCATTCCAACCTTCTTTACTCCAAATGATGTATTTTGGATTTAAACTAAATCTTACAGGATCGCCTTGTCCTACATAAGGAGGAATACCTGTGCTAACAAAGGCTTGGAAAACATTTGATGCTACGATGATAGCACTGATTAAAACTGCTGCAAAGCTAAATTTAGTATATTTTCTAAACTTTTCTCCATTTAGTTCAGCTTCAAAAGCATTAAATTTAGGAGCAAAAGCAAAAATCACACCTAAGAGCAATACAACAGCCCAAAATACTACTTCAGCCCAAAAATAAGTATGGATACCAAAAACTGCTAAACCAAAACCTTGATCTAAATCTCTATGAGCGTGATTACCATAGTGAGCAAAAGATTGATAAAGCCCTACTGCTGTCATGATTAAAAGAGCAGCAAGGTATTTACCTTTCATACCATAACGAACAATGAAAAGCGCCATTACACCGATAAAGATCATTGCTTCTCTTTGTCCCCAGCAAAGCGTGCAAGGACTATCGCCCAACATATAACCAAATATCAAATTTGCAATACCTACAGGCAAGAGTATAATCAAAAAGCCTGCTAAACACATTAGTGTGTAGAAATTTTTTGTTTTATTGATTTCGTTCATTTAGCCCTTCCTTACAGATTCATTATTGTTAATAGTGCGCCTGTTTTGTGGCCAACATAGAAAAAAACCATTAAAAGCCAAGCTACCATTACCAAACCAAAAGCCAAATTTTCTTTTTCTGGTTTTTTGATAATCAGTATCAAGGCGATTAAAACTAATAAAAGTTCAAGAAACTCCATAGTATCTCCTTTGAAATAAAAACTGCTAATTTTACTTGAAAAACATAAATTAAAAATAAAATTTTTATTGAAATTTCACGTTAAGTTAAATTAACGTGAAAAAAGTTACTGAAAGCTACTTAATTTTTCGGAGAGTTTAGAGGCACCATTTAGAACATTTTGAGAGATATTATTGATTTCACATGATAAATCTTTAACAGAATTTGCAAGTTCGTTAACTTTATCTATATTTGTTCCTAAGATAAGCATTTTATCTTTTACTTCCATGCTTTTATCTTTCATGGTTTGGGTTGATTCTATAGAGCTTTCCAATTTATGCATAGAATTTACAAGTTCTTGTTGTAAATCATTGGTTTTTGAAGAGGTTTCTTTCATAGAATCATGGATAAGATCCATTAAGGCTTTGTTGTCATTGATTTGTTGGACTATAGTATTAACAGTAGCATTGATGTTTAAAAGAGATTTACTTGTTTTATCAGCAAGCTGTCCAACTTCATCGGCTACAACAGCAAATCCACGCCCATGTTCGCCTGCTCTTGCAGCTTCAATAGCTGCATTTAGGGCAAGTAAATTAGTTTGATCAGCTATGTCTTTAATGGAGTTTGTGATTTCTATAATATTATCCGCACTTTGGGTTAGATTGTCCATATTGGCTACTATATTTTGTTCTTTTTCATTGTTTTCATTTATTAAATTTACAAGTTCAGATAGAGTAAGTTCTACTTTATCCATTAGTATGTGCATATCTTGCATATTTTCTATACTTTCTTGTGCTAAATTTCCCGCAAGATTGATATGATCATCTAAAACATGAGTGATTTCTTTAACTCCTTGAATTTGTTCATGTTGCGAATTAGAGCTGTTTTCAAGCATCATAGAGTTGTTTTTGAGTTTTTGTGAATTTTGATGACTTGATTTAGCATTTTCTATGGCTTCTATGATTGAGTTTTGAACGGTGGAAATAAATGAATTAATATATTGAGCACTTTGTCCAAGCTCACTTTTTGGATCTATATTTAAACGAGAGTGTAGATTGGCTTCTTTGCTAGCTAAATTAGCGCTTAGTTTTTCTAAAGTATGAATTGGCATGATGACTTTTTTTAGTGTTAATAAAATAAAAAATACAAATAATACAAGAGTAATTCCAAATACTGCTAAAGCGATATAAAATTTAAATAAATTAGATTGTTCTATAGTATTTTGGGTAAAAGTGTTAAGTTGTTTTAACTCTTTCATGAGAGAATTATTCTCATAAATAGAAGAATTATCTTGCATAATAGAAATTTGCTTTACAATCATGTTATAGTGTTTTAAAAAAAGTTGTAAATTTTCACTTTTTGTATCATTTTTGATTTCTTTCATAAGATTGTTGAGTTGATTTAGTGTTGTTTTTTGTAAAATATTTTCAGTTGAAAGAACGCTTAACATAGAACTCATTGTTTTATAGTTGTTTTTATTTGTTTCATGGTTTTGTTCCAATTCTTCAAAATAATTTTTAGCTAGTTCAAATAAATAAAGTTTTGAATTTACTGCTATGGAATTTGCGGATTTAAAATAATTAAGCTGGATTAATTTGGCATTAAAAATTTCTTCTGCTTTGTTTATGTCAATCCCAAAAGTTTTAAGTTTTGTAAAGTTTTCTTGCATTTTTTTTATTGCTTGAACACTTGGATCGTAGTTGATAAAATTAAAACTATTTTGAAAAACAGAATTGATTTTTTCATCTGAAATTTCTAGTTGTTGAACTATGTTTATCAATTCTTTATTATCTTTAGATGAAGAATAGTTATTAAAAATAATACCTAATAAAACAAGAATGAAAGCTAAAACTAGTGTAGATAAAATAATAAATTTTATCAAAAATGAACTTTTTTTATTTGTCATGATATTCTCCTGTTAAGCTTTCTAAGAATGCAACTATATTGTCAACTGTTTCTTGATCTAAAAATTTTCCTAGTTGATAGTAAGCCATAAACTGAACACAAGCATCTAAAGTAGGTATAGATCCATCATGAAAATAAGGTGCGGTTTTGGCTATATTTCTAAGACTAGGAACTTTAAATACCATTTTATCAGCTTCTCTTTTTGTGATTTCATAGCGCCCTAAATCTTCTTGGTTTGGGTATTCTTCAAAAATACCGATTTTTTGAAACATATTCCCACCTATATTTTGACCTTGATGACAAGAGATGCAGCCATTAGCTTTAAAATCTTCGTAACCTTTTTTAGCTTGAGCTGAAATAGCATTTTGATCCCCGCTAAGATAGCGATCAAAAGGAGAATTTGGAGTGATCAAGGTTTTTTCAAATTCGGCGATTGCAAGAGCTATGTTTTCTACCGTAACTTCTCCATAAAGTTTTTTAAAAGTTTTTACATAATTTTCATTTGAATTAACTTTTTGTAAAAGAAGTTCAGGACTTAGCCCCATTTCTTTAGGATTGAAAAAAGGTACTGTAGCTTGTTCTGCTAAATCTTTAGCTCTACCATTCCAAAATTGCACAAAATTAAATACAGAATTAAAGGTTGTAGGAGTGTTAAAGGGTTTATCGAGTTGATTATCAACTCCTATTGAAAATTCAAGTCCATCAACGCCGTGTTGATCAAGCCTATGGCAAGTATTGCACGAAACTTTTCCATCTTTGGATAAACTTTTATCCATATAAAGACTTTTTCCAAGTTTAGCTTTTTCTTTATCATAAGAGATGGAATTTGGAATAGGGGTTATCATATCTACTGCAAAGACTATATTTGCATAAGATAAACATAAAATCATTATTATTTTTTTCATGGTAAATTTCTGCCTTAATTTAAGTTTTTAAAATGCCATTATAGTGTAATTTTAGTAAATTGTTTAATAATTGATATTTTTTATTTTATTGCAAAGTTCTCCTAAATTTTCTATGACGCAACGTACTTTATCTCCTGATTTTAAAAAAGTAGGTGGATTTAACCCCATACCTACTCCACTAGGAGTTCCCATAGATATAATACTTCCAGCTTTTAAAAGCATGCCTGCGCTAAGTTCTTCTAAGACATAAGCAATATCAAAAATAAACAATTGAGTGTTAGAGTTTTGGCGTAGTTCATCATTGACATAGCTTTGAAGTTGGAGTTTAGGAGGATAAGAAATTTCATCTACGCTTGTGATATAAGGTCCCATTATAGTGCTACCTTCAAGACTTTTTGCTCGGTAGAATTGTTTGTGGCGTTTTTGAAGTTCGCGAGCTGAAATTTCATTGATAATAGTATAGCCAAAGATATAATCTTTTGCATCTTTAGCTTTGATTTTATAAGCATCTTTACTTAAAATAAATGCAAGCTCACATTCATAATCAAGCTGAGAAGTTACATCTGCATGTAAAGGTATATCGCCAAAAGGTGGCGTAGCTTGATTGCAGCGTTTTCCAAAATATACAGGATATTCTCTCTCTTCAAATTTTTCACCCTTAAATTTGGCAGATTCTTTGGCATGATCTAAAAAATTAATCCCAAGACATATAATATCTTGGCGAGGTTCTATAATAGGGGCTAGATAATTTTCTTTTGGAATTTCATAGGCTATTTTAGAATCCAAGTCTGTAAGCTTGTGTTTAAATTTATCAAAATAGATAATAAATTCATTCATATCGTTAGTTTCAATGCCAAGATCAGTAAAACTTACAATTTTTCCACTAGAATTTAGTACTCCTAGATTGTGTTTTTGACCCTGTATAAAATTAACAAATTTCATTGGAAAATCTCGCTTTTTTATTTAATTATACTTAAAGTTTTAGCAAGAATTATTTTTTTGTTTTAAAATTTGGTAAAAAAGTGATTGATTGTAGCGTAGTGAAA
This sequence comes from Campylobacter sp. BCW_4319, assembly GCF_001764435.1. Taxonomy (NCBI): domain Bacteria; kingdom Pseudomonadati; phylum Campylobacterota; class Epsilonproteobacteria; order Campylobacterales; family Campylobacteraceae; genus Campylobacter; species Campylobacter sp. BCW_4319. The sequence goes on along the minus strand of NZ_MKAQ01000010.1, from coordinate 17,732 downwards.
CATCATTTTATTTTATGGAATTGTTGAAAATTTCTTTTATGTTTATTTTTGAGTTGATATCAAAATTTTGATTTTTATATTGAAATTTCAAACGATAAGAATGCAAACACAAACGCAAGGCACCTGTAAGTTTTAAGCGTTCTTTAGGATTTAATTTTTCATCTAAAATACTTTCGATTTGTTGTTTGCTAAGCCCATAAAGTGGATCGCCTAAAATGGTATGATTTTTATAGTGTAAATGCACTCTTATTTGATGTTGTCTGCCTGTTAAGGGTTTACAAAGTAAAAGAGTAGCGTTGATTTTAGGAAAGTATTCTAAAATTTCAAATTCAGTGATAGCTTGTTTTCCTTCTTTGCAAATTTGCATTCTTGTTTTTACATCATCGTAGTTTTTAGTTAAATTTATAGCTTTATCAACTATAAAATTTTCTTCTATTTTTCCATGAGCTAGAGCAAGGTATTCTTTTTGAACTAGTTTTTTTTCAAACAAGCTTTTAAGATCAATTTGAGCTTTTTTATTTTTGGCTATAAGTATAAGTCCGCTCGTTTCTTTATCGAGCCTGTGTGCTACGCAAGCTTCTTTTCCCCAAAGATGCCAAATTTCATCACTAAGACTGTATTTGCAATGTCTACCATTTGGATGGCTTAAGATCCCACTTTCTTTTTCAAGTATGGCAAAGTCTTCATTTTCAAAGACAATTTCTACTCCTTTGGGATTGTTTTCATAGACTATAAGCTCTACTAAACCATTTAAAATTTTATTCTTTTCTTCTACTAAAATTCCATCACAAAAAAGTCTTTTTTTGTCTATGAGTTTTTGTGCTTCATTTATGCTAATTTTTAAATTTTCCATAAGGACTTGAAACGCCTTTTTTCCATTGTTTGAGAGTTTTATTTTTATGTAGGCCATTTAATAACTTTCTTAGGATAATTTGATATAATTTCTGTTTTTTAAAATATAAAATTATAGCTAAAAAGGTTTCAAAGATGGTTGAAAGATATAGCAGAGAAATCATGGCTAAAAAATGGGACATGCAAGCAAAATACGATGCGTGGTTAAAAGTAGAATTAGCCGCTGTAAAAGCTTGGAATAAACTCGGTCTCATTGATGACACAGACTGCGAAAAAATTCTTAAAAATGCAAAATTTGATATTGCAAGAATAGACGAAATAGAAAAAACCACAAAACATGATGTTATAGCTTTTCTTACAAGTGTAAGTGAAAGTTTGGGAGAAGAGAGTCGTTTTGTGCATTATGCAATGACAAGTTCTGATTGTATAGATACAGCTGTTGCTTTACAGATAAAAGAGAGTTTGGAGCTTATTTTAGAAGATGTTTCTTTGCTTTTAGAAGCGATCAAAAAGCGTGCTTTGGAGCATAAAAACACCTTAATGGTAGGAAGAAGTCATGGAATTCATGGAGAACCTATTACTTTTGGTTTGGTGTTAGCTATTTGGTATGATGAAATTTCGCATGCAAAAGAGCTTTTAGAACATGCAAAAGAAGTGATAAGCTATGGAAAAATCAGCGGTGCAATGGGAAATTTTGCTCATGCTCCTTTAGAATTTGAAGAAGAAGTTTGTAAAAATTTAGGTCTTAAGGCCGCTCCTGTTTCAAATCAAGTGATCCAAAGAGATCGTTATGCTCAGGTTATTTCTGCTATTGCGATTTTAGCTTCAAGTTGTGAGCAAATCGCTGTAGCCATAAGACATTTTCAAAGAACTGAAGTTTATGAGGCTGAGGAGTATTTTAGTGTAGGACAAAAAGGAAGTTCAGCTATGCCACATAAAAGAAATCCTGTTTTAAGTGAAAATATCACAGGACTTTGTCGTGTGCTTAGATCTTTTGTAACTCCAGCTTTGGAAAATGTTGCACTTTGGCATGAAAGAGATATATCTCATTCTAGTGTTGAAAGATTTATTTTGCCTGATGCTTTTATCACGGCTGATTTTATGCTTATGCGTCTTACAAATTTGATTGATAAGCTTTTGGTTTATCCTGAAAATATGATGAAAAATTTAAATCTTACAGGCGGGCTTGTATTTTCAGGGAGGGTGCTTTTAGAACTTCCATTTAAAGGCATTAGCCGTGAAGAAGCTTATAAAATAGTTCAAAGAAACGCTATGAAAGTTTGGGCAGATTTGCAAAATGGCAAGGCTGCTATCAATGAAAAAAATGAAAGTTTGTTTTTGTTAGCGCTTTTAAGCGATGAAGATTTAAGAAAAAGTTTGAGCGAAGAGGATGTAAGAAAATGTTTCGATTATAACTACTATACAAAAAATGTTGATGCAATTTTTAAAAGAACATTTAAATAAAAAGCAAGGAAGGCAATGAAAGTTATTAAAAGAAATGGTCGTACAGAAGAATTGGATGTTTCTAAGATCAAAAAATGCACCTCTGATGCTGTAAAAGATTTAGAAGGTGTGAATTTAAGCGAACTTGAACTTGATGCAAAGATTCAATTTCGTGATGGAATTTCAACTGAAGAGATTCAAAAAACTTTAATTAAAACTGCAGTAGATAAGATAGATATTGATTGTCCAAATTGGACCTTTGTTGCAGCTAGACTTTTTTTATTTGATTTATATAAAAAAGTTAATGGTATGAATCGCTATAATCATTTGCGTGAGTATTTTCAAAAGGGTGAAAAAGAAGGAAGAATTTTACTTGGTCTTAAAGAAAAATATGATTTAGATGATTTAAATGCTTATATTAAACCTGAACGCGATATGCAATTTACTTATCTTGGTATTAAAACTTTATATGATAGATACTTGATTAAAGATAGTAAAGGTATGCCTATAGAACTTCCTCAACAAATGTTTATGGCCATTGCGATGTTTTTAGCGCAGAATGAATTTAATCCTCAAGAATGGGCGAAGAAATTTTACGATCTTATTTCTAAATTTGAACTCATGCTTGCAACTCCGACTTTATCTAATGCAAGAACAACGCGCCATCAGCTTAGTTCTTGTTATATAGGATCAACCCCTGATAATATTGAAGGTATTTTTGATTCTTACCAAGAAATGGCTTTGCTTTCTAAATTTGGTGGCGGTATAGGTTGGGATTGGTCTAAAGTGCGTGCTATGGGTGGAAGCATAGATGGGCATAAAAATGCCGCAGGAGGGATTATACCTTTCTTGAAAATTACTAATGATATTGCCGTGGCAGTAGATCAGCTAGGAACCAGAAAAGGAGCTATAGCTGTTTATATAGAACCTTGGCACATGGATATAAGTGATTTTATTGATTTGCGTAAAAATTCAGGTGAAGAAAGACGCCGTGCTCATGAACTTTTCCCTGCTTTATGGATCAATGATCTTTTTATGAAGAGAGTAAGAGCTAATGATAAATGGACTCTTTTTGATCCTGCAGATACAGCAGATTTATGTGATTTATATGGCGAGGCTTTTGAAAAACGCTATGAAGAATATGAAAAAGATGAAAGCATTACCAAAGAAATCGTAGAAGCTAAAGAGCTTTGGAAGAAAATTTTGCTAAATTATTTTGAAACAGGCTTGCCATTTTTATGTTTTAAGGATAGTGCTAATAGAGCAAATCCAAATGCTCATGTAGGAATTATTAGAAGTTCAAATTTATGTACTGAAATTTTTCAAAATACCGAGCCAAATTATTATCAAATTAAAGTAGTTTTTGAAAATGGAGATGAACTTCATTTTGATGAAGAACAAAAAGTTGCGATCGATGGGGGATATGAAAAACCAGCCAAAAAAATCTCAACTTTAGATAGTATTGATGGTAATAAAGTTTATATAGTAGAAAAATATAAAAATGATGGAAAAACAGCCGTTTGTAATCTAGCAAGTATAAATCTTAGCAAAGTATATACTAAAGAAGATATAGAGCGTGTTGTGCCAACGGCTATTCGTATGCTTGATAATGTGATAGATTTAAATTTTTATCCTCATAGAAAAGTAAAAGATACAAATTTAAAATCTCGCGCCATAGGTCTTGGAGTCATGGGTGAGGCACAAATGCTTGCTGAAGCTAAGATTTATTGGGGAAGCGATGAGCATTTAAATAAAATCGATGAGATTATGGAACAAATTAGCTTTGAGGCTATTAATGCGAGTTCAAATTTAGCTCTTGAAAAAGGTTCTTATGAGGATTTTGAAGGATCAAATTGGAGCAAGGGGATTTTTCCTATTGATGTAGCAAGTCCTAAGGCTAAAGCTTTAACTTTAAGAGAGGGCTTATTTGATCAAAGTGAATGCGACTGGGTTAAACTTAGAGAAAAAGTTAAAAAAGATGGTATGAGAAATGGTTATTTGATGGCCATTGCACCTACTTCTTCTATTTCTATTTTGGTGGGTACTACGCAGACTATAGAACCTGTTTACAAAAGAAAGTGGTTTGAACAAAATTTAAGTGGTATGATACCTGTTGTTGTGCCAAATTTAAGCCTTGATACTTGGCAATACTATACTCCAGCCTACGAACTTGATCAAAAAATTCTTGTAAAGGCTGCTGCTGTGCGTGGTAAATGGATCGATCAAGGGCAGAGTTTAAATATCTTTTTATCGCTTGATAAAGCAAGTGGGGGATATTTAAATGAAATTTATCAACTCGCTTGGGAGCTTGGAGTAAAATCTACTTATTATCTAAGAAGCGAAAGCCCTGATAGTGAAAAAGTCAATGTTGCAGATCGTAGCATAGAATGTGAAGGTTGCCAATAAATACTAAAACCCAATGAAAAATATTGGGTTTTAAGAGATTAAGAATTGTAAATTTCTTTATCTAGGGCTTTTAGATTTTTTGCAGTACAAAGTGCCGAAGTCATAGCTCCTGAGACATTACTTGCTGTTCTTGCCATATCTATAATAGGATCTATAGCTAAAATCAAACTTAGCATGACAAAATTATTACCAAATCCAATCCCTGCTAGCATAATAGAAGCTGCCATAGTTGCACTTCCAGGTACTCCAGCTATACCCAAGGATCCAATAACAGCTACCAAAACTATCATTAAAGCAAATGTAAAATCAATATGTGTATGTGTAGCAAAAGCTACAAAAACTGCCGCTAAAGCTGGAAAATATCCCGCACAACCATTAAGTCCTGTTGTTGTACCTATAGATGCTACAAAATTAGCTATAGCTGAATTAACTCCAAATTTATTTTGCAAAGTTGAAGTAGTCATAGGCAAAGTGCCCAAAGAAGATCTTGAGCTAAATGCAAATAACCATACAGGAAATGCTTTTTTTGCATATTTTATAGGGTTTAGCCCTTGTGAAGCAAGAAGTAAAAAATGCACCCCGAACATTATTAACATAGCTATATAAATAAGCATTATAAAAAGTCCAGCTGTTTTGATAGCTTCAAAACCATTGCTTAAAAGCACATTAGCCATCATACAAACTACAGCATAAGGCATAAATCTAATAACTGTAGCAGTCATGTTCATCATAATATTATAAAAGGTTAGGATAAAATTATGAAAACTTTTAAAGGCTTGTTCATACTCTTCTTTTTTAGAAATTTTTTTAGCACTAATTCCTATAAAAAAAGAAAAAATAACAATAGCTATAATATTTTCTTTATTAATAGCTGCAATGATGTTGCTAGGTATTAGCCCTAGTATAATATTTGAAAAAGTTTGAATTTCGCGAATTTGTTTATTTCCTTCATATATAGCAAAATTACTTCCTAAATCAAAACTATAACCTAAAAATATACCCAAGGTTGCAGCTATGGCTGTGCTAAAGAGTATCCAAAAAAGACTTATTCCAAGCAAGGAGGATATTTTGATATTTTTATCAATTTCTATAATTACTTTTATAATGCAAATGCTTACAAGAGGAACAACCAGCATTTTTATAAAAGCTACAAAAACAGAACTTACAAATGCAAACCAATGTTTTGTTTCGCTATACCAAAGAATATTACTTGCTTCTTTAGCATCTGGAAAATTTGCCAAATATTGCAAAGCAAAACCAAACCCCAAACCCATTAAAAGCGCAAATAGCATGCGAAGAGAAAAATTGATTTTTATATCCCGCATTTTTTTTAATGCGTAAAAAACAACACAAAGCATAGCAAGAGTAGTTATAGTATGAGCTTGTGAAAGCATTAGAAAATCTTGAAAAAATTGTTTATCCATAAAAAGTCCTTATAAGAAACTATAATCAAGCACAAGGTATATGAAAATATACTTGCGTAAAGCTTGATTTTATAAATGGTAGCATAACAATATTTTAAATAAGATAAAATTAGTATGATTTATTCTATATCTTTATGTAAGCAATGTTCAAATATAAATTTGTGTTCTTGTGGCAAGGCTTCAAATAAAGCATTTGCTAAATTTCTAATCTCCCAAAGAGCTGATTTTGAACTACGCAAAGAAATGAAATTCTGCAAACTTCTTGCATTAATCGTTAGTGTAAGTTCAGTTTTATAGCTTTCTGGTAAGCAGTATTTGGCTATATCTAGACTAATGCTTTTTTGTAAAATAGTGCGTAAATTTTCTAAGGCTTTAATGCTTGCGTTATCAACCTCTTCATTGCCACAAAGCACAAGATAACGGCTTGCATTTTCAAAATCTCCTATTTTAAATTCAGCTTCATTGCGAAGTTCTTTTAAGGTATAACGCGTGCTTTTTACACTAGGACTAGTGTGACGGTGTCTTGCAACTTCTTGTAAGCAAGCTCTTGAAATTCCTTGTATATAAAAAGTATAGTTTAGATGTTCTAAGGTTGAAGCGTGTTTGAATTTGTTGCCTACGCGATCGATAAGTTCTTTATCTTTTTCGCCACCGCAATCGCCTTTTTCAAAGCTTTGCCAACAAGTTCTTGTTGCATGAGAACAAACAGATAATGGAGTGTGAAAAAGTAAAGTGATTTGCATGCTTATTCCTTTTTTGATAAAAATATTTTTTGTAATTCTTGCATTTTTTACTTAAAATTCTAATGAAATAAAAAGTTTTATCAAGCTATAATTAGATAAAAAAATAAGGCTTATTATCAATGAAACAAACAAAATATATTTTTGTAACAGGTGGAGTTTTAAGTTCTTTGGGTAAAGGGATAGCCGCTGCTTCTATCGCAACACTTTTAAAAAATTCAGGGCTTAAAGTGAGTATTTTAAAAGCTGATCCTTATATCAATGTTGATCCAGGCACTATGAGTCCTTTTGAGCATGGAGAGGTTTTTGTAACTGATGATGGAGCAGAAACGGATCTTGATTTGGGGCATTATGAGCGTTTTTTGGATGAGAGTTTATCTCAAGATAATAACTTCACTACAGGACGGGTTTATCAAAGTGTGATTGAAAAAGAAAGGCGTGGAGAATATCTTGGCAAAACCATTCAAGTTATCCCTCATATAGTAGGAGAAATCAAAGATCGCATTAAAAAAGCAGGAGAAGGCAAAGATATACTTATTGTTGAAATAGGCGGAACTGTTGGGGATATAGAAGGCTTGCCTTTTTTAGAAGCTATTCGTGCTTTGCGTTTGGAAGTGGGTAAAAATAATGCTATGAATATTCATCTTACTCTAGTACCTTTTATTAAGGCTGCAGGGGAATTAAAAACAAAGCCAACTCAACATAGTGTAGGCGAGTTAAGACGCATAGGTATTAGTCCTGATATGATTATTTGTCGTAGTGAAAAAGCTCTTGATAGAGATTTAAAAGATAAAATTGCTATTTCTTGTGGGGTGGAAAAAAATTGCGTGATAGAAAGTGTTGATGCGGCTAGTATTTATCAAATTCCACTTAATTTTTTAAAGCAAGATATTTTAAGTCCTATTGCTGAAATTTTGGATTTGAAAAATTTAAAACCTAATATGGAAAATTGGGACTCTTTGGTAAAAAGAGTTATAGCTCCAAGCAATGAAGTTAAAATCGCTTTTGTAGGCAAATATGTGGATTTAAAAGAAAGCTATAAAAGCCTTACTGAAGCTATTATACATGCAGGTGCAGCCCTAGATACTAAAGTGGAGTTAAAATGGGTAGATAGTGAAAAACTTGAAAATATGGAAAGTTCTGAAGTATTTAAAGATGTGAGTGGAATTTTGGTTGCTGGGGGATTTGGATATCGTGGTGTAGAAGGTAAGATAAAAGCCATTCAATACGCAAGAGAAAATAAAATTCCTTTTTTAGGAATTTGTTTAGGTATGCAGCTTGCTTTGGTGGAATTTGCTAGAAATGTATTAAAACTTAAAGATGTAAATTCAAGTGAATTTAATGAAAAATGCCAAAATCCTGTGGTTTATTTGATTGATGAATTTATGGATACAAATGGAGAAAAACAAATTCGTACTGCAAAAACTCCTTTAGGTGGAACTATGCGTTTAGGGGCTTATAAATGTGATATCAAGGAAAAATCCCTTTTGGCTAAGGTTTATAATGAAGTAAAGAGTGTAAAAGAACGCCATCGTCATCGCTATGAAGCAAATCCAAAATATAGAGCAGATTTTGAAAAACACGGTTTGATTGTAAGTGGTGAAAGCAAAGGATTGATTGAAGCAGTTGAGCTTAACTGTCATCCTTTTTTCTTGGCTGTGCAGTTTCATCCAGAATTTACATCAAGACTTGAGCATGTTAATCCTGTGATTTGCAGTTTTATCAAGGCAGCTATAAACTATGAAGATAATTAATAAAAATGAAATTAAAAAAATTTTGGCTTCACGCTTTGAAAAAGATTTGCATACCAAACTTTGTGATCTGCCTTTGCCATGCTGTTTAAAGGATGCATATAAAGCAGCTAATCGCATCAAAGAAGCTGTAGAAAAAAATGAGAAAGTCGCCATAGTAGGAGATTATGATGTTGATGGAATCATTTCTTGTGTTATTATGGCAGAATTTTTCGATGATATAGGTTTTGATTATATTATAAGAATTCCAAATCGTTTTAAAGATGGATATGGATTAAATGCTGAGATCATCAACGAACTTGATGTAAATTTAATAATAACAGTAGATAATGGAATAGCTGCTCTTGAAGCAGCCAAACTCTGTAAAGAAAAAAATATAGATTTGATTATCACTGATCATCATATGCCTCAAGATGTTTTACCTGATGCTTTTGCCATTATCAATCCAAAGCAAAAAGATTGTGATTTTCCAGAAATTGAAATTTGTGGAGCTCAAGTCGCATGGTATTTGATAGCGGCTTTAAAAGAGGTGTGCAAGCTTAAATATGACATGTGTAAATTTTTAGAACTTTTGGCGATTGCAATTGTTGCAGATATGATGGAACTTAGAGATTTAAATCGTGCTTTAGTAAGGCGTGGCATAGATCATATTAACAAATCTAAAAGGGCTGCTTTTAGGGCTATTAAGCATTATTATCAAAAGGATAAATTTGCTCTTGATAATATAGGATTTTTAATTGCTCCGCTTATAAATAGTGCTGGAAGAATGGATGATGCAAGTATTTCTTATGAATTTTTACACACTAAAGATTTTAATAAAGCTTTAGAATATCTAGAGCAAATTGTTAGTTTTAATGAAAGTCGTAAAGATGAAGAAAAACAGCTTTTTGAAGATAGTTTAAATCAAATCGATGAAAACGATTCTTGTATTGTGGTATCGGGTTTAAATTGGCATGAAGGTGTTTTAGGGATTGTGGCAAGTCGTTTAGCTAAACATTTTAATAAACCTGCTTTTGTATTTTCTCAAAATGAAGAACACCTAAAAGGCAGCGCAAGAAGTGTTGGCAAGATTGATATTTTAGCTTTAATTTCTAAGACAAATTCTATATTAAGCAATTATGGTGGTCATAAAGGTGCTGCTGGAATCAGTTTAAACTCTGAAAATTTTGAACAATTTAAAAATAAAATCAAAAAAGAATGTTCGCAAATTTCTGAAAGTGAATTTTTGGATACAGATGAAATTTTAGGAATCTTAGAACCTAGCGAAATTGATTTTGAAATGCTTGAAATTTTAGAATCTTTTGAACCTTTTGGACATAAAAATCCACGACCTTTTTTTGTTTTAGAAAATCTTTGTGTAAAAAATAAAAAACTTCTAGGTAAAGATGAAAAACACTTAAAGCTTGTTTTAACTAAGGAAAATAAAACCATAGAAGCTTTATTTTTTAATTTTGATAAAGAGCCAGAATTGAATCAAAATATTTCTTTGCTTGGAAGTATTTCTAAGAATGAATTTAGGGGAATGGTAACTCCACAATTTGTTATTAAAGAAATTTTATAAAATTTATAAAATTTTTATTTATTATTTATTAATATTATATAAGTTTCATTAATGAAACGAATTTTAACAAAATAAGGGGAGAATTGTGAAAAAGTTACTATTGTGTGTATTAGTATTTTTATCTATAGGAGCATGTATGGCAGAAGCTAAACCAAAGATTGCTATTTTAGCAACAGGTGGAACGATAGCAGGTTCTATTGATAGTGCTGTTGCCACAACAGGTTATACGGCTGGAGTTGTTGGCGTAGATGTTTTAATCAAAGCGGTTCCACAAATTCAAGATTTAGCTAATATTAGTGGGGAACAAATAGCAAATATCGATAGTTCAAATATGCGTGATGAAATTTGGCTAAAGCTCGCTAAAGAAATCAATAAGCTTTTTGCCGAAGGGGTGGATGGTGTGGTTATAACTCATGGTACTGACACCATGGAAGAAACTGCTTATTTTTTAAATTTAACCATTAAAAGTGATAAGCCTGTAGTTTTAGTTGGCGCTATGCGTCCATCAACTGCTATAAGTGCAGATGGACCAAAAAATCTTTACAATGCTGTAGCATTAGCTGCTGATAAAGAGTCTAAGGGCAAGGGTGTTATGGTAGCTATGAATGATAAAATTTTAAGTGCTAGAGGTGTGGTAAAAACCCATAGTTTAAATGTTGATGCTTTCTCTTCTCCTGATTTTGGGGATTTGGGTTATATAGTAGATGGTAAAGTCTTTTTCTATAATAATGTTATTAAAGCTCATACAAAAAACGCTCCTTTTGATGTAAGCAAACTCACAAGTTTACCAAAAGTAGATATTCTTTATAGCTATTCAAATGATGGTAGTGGTGTCGCTGCAAAAGCTTTATTTGAACATGGAACTAAGGGCATAGTTGTTGCAGGAAGTGGTGCAGGAAGTATACATGAAGATCAAAAAAATGTTTTAAAAGAGCTTATGAAAAAAGGACTTAATGTTGTTGTAAGTTCAAGGGTTGTAGCAGGTCGTGTTGCTGTGAGTGATTCAGATGAAAAATTAGGTTTTATTAGTGCTGAAGATTTGAATCCTCAAAAAGCAAGAGTTTTACTTATGTTAGCGCTTACAAAAACAAGTGATCCTAAAAAAATTCAAGAGTATTTTTTAAAATATTAAATTTTTTAAATATTTCTAAACTTAGGGAAATTATCTTCCCTAAGTCAAGCCTTTTAATCCTAATAATAGTATATTATATCTTGCATTTTTTATTATCATTAAAATATAGCCCCCATTTTTCAACCCACCAAATACTTATATAAATACTTACACAAATATTTATACTATTTAATCCTTTATTTAATCCCCTTTTAAGTTTAATTGGTTATACTTTCATTTCCTTTTTTGAAAAAAAGGACTTAAAATCTTTTAAATTATAAAGTTTCACTAGCTTAGTAGATTTTATAAATTAACTCTTTTGGTTTTTATTTTATAAACTAAAAGCTTTTTTATAAATCTTGTTTTTTAATTTAAAAACTTTTCTTTTAAAAATGATTTTTTGTTTTGTTCTTTTAAATTAGTATTGTTATTCAAATCTTATTAGTCAATCTTTGAAATCTAAATAAGTGATCGATTGAGCCAGATAAAGATTTAGGCATAAGCAATTATGTAAAATCTATTCAATCTAATAATTAAAAAGATTAAAAGCTTTTCTTTTAATCTTTCATAACTTTTTCTTTGAAGAAAAAGATTAAACTATCTATAATTTTTATGGAGAGTTTGATCCTGGCTCAGAGTGAACGCTGGCGGCGTGCCTAATACATGCAAGTCGAACGATGAAGCTTTTAGCTTGCTAGAAGTGGATTAGTGGCGCACGGGTGAGTAAGGTATAGTTAATCTGCCCTACACAAGAGGACAACAGTTGGAAACGACTGCTAATACTCTATACTCCTGCTTAACACAAGTTGAGTAGGGAAAGTTTTTCGGTGTAGGATGAGACTATATAGTATCAGCTAGTTGGTAAGGTAATGGCTTACCAAGGCTATGACGCTTAACTGGTCTGAGAGGATGATCAGTCACACTGGAACTGAGACACGGTCCAGACTCCTACGGGAGGCAGCAGTAGGGAATATTGCGCAATGGGGGAAACCCTGACGCAGCAACGCCGCGTGGAGGATGACACTTTTCGGAGCGTAAACTCCTTTTCTTAGGGAAGAATTCTGACGGTACCTAAGGAATAAGCACCGGCTAACTCCGTGCCAGCAGCCGCGGTAATACGGAGGGTGCAAGCGTTACTCGGAATCACTGGGCGTAAAGGGCGCGTAGGCGGATTATCAAGTCTCTTGTGAAATCTAATGGCTTAACCATTAAACTGCTTGGGAAACTGATAGTCTAGAGTGAGGGAGAGGTAGATGGAATTGGTGGTGTAGGGGTAAAATCCGTAGATATCACCAAGAATACCCATTGCGAAGGCGATCTGCTGGAACTCAACTGACGCTAAGGCGCGAAAGCGTGGGGAGCAAACAGGATTAGATACCCTGGTAGTCCACGCCCTAAACGATGTACACTAGTTGTTGGGATGCTAGTCATCTCAGTAATGCAGCTAACGCATTAAGTGTACCGCCTGGGGAGTACGGTCGCAAGATTAAAACTCAAAGGAATAGACGGGGACCCGCACAAGCGGTGGAGCATGTGGTTTAATTCGAAGATACGCGAAGAACCTTACCTGGGCTTGATATCCTAAGAACCTTATAGAGATATGAGGGTGCTAGCTTGCTAGAACTTAGAGACAGGTGCTGCACGGCTGTCGTCAGCTCGTGTCGTGAGATGTTGGGTTAAGTCCCGCAACGAGCGCAACCCACGTATTTAGTTGCTAACGGTTCGGCCGAGCACTCTAAATAGACTGCCTTCGTAAGGAGGAGGAAGGTGTGGACGACGTCAAGTCATCATGGCCCTTATGCCCAGGGCGACACACGTGCTACAATGGCATATACAATGAGACGCAATACCGCGAGGTGGAGCAAATCTATAAAATATGTCCCAGTTCGGATTGTTCTCTGCAACTCGAGAGCATGAAGCCGGAATCGCTAGTAATCGTAGATCAGCCATGCTACGGTGAATACGTTCCCGGGTCTTGTACTCACCGCCCGTCACACCATGGGAGTTGATTTCACTCGAAGCCGGAATACTAAACTAGTTACCGTCCACAGTGGAATCAGCGACTGGGGTGAAGTCGTAACAAGGTAACCGTAGGAGAACCTGCGGTTGGATCACCTCCTTTCTAGAGTACAAAGTAATAAGTCTCACAACTATTACTTCAATATATAAACTCAATTGATTCTTGTTTAGATTTCAAAGATTGATGATAAAGCTAATTGTTTATGGGGAATTAGCTCAGCTGGGAGAGCGCCTGCTTTGCACGCAGGAGGTCAGCGGTTCGATCCCGCTATTCTCCACCATTTATTAAGGGCCTATAGCTCAGCTGGTTAGAGTGCACCCCTGATAAGGGTGAGGTCACAAGTTCAAGTCTTGTTAGGCCCACCATAAAAAAGATTTGAATAAAGAAGCTTTAAAATCTAAAGCAAGTATATAAAGTAGATTAAATATATAAACTCTAAATACTTAGATTTATTTTTATCTTTAGCTATAAAAGAATATACTTTAGATAGATATAAATAACATATACATTATGTATTTATATTTATAATGATTATATTAATATATATACTTCCTTTAGGTTTTAAACCTAATGTTCTTTTTAATTATCATTGTTAAGAGTCACAAGCAAGTTTTAATAAAAACAATTTTACAGGACTTGTTAAAGGATAAAACCTATTTATCTTTTCTTTAGTTATTACTACTAAAGACAAGTTTCAAACTCACAGCTTAGTTGAGACTAAATCATTTAGTTTTATATTAAGTGTTTGAATGCTTTCCGTCTTAAGATAAAGAAGTCTTATCATAAAAACTTTAACAAGGAAGTGATGCGTTTTAGAATCAATAATAAAAGGTAAAAAAGGTAAGCTACTAAGAGCGAATGGTGGATGCCTTGACTGGTAAAGGCGATGAAGGACGTACTAGACTGCGATAAGCTACGGGGAGCTGTCAAGAAGCTTTGATCCGTAGATTTCCGAATGGGGCAACCCAATGTATAGAGATATACATTACCTATATAGGAGCGAACGAGGGGAATTGAAACATCTTAGTACCCTCAGGAAAAGAAATCAATAGAGATTGCGTCAGTAGCGGCGAGCGAAAGCGCAAGAGGGCAAACCCAGTGCTTGCACTGGGGGTTGTAGGACTGCAATGTGCAAGAGCTGAGTTTAGCAGAACATTCTGGAAAGTATAGCCATAGAGGGTGATAGTCCCGTATGCGAAAAACAAAGCTTAGCTAGCAGTATCCTGAGTAGGGCGGGACACGAGGAATCCTGTCTGAATCCGGGTCGACCACGATCCAACCCTAAATACTAATACCAGATCGATAGTGCACAAGTACCGTGAGGGAAAGGTGAAAAGAACTGAGGTGATCAGAGTGAAATAGAACCTGAAACCATTTGCTTACAATCATTCAGAGCACTATGTAGCAATACAGTGTGATGGACTGCCTTTTGCATAATGAGCCTGCGAGTTGTGGTGTCTGGCAAGGTTAAGCAAACGCGAAGCCGTAGCGAAAGCGAGTCTGAATAGGGCGCTTAGTCAGATGCTGCAGACCCGAAACGAAGTGATCTATCCATGAGCAAGTTGAAGCTAGTGTAAGAACTAGTGGAGGACTGAACCCATAGGCGTTGAAAAGCCCCGGGATGACTTGTGGATAGGGGTGAAAGGCCAATCAAACTTCGTGATAGCTGGTTCTCTCCGAAATATATTTAGGTATAGCGTTGTGTCGTAATATAAGGGGGTAGAGCACTGAATGGGCTAGGGCATACACCAATGTACCAAACCCTATCAAACTCCGAATACCTTATATGTAATCACAGCAGTCAGGCGGCGAGTGATAAAATCCGTCGTCAAGAGGGAAACAACCCAGACTACCAGCTAAGGTCCCTAAATCTTACTTAAGTGGAAAACGATGTGAAGTTACTTAAACAACCAGGAGGTTGGCTTAGAAGCAGCCATCCTTTAAAGAAAGCGTAATAGCTCACTGGTCTAGTGATTTTGCGCGGAAAATATAACGGGGCTAAAGTAAGTACCGAAGCTGTAGACTTGCGCACAACTTAGATTATTTAAGTTTAGAATATGAGAAACTAAGTTATATTTTTACTGATTTTTATAGAGTAAAGATAGAAATAAAACTTAGTAAAATCAGTAAAAATATTCTTAGGCTAAAGTTAAGTAGTTTAAGTTGTGTGCAAGTGGTAGGAGAGCGTTCTATTTGCGTCGAAGGTATACCGGTAAGGAGTGCTGGAGCGAATAGAAGTGAGCATGCAGGCATGAGTAGCGATAATTAATGTGAGAATCATTAACGCCGTAAACCCAAGGTTTCCTACGCGATGCTCGTCATCGTAGGGTTAGTCGGGTCCTAAGTCGAGTCCGAAAGGGGTAGACGATGGCAAATTGGTTAATATTCCAATACCAACATTAGTGTGCGATGGAAGGACGCTTAGGGCTAAGGGGGCTAGCGGATGGAAGTGCTAGTCTAAGGTCGTAGGAGGTTATACAGGCAAATCCGTATAACAATACTCCGAGAACTGAAAGGCTTTTTGAAGTCTTCGGATGGATAGAAGAACCCCTGATGCCGTCGAGCCAAGAAAAGTTTCTAAGTTTAGCTAATGTTGCCCGTACCGTAAACCGACACAGGTGGGTGGGATGAGTATTCTAAGGCGCGTGGAAGAACTCTCTTTAAGGAACTCTGCAAAATAGCACCGTATCTTCGGTATAAGGTGTGGTTAGCTTCGTACTAGGATTTACTCCGAAAGCGAAGAAACTTACAACAAAGAGTCCCTCCCGACTGTTTACCAAAAACACAGCACTCTGCTAACTCGTAAGAGGATGTATAGGGTGTGACGCCTGCCCGGTGCTCGAAGGTTAATTGATGGGGTTAGCATTAGCGAAGCTCTTGATCGAAGCCCGAGTAAACGGCGGCCGTAACTATAACGGTCCTAAGGTAGCGAAATTCCTTGTCGGTTAAATACCGACCTGCATGAATGGCGTAACGAGATGGGAGCTGTCTCAAAGAGGGATCCAGTGAAATTGTAGTGGAGGTGAAAATTCCTCCTACCCGCGGCAAGACGGAAAGACCCCGTGGACCTTTACTACAGCTTGACACTGCTATTTGGATAAGAATGTGCAGGATAGGTGGGAGGCTTTGAGTATATGACGCCAGTTGTATAGGAGCCATTGTTGAGATACCACTCTTTCTTATTTGGGTAGCTAACCAGCTTGAGTTATCCTCAAGTGGGACAATGTCTGGTGGGTAGTTTGACTGGGGCGGTCGCCTCCCAAATAATAACGGAGGCTTACAAAGGTTGGCTCAGAACGGTTGGAAATCGTTCATAGAGTATAAAGGTATAAGCCAGCTTAACTGCAAGACATACAAGTCAAGCAGAGACGAAAGTCGGTCTTAGTGATCCGGTGGTTCTGTGTGGAAGGGCCATCGCTCAAAGGATAAAAGGTACCCCGGGGATAACAGGCTGATCTCCCCCAAGAGCTCACATCGACGGGGAGGTTTGGCACCTCGATGTCGGCTCATCGCATCCTGGGGCTGGAGCAGGTCCCAAGGGTATGGCTGTTCGCCATTTAAAGCGGTACGCGAGCTGGGTTCAGAACGTCGTGAGACAGTTCGGTCCCTATCTGCCGTGGGCGTAAGAAGATTGAAGAGATTTGACCCTAGTACGAGAGGACCGGGTTGAACAAACCACTGGTGTAGCTGTTGTTCTGCCAAGAGCATCGCAGCGTAGCTAAGTTTGGAAAGGATAAACGCTGAAAGCATCTAAGCGTGAAGCCAACTCTAAGATGAATCTTCTCTAAGCTCTCTAGAAGACTACTAGTTTGATAGGCTGGGTGTGTAATGGATGAAAGTCCTTTAGCTGACCAGTACTAATAGAGCGTTTGGCTTATCTTTAATAAAGCATCACTTCCTTGTTAAGGTTTTTAAGAAAGCTTTGAATATAGATAATATTTAGAGTTTAATAGAAATCTTTCAAGTAGAGTTTGTATTAGAACTTGCTCTTAACATTGTTTTTTAAGTATTCTATATAAAAACTTATCAAAGATAAAAGATAAGAAAAAAATAAAGAAAAACAAAAGAAGAAAGAGAATAAAGAAAAAAGTAAAGAAATAAAAAGATTAAGCTTTATTCTTAAATTCAATCTTTCAAAGAATATTTAAATAACAATGTCCGTGATTATACAGATGTGGAAACGCCTTGCTCCATCCCGAACCAAGAAGCTAAGCACATCGTGGGTGATGATACTACGCCTTACTGGCAGGGGGAAAGTAGCTCATTGCGGACTTGTTAAATGTCTTCATTACTTACTTTATATATATAAATCCTATGTTTATTTTTATTGTTGTTTTAGATGGTGCTTAGAATCGTGTTTAAAAAAAGAGTTTGTTACTGGTTAGGGTTTTTAGAGAGAATAGGGTGTTTTTAGGGGTTTGGAA
>NZ_MKAQ01000009.1:0-164288 GCF_001764435.1 Campylobacter sp. BCW_4319 | reverse complement strand
ATTAAAACCTTTTCTTCTTAACATCTTCTAAGATATTATTAGCTATATCACTTACTGTACTAGAAATAATAGCTGATTCATTAGCAATTTCAACATTATCTTTAGTAGTTTGATCAATTTGAGCTACGCTATCATTGATTTGAGTGATACCTGCAGTTTGTTCTTTAATACTTTCTGCCATATCATTGATAGATTGAACAAGTAAATTAGTATTAGCTTCAATTTCTGATAAAGACTTTTGAGTTCTTTCAGCTAACTTTCTAACTTCATCAGCTACCACTGCAAAGCCTCTACCATGTTCTCCAGCACGAGCTGCTTCAATAGCTGCATTTAAAGCTAAAAGATTGATTTGATCTGCAATATCACCTATAATACCTGTAACATTTTTAATCTCTTCAGATTGAGTGATAACATCACTAGTTTTAACTGAAACATTTTGCATAGAAGAAGTGATCTCTTCTAAAGCTGCTGCAGTTTCTTCTAAAGATTGAGCTTGAGAATTTGAAGAAGTGGTTAAGCTTTGAACAGCAGTTTGTAATTTTCCACTTTCATTAGCTAAAGCATTAGCAAAGTCTGAACTTTGTTTTAGCATTTTAACTATTTCATCACCTAAAGCATTAGTAGTTAATTCTACACTACCGCTAGCATTTTCTAATTTATTTCTAAAGTCTAAGCTTTTGTATTCTTCAAAAATTTTATGAATAGCATTCATATCAGAACCTACTCTAGCTTGTAAAACATCAAGAAGTTTATTTAGAACATTTTTAAGTTCAATCAGTTGTGGGTTTCTTGGATTAGCAGTAATTCTTGCTGTTAAATTACCACCTTCTACAACTGATACGGTTTGAACTGATTCTTTAACGGCTTGATTGTCTTGTTCTAAGCCTCTTTTAGTAGCAAGAATGTTTTCATTGATAGCATTTGAGATTTGTCCAAATTCATCATTGCTTTTTACTTCTATAGTGGAAACATTTTTTGTTTTATAGTTGATAAAATCAAAGAATGAAGTTAAACCTGTTTGGATAGCTGCAAGTGGGGAGAGACTTCTGCTGATTAAAAATCTAATCAAGATTAAAGCTATGATTATAGCTATAATACCAACTATAACTTGTTTCATTAAAATAGAATTAACAGCTTCGGTATAAACTTTGTTTTCTGTTATTGTACAAATTCTAAATAAAGGATTAAAAGCAGAATTACACATAATCGCATAATCTACGCCTTGGTGATCTTTAGCGGTAAATAAAGTATCTTGGTTTCTTGGATCAATAAGAGCAGGATTTGCTTTGATTGCATTGGCGATATTGATACTTAATTCTGTTTTTGTTAGTATTTTAGCAACTTCATCATTAAAAAGTATTGTTCCTTCTGAATCAAGTACTTCAGTAAAGGTATTGTCTGATTTTCCTACAGTTAAAACATTGGTTGAAAAATTTGCTAGATCATAATCTCCACCTACAACACCTCTAAAATTTCCATTTCTATCATAAAATGGAGCAGCGTAAGTTAAACCAACCTCTCCGCTAGCGGCGGATTTATAAGGTTCTGTTACTATAAGCTTTTTTGCTTCTTTGGCAGCTTTATACCAAGGACGATTTTTAGTATCATAACCTTTTGATAGATCTAAAATTTGATCATCAGATTGATAATTTTTTCCTGTATTATCAAATCCTACATAAACTAGATCGTAGTCATTAACTTTTTTAATTACTTTGATAAGATTGATTAGCTCTTCATCGCTCATATCAGGACGATTTGTTAGCTCATTGGCTAGTATTTGAATACCATTTCTTTTTGACATAGCATAGCTTTTAAAGAAAGCATCCACATCTTGCATAGTTTTTAACTGAGTGTCTTTTAGCAATTCATATGTATTGTTTCTCGAATCAAAGTAACTAATAGCACTTGTGATTGCTAAAATTAATACAACTAAAATTCCAACCCATAGCGTAAGCTTAGCTGAAATTCCAACGGATTTGCCTGAATTTATTGATTGCATTATAACTCCTATATTTATATTGAAAATGAAATAAAAATATTATTCTAGCAAAAAATAAGAGAAAAAGTGTATAAAAAATGAACTTTTTTACATAAAAAATCAAAAATTTTTAATTATTTTGTATATTTTTATCAAGTATTAACTTTTTATAAATATAAAGAGTTTTAAAATATTATTTATTTAAGAATATTAATGCAATTTACATTTGAACAAATTTTTATCGCAATGCTATTGACTCTTTTTGCAGGTTTTTCTACGGCTATAGGTTCTATAATAGCCTTTTTTTCCAGAAAAGATGATTTAAGAGTGCTTTCTTTGGGGCTTGGTTTTTCAGCTGGAGTAATGATATACATTTCTTTCATGGAAATTTTACCTACTGCACTTAAAGATTTTAAAAATCACTATGATTCGCATTGGGCTGAGCTTTTGGGATTAGCTTGTTTTTTTGGTGGAATTTTAATATCTTTATTGATTGATAAATTAATCCCCGAAGATGTCAATCCTCACGAGCCTAAAGAGGATTTAAGCGAGTTAAAAATTTGTCCCTTGCCCCAAAAAGGACAAAATCCTCCGAAATTTCATCCTGGAGAAAAGTTGCATCAGATCAATACTAAAGCTTTAAAACGTACAGGGATTTTTACAGCTTTGGCTATTGCTATACATAATTTCCCAGAAGGTTTTGCTACTTTTATTTCAAGTCTTGATAATCTTACTTTAGGAATTGCTATAGCTATAGCTGTGGCTATACACAATATCCCAGAAGGTTTGGCTGTGAGTTTGCCGATTTATCATGCTACAGGAGATAAGAAAAAAGCTTTTATTTATTCAGCTCTTTCGGGTTTTGCAGAGCCTTTGGGTGCTTTTGTTGGAGCTTTGATTTTATTGCCTTTTATAGGCGATCTTACTTTAGCTATAAGTTTTGCTGTGATTGCAGGAATTATGGTTTTTATATCTCTTGATGAGCTTTTACCCGCTGCAAAAACTTATGATAAGGCTCATGATAGTTTATATGGACTTATCGCAGGAATGGCAATAATGGCTTTAAGTTTAAATTTGCTTGGACAATAGAAAGCCTTGCGGCTTTCTTAAATTTAGTTCGCACCTTTTGGGGCGCTAAAGGCAGTAAGTTTTGGTAATTCACCTTTAAATTTTTCTATGTTTACGAGCCCTGTGTGAGAGATATTGCCATTGGCAAGTTTTGAAGTTGGTATATCCATGGTTAAAACATTTGCATTTCCACATTTGCAAAGTCCGTTTTCATTAGGATCGTACCAAGCACCTTCGCAAAGTCTTACAACCCCTTGCATGATTTCATCACTTACAACTGCCCCTGCTAAAACTTCACCGCGTTTATTAAACACACGCACTACATCGCCATTTTTTATACCAAGTTTTTTTGCATCTTTGGAATTGATTAAAATTGGCTCTCTATCTTTTATTGCATAAGTATCTCTTAAGCTTGTGTGGCAAAGTTGAGAGTGCAAGCGATCTCTTGGGTGATTTGTAAGTAAGTGGAAAGGTGCTTCTTTGCTTGCATTTCCAAGCCATTCAATAGGCTCAAACCAAGTAGGGTGGGCTTTGCAATCATCATAATTATAATTTTTAATCGTTTCTGAGTAAATTTCAATGAGTCCTGAATCTGTACCCAGGGCATTTAAGATAGGATCTTCTATAAATTCTGAAAAACGAGTCCATTCTAAACTTTCAGCTGTTGGTTCAAAAGTGATTGGTTCATTTTTAGCCCAAAATTCTTCAAAACTTGGCATAGGAGTAGCAAAAGCTTCACCAAAACTTTGAGTTTGTTTTAGGGCGCTGTTGTAGTATTCTTTGATGAAATCTTTAGCTTTTTTGCCATTTTCTGTGTAGGCATTAAAGACATCTTTTCCATAAATTTTGCAAATATCAGAGAAAATTACATAATCATCTTTGCTCTCACCCACAGGCTCAACGGCTTGTTTCATAGGAGCTATATGCATATTTGAATAATCTCCTGTCATGGTAATATCATCTCTTTCGTAAGATGAAGTTACAGGCATGATAATATCTGCCATTTTAGCTGTTGGAGTCCAGTAAATTTCATTTACCACAACGGTGCGTGGTTTTCTCCATGCTTTTACATTAGTGTTGGTATCTTGATGATGCACTAAAGGATTTCCACCTACCCAGTAGATAAAATCAATATCAGGATAAGTGATTTTAGCACCATTATGATCTATGGTTTTTCCAGGATGAAGTAAAGCATCAGCGATTCTTGCTACAGGGAAAGAATAACTCGCTGCATTTTGAAGCCATTCTGCACCTTCGCTTGAAGCTTCTGCTTTGCTTAAGCCTTTAAATTTACCATTTTTCCAAATTCCTAAGCTACCTGCTGTCATACCACCGATCACTCCGCCTTTGCAAGTTGGAACACCGCCATTGCTATAATGGTAGCTTAGTCCAAAACCACCTCCTTTTGTGCCGATTTGTCCTAACATCGCACAAAGAGTAACTAGCATCCAGTGAGGCTGTTCTCCATGATGTGCTCTTTGCATACCCCAACCACTCATAATCATAGTAGGATTATCATAAAAAGTTTCAGCTAAATTTTTGATAGTTTTTTCATCGATACCACAAATTTTACTTGCCCATTTGGTATCTTTTTTAACTCCATCTTCTTTGCCTTCTAAATAGTCTTTAAATTTATCAAAGCCAGTGGTGTAAGTGTCTAAAAACTCGTAATTGACTTTTTTCTTAGCGATTAAATGGCTTGCCATACCCATCATTAAAGCCACATCGGTATTTGGGCGTGGAGCTATCCATTTGGCATTTAAAAATTTCGCTGTAGTGGTTTTTACAGGATCTATACAAATCACTTTGATTTTACTGTTTTTAAGTTTTTCAAAATACGCCAACCCTCTTTGTTCGTTTGAAGTCCAAGCTATGCGTAAAGTAGAAAGCGGATCAGCACCCCAAATCACAACATATTTAGAATCGCTTAAGATATTTTCCCATGAGGTTTGTTGCTCATAAACTTCAATCGATCCTACAACATAAGGCATAATCACTTGAGAAGCTCCTGTAGAATAGTCCCCTGTAGCTCCTACAAATCCACCTGTTACATTTAAAAATCTATGAAGCAAGATGCGTGAGTTTTGCATATTTCCACTTGATTTCCAGCCATAACTTCCACCAAAAATTGCACTTGCACCTTTGCTATCTCTTGTTTTTTTAAGTTCTTTGGCGATAAGTTTGATCGCTTCATCATAACTTACGCGAACAAACTCATCTTTACCACGAAGTTCAGGTTTAGGATTGTCAGGATTTTCAAGGTAGGATTTACGCACATAAGGGTATTTCACACGAGATTTATAAACCATATCAGCAGTGTAGTGCTGTAAAGGATTATCCATTTTTGTAACTTTTTCCCAAGGTTCGCTTTTTACTATTTTGCCATCTTTTATAGTGAGTTTTAAAATCCCCCAGTGTGCTGCGGTGATCACTTCTCCATTTTTTACAAGTCCGAGGCTAACTTTTGAAGCTTCTACGGTTTTTCCTGCACTTAAGCTTGGAATGAGAGGTAAAGCACTTAAGCTTGCTCCAATTTTTAAAAATTTTCTTCTATCTAGCATGCTTTTCTCCTTATTTTGTTTTAAAATCTTTTGCGTTTTTTTGTAAGTATTCTATAACTAGCCATCTGTCTTTTTTATCAATACCTGTTCTATCAGCCATAGAACGGAAAATTGCAGGCCAAGCGTTAGCTGTAAATTCTTTTTCTTTGTGGATAGCGTGGCAAATTCCGCAGTTATTTACAAAAAGCTCTTTGGCACGATTTAGCATTTCTTTATTGTCTTTAGCAAATTCTTTTTTATCTGCCCAAATTTCAAGGCTTACTTTATCCCATTTTCCATCTTTTCCAGCTACTCTTTGAGAGAAATTTAATTTTGTGTTTTTGGAAAAAGCTGCAACAATAATTCTTTGAGAGTCATTGAAATAAATCACAGAAAGTGCTTTAGGATTTACATAACCATCGATTTTTAGTAAAACCTTATTGTTCTCAGACTTTAAGACTTCAAAAGGATTTGTAGGTAAAAGTCTTCCTATAACTTTAGTATCATCTTTGTTAAGATAAAGCGATACAACTTCATCAGTATAGGCAATATTTTTTGCCCATAAACATGTCGCTAGGACAACAAAAGAAATGAAAATCTTTTTCATTACTATTCCTTAATATAAATTTGATGTAAATGTATTTTAATACTATGCAATTTAATTATTACTTAATTGTATAATTTTTACTAAGATTACTTATTTTTAGTGCTTTAATATTATTCTTTATTGATATAATAAATTTGAGTTAATTATATTTTACTTATTGTTTTTTAGAAAAGATAAAACTTCAATTATAAAAAAAAGTTTGTTTTGAGCTCAGATTAATACTTCTGAGCCCATTTCGATCTCGTTGAGTTTTAAGGTATAAGCTTTTTATAGCTTTATTTTCCCTCCCATTTTTAACTCTCATTTAGCAAAGTGCTTTTAGATTTAAAGGTTGATTGACTCCTTATCTTGCATATTAATAAATATTATATTAATAAAACTTAAATTATTATTAATATTTATATAATTTATAGCGGAATTATTGTTTTGTTGTGTGAATAATTAATGTATTTTAGAATTTTTACTAGTTGATTTCTTGAATCAAATACATTTTAAGGTGTGATAAAATTCAGGATTATTAAAACTTGGAGGAAAAGGAACACTGGCTCTAAATTCTTTATAGGTATTACCTGGGAGTGTGTCTATGATTTCTATAGTATAAGAAACACTTGTATTTTGCATTTTAGCGTTACGGACATTTTTATCATTGAAAATTTCTCCTCCTACTTGTTTTTGGTTTAATATACTAAGCATTAAATAACATTTTCTGATTTCAAATTTAGTAAGATTTTGAACTTTTCCACTTACTATAACGCTTTCATGTCTTAGATCTCTTGTGTAGGTTAGTTTGCTAAGATCGGCTTGAGTGGTGAATTGATTGATTGTCAGAAAAATAGAATATATCAAAAGTGCGGTAAAAATAGTAGCTATGGTATAAGAAATCAAAGCCATTTCTTTCTGTTTGACTTTTAGAAAGATTAAAATACAAATCAAGGCAAAGCAAATAAGTAAAATGATAAAAGCTATAATATGAAAAATCGTAAAATGCATTAAAAACACTCCGAAACTAAGCGTATGGTATAGTTATTTTCATAGTTAAAATTTTCAAAAGCAATTCTTTGAACTTGGGTTGCGTTTTTCTTTAGATCTTTAATTTCTCTACTTTTTTGTCTAAAAGGGATAAATTTCTTTTTATATTCTTCTATGATATTATCATTAGGTATTTTATCTGCAAAAATTTTAGCTGTAATTTTACATTCTTTAAAATTATTTTTTGAATTATTTGTAATGTTAAAATCAACAATTAAATCATTTGAGCTTTGTATCATTTTTTGATCTGTAATAGCGGTTTTTCGAGTTCTTACTTCATTGTCTATTAGTTTATACCCATAGATATAAACTAAAAAACAAATAATAATGTCAAATGCGATAATAAAAAGTGCCGCTATAGGCCTATGGCGTAAAAATACACAAAGAAGTAAAACACAAGTGAAGAGAAAAAAAACTAATAAAATCAGCATATAATCTACTAAATATAAATGAGTAGTGTAAAAAAGCACGATTTCTCTTAGTTTCTCCACTTGCGTATCCTTTTAGTTCATGTTGGCAGCACTTTGCTTTTTAGCATCTTTGGTATCAACCCAAATGTTTGGCACTGCTCCACCTGGAGTTAAGAAAATTTTAGCATCTTGATTAACTTTTAAGGCTTCATTAAATTCTTTTTGAGTTTCAATTTGTTTTAAATTTAGCAAAGGGGTGTTTAGGCTGTTTGCGATTTCTTTGTTAGAATAAGCTTGTGCATCTGCTTCTATTTTAACAGCCATAGCTTTACCTTTGGCGCTGATTATGGTTGCATTTGCTTCCCCTTCAGCTAAAGCAGCTTTTTTTAAGGCTTCTTGATTAGCTCTTTCTACTTCATATTTAGTTCTTTCAGCCTCTTGTTTTGCAATTTGTACGCGTTCGATTTGTTCTTTTACTTTTGAAGGTAAAATAATTTCTCTAAGTTGTACAGCGCGAAGTTCTACAGGTTCGTTTGGTTGGGCTTCTATGGTTTTTCTTATACCTTCTTCTATTTGAGCGGCTATTGTGTTACGATTAGTAGGAAGTTCTTCGGCTGTATATTTTCCTACAACACTTCGCACTACATCACGAACAACTGGATCGATAATTTTATTTTCCCAATTTAAGCTCCAAGTAGCTATGGTTTGAGGAACTTGCAAAGGATTTAAACGGTATTGCACTGTAACATCAATAGATACAGGCAATCCACGAGAATCAAGTACAGAAATACTATTTTTATTAATAACACCTGAACCTGAAGATAAATTTTCATTACTTCCCTCTATAGAAGCATAGTTGATTTGTCTTACTCTAGTATCGATTATGGTTATTTTTTGTACAAAAGGTAAGAAAAAGTGAAGTCCTGGTTCTAATGGATTTGGGTCATATTTACCTGTTGTTGATTTAATCCCCATTTCCCCAGAATTTATCACCATAAAAGGTTTTGCAACGATTAAAAATAAGATAATAATAATCACCCCATAAACAAATGGAGAGAATTTCCCAAAACCTTTAAAATTAAATTCTGGTGCTTTGAAATTGAAATTTTGACGGTTGTTGTTTCCGTTATTGTTAGAATTTCCATTTTTTTTATTGAAATAATCATTCAAATCAGCTGGCATTTATTTCCTTTTTTAAATATAAGTTAGCATAGATGCGTATTTTTCATTGCGTCCATAAACTACATCAAAATAAGCATCTTGAAGTTTTTTAGTTACAGATCCTCTTAAACCATTTCCTATTATTCTTGCATCGATATTGTTAATAGGTGTGATTTCAGCGGCTGTTCCGGTAAAAAATGCTTCATCAGCAGTATAAACTTCATCTCTTGAAATTCTTTGGCGAAGCACGGTGATACCAAGATCATGAGCGATTTTAAGCACTGTATCTTGAGTAATGCTTTTTAAAGAAAAATCATTTGGAGGTGTGATTAAAACCCCATCTTTTACAATAAAGAAACATTCTCCTGTTCCTTCTGCGATAAAACCTTCTTCATCAAGCATTAAAGCTTCTTCATATCCTGCTTCAATAGCTTCAAATTTTGCAATTTGAGAGTTAAGATAATTTGCACTTGCTTTAGCTTTTCCCATGCATGATTTAACACTAT
This sequence comes from Campylobacter sp. BCW_4319, assembly GCF_001764435.1. Lineage (NCBI taxonomy): Bacteria > Pseudomonadati > Campylobacterota > Epsilonproteobacteria > Campylobacterales > Campylobacteraceae > Campylobacter > Campylobacter sp. BCW_4319. Next base: position 154,989 of record NZ_MKAQ01000009.1, on the reverse strand, counting down.
TTCTTGCAAAAGACGAAATTTTTACTTTTATGCCTTTTTCTAAACCTTCTTCTCCAAGGTAAGCACCCCATTCCCAAGCTGCAATTCCAACTCTTACAGGAGCTTTTATATGATAAAGTCCCATAACTCCATCGCCTAAGAAAATCAGAGGGCGGATATAGACATTGCTTTGAAAATTGTTTGCTTTTAAGAGTTCAATTTGTGCATTTTCAAGATCTTTTTGAGAAAAAGGACAATTTAAAAGAGTAATTTTTGCAGACTCTAAAAGTCTTTTGGTGTGATCTTCAAGTCTGAAAATTGCTAAGCCTTTATCTGTTTTATAGGCTCTAGTTCCTTCAAAAACAGCATTGCCATAATGCAAAGAATGGGTTAAAAAGTGCAAAGTTGCATCTTTAAAATCAACTAATTTTCCATCCATCCAAATTTTATCTGCTGAGATCATTTTTTTACCTTTTATAGTTGTTTATTTCTTAAAAAATATTATTTTAAGAATAAATCGGGATTTTATCAAAAATATACTAACAATAAGCTTTTATTAAATTAAGGTTTTTTGTTAAAAAAAATATTAGGTATTTTTTGAAATAATTATGAAAAATTATCGTTAAAAAGGAGAAATTATGCCATTAGTAAATATCAAATTAGCAAAGCCGTCTTTAAGCAAGGAACAAAAAGCGGAACTTATAGCTGATATTACCGAACTTTTAAGCACGAAATATAATAAAAGTAAAGAAAGAGTTGTTGTGGTTTTAGAAGATGTGGAAAATTATGACATAGGCTTTGGCGGAGAAAGTGTAGAAGCTATCAAAGCAAAGGCAAATAAATGAGTTTAAATATAGGAGATAAGGCACCTCAATTTGAGCTTTTAAATCAAGATGGGGTAAAAATAGCATTAAAAGATTTTATTGGCAAAAAGGTGATTTTGTATTTTTATCCAAAAGATAATACCCCAGGTTGTACTACAGAAGCTTGTGATTTTAGTGCAAATTATGATAAATTTGGTGGTAAAAATGCAGTGATTATTGGTATTAGTCCTGATAGTGTGACAAGTCATGAAAAATTTATTTCTAAATTTAATTTAAAGCATATTTTACTTAGTGATAGCGAAAAAGAAGTTGCTAAAGCTTATAGAGCTTGGGGGCTTAAGAAAAATTACGGAAAAGAATATGAAGGCATCATTCGTTCTACTTTTGTTATCGATGAAACAGGTAAGATTGCTCAAATTTATAGTAATGTTCGTGTAAAAGATCATGCTTTAAAAGTGCTTGAAAGTCTTTAATGCTGGTGCATATTTGTTGTAGTGTAGATAGTCATTATTTTATTGAAGAACTTAGAAAGACTTATCCTGATGAAAAAATCATAGGATATTTTTATGATCCAAATATCCATCCTTTAAGCGAATACGAACTAAGATTTTTAGATGTAAAAAGATCTTGTGATAAACTTGGCATTAAGTTATATAAGGGCGAGTATGAGTATGAAAAATGGCTTAATGCTGTGCGTGGTTATGAAGATGAGCCTGAAAAAGGTGCAAGGTGTGAAATTTGCTTTGATGTAAGAATGGGATCTAGTGTTAAATTTGCTGCTAAAATAGGAGAAAAAAAGCTTACTACTACGCTTTTAACTAGCCCTAAAAAAGATTTAGAACAGTTAAAAAATGCTTTACAAAAAGAATGTGAGCCTTATGGGGTAGAGTTTTTAGCTCCTGATTTTCGTAAAAATGGCGGCACTCAAAGGCAGTTTGCTTTAGCAAAAAAAGAAATGCTCTATCATCAAAATTATTGTGGTTGTATTTATGGACTTAAAAAACAAAAACAAGATAAGAATTTCATTGATGAATTAATGTCTTCTGTAAATAAGCAAATTTTACCTGCAAGTATAGAAGCAAGAATAGCTCTTTATAAAAAAGTAGTTTTATGGGAAAAAAAGGGTATAAAATTTGAAATTTTAAGAGAGAAATTTTTAAATTATCGTCTTTTAAGCGCTTTGATAAAATTAGATAAAAAGCCCGTTAAATCTCATATTTTATTTTATTCGCATTTTAAAAACGCTTATACAAGATTTTCTTTAGATGAGGAAAGTTTAAAACAAAATTTAAAAGAAGGCTTTTATAGAAGTACCAAAGATGAAATGGTTTTTGTGGAATTTTGGCGTTTTAATGCGTTTTTTAAAAACAAATGGAAAAATTTTGAAGATTTTTTAAAAAAACCTTTAAGTATTCAAGCAGAAGTTAGATGGCGTAATCAAGTTTTTGGAGCTTATAATCTTAGCCCTGTGATTATACTTGAAGAAATTTTTCCTTCAAGATATGAAGTGATAGCAAAAAGTGAAATTTATCATGATAATCAAGAGGTGCTTGCAAAAATTTAAGAAATTTATTAAGAAAAACTTTTTTTGTTAATGTAATTTTTAATGATTTTTTTATATAATAAAATTTTTAATTGTTTTCAAGGTTAATTTAATAATGATAGATGTAATGCAAATTCAAGAAATCTTACCACACCGTTATCCTTTTTTACTGGTAGATAAAATTACAGAATTAAAAGTTAAAGAAGTGGTGCTAGGATATAAAAACATCAGTATAAGTGATCATGTTTTTATGGGACATTTTCCAGGGCATCCTATTTATCCTGGAGTTTTGATTTTAGAAGGTATGGCTCAAACAGGTGGAGTTTTAGCTTTTGAAAGTATGGAAGATAAAGTGGATCCAAAAAGTAAAGTAGTTTATTTCACAGGCATAGATGGAGCAAAATTTAGAAATCCTGTGCGTCCTGGAGATAGGCTTGATTATGAAATGAGCGTGGTTAAAAATCGTGGTAATATGTGGATTTTTAAAGGGCAAGCTTTTGTAGATGGAAATTTAGTTGCAGAGGCCGAGCTTAAAGCTATGATAGTGGATAAATAATGAAAAAAATTCATCCAAGTGCGGTGATTGAAGAGGGTGCACAACTTGGTGACGATGTTGTAATAGAAGCTTATGCTTATGTAGGTAAAGATACTAAAATAGGTAATGATGTTGTCATCAAACAAGGTGCTCGAATTCTTTCAGATACAACTATAGGTGATCATTCTCGTGTATTTTCTTATGCAATAGTAGGCGATATTCCTCAGGACATATCTTATAAAGAAGAGCAAAAAAGCGGTGTTGTTATAGGGAAAAATGCAACTATTAGAGAATTTGCAACGATAAATTCAGGTACAGCTAAAGGAGATGGTTTTACTCGTATAGGCGATAATGCTTTTATTATGGCTTATTGTCATATTGCTCATGATTGTCTTTTAGGTAATAATATTATTTTAGCTAATAATGCAACTTTGGCAGGACATGTAGAGCTTGGAGATTTTACGGTTGTAGGCGGGCTTACACCTATTCATCAATTTGTCAAAGTAGGTGAGGGTTGTATGATAGCAGGAGCAAGTGCACTTTCTCAGGATATAGTACCGTTTTGTTTAGCAGAAGGAAATCGTGCAAGTATTAGAAGTTTAAATTTAGTAGGCACTCGTCGTCGTTTTGATAAAGATGAAGTAGATAGACTTAGTAGAGCTTTTAAAACTTTATTTAGACAAGGAGATTTAAAAGAAAATGCTAAAAATTTGCTTGAAAATCAAGAAAGTGAAAATGTTAAAAAAATGTGCCATTTTATATTAGAAACAAAGCGTGGAATTCCTGTCTATAGGGGTAAAAATAATGCCTAGAAAATGTAGTTTTTGCAATGAAGTGGAGAATCCACAAAGAAGAATTTTAGCAAATGAAAATGATGATGCTTTTATTTGTGAATATTGCGTTGAAGGTGCTTATAGTATTATTTATGGAGAAGAAAAAGAATTTAAAGAACCTAAACAAAGTCATAATACAGAATTTAAAGATATCACTCCAAAAGAATTAAAAGCTTATTTAGATCGTTATGTCATAGGACAAGATAGAGCTAAAAAAGTTTTTAGTGTTGGAGTATACAATCATTATAAAAGACTTTTTAAAGCTGAACTTCAAGATGATGATACAGAGCTTTTTAAGTCAAATATTTTACTTGTTGGGCCAACAGGAAGTGGAAAAACTTTATTGGCGCAAACTTTAGCTAAATTTTTAGATGTACCTATAGCAATTTGTGATGCAACTTCTTTAACTGAAGCAGGATATGTAGGTGAGGATGTGGAAAATATTTTAACACGTCTTTTACAAGCTGCAGATGGAGATGTGCAAAGAGCTCAAAAAGGTATAGTTTTTATTGATGAGATTGATAAAATTGCTAGAATGAGTGAAAATCGTTCTATTACTCGTGATGTAAGTGGAGAGGGTGTGCAACAAGCTTTACTTAAGATTATCGAAGGAAGTTTGGTAAATATTCCACCAAAAGGGGGAAGAAAACATCCAAATCAAGAGTTTATACAAATTGACACTTCAAATATTTTATTTGTTTGTGGTGGAGCTTTTGATGGTTTGGAAACTATCTTAAAAAGAAAACTTGGCGATAAAGTTGTGGGCTTTTTTGATGATGCAAAAGAAGAAAATAAAGCTTTACTTGAGAAAATTGAACCTGATGATTTGGTGCATTTTGGTTTGATTCCTGAGCTTATAGGTCGTTTGCATGTGATTGCATCTTTAAATGAGCTTAATGAAGAAGATATGGTAAGAATTTTAACTGAGCCTAAAAATGCCATTATTAAGCAATATCAAAAGCTTTTTGCTATTGATGGGGTAAATTTAAAATTTGAAGAAGATGCTCTAAGAGCTATCGCACAGCTTGCATTGGAGAGAAAAACAGGGGCTAGGGGGCTTAGAAGTATTATAGAAGAAATGATGGTAGATTTAATGTTTGAGTTACCAGAGTATAAAAACTATGATATTGTAATAACCAAAGAAGTTGTTAAAGACAATGCAAAGGCATTATTAATAAAAAGAAAAATAAGTTAAAAGGATAGAAATGATATTAGATCAACTTATAGGATTTTTTTCTAGTGATATGGGGATTGATTTAGGAACAGCTAATACGCTAGTTTTGGTAAAAGATAAGGGTATAGTGATAAACGAGCCTTCTGTTGTGGCAGTTGAAAGAGAAAGGTATGGTTCCAAAGCAAAAATTTTAGCCGTAGGTAAAGAAGCTAAAGATATGGTGGGAAAAACTCCAGGCAATATCGAAGCTATTCGTCCTATGAAAGATGGCGTGATTGCAGATTTTGATATGACTGAAAAAATGATCCGCTATTTTATAGAAAAAACACATCGTAGAAAAAGTTTTTTACGCCCTAGAATTATTATTTCTGTTCCTTATGGTTTAACTCAAGTAGAAAGAAAAGCGGTAAGAGAAAGTGCTTTAAGTGCAGGTGCAAGAGAGGTATTTTTGATCGAAGAGCCTATGGCAGCAGCTATTGGTGCAAGTTTACCTATACAAGAACCTAAAGGAAATTTGGTAGTAGATATAGGGGGTGGAACTACTGAGATCGGAGTGATTTCTTTGGGTGGACTTGTGATTTCAAAGTCTATTCGTACGGCTGGAGATAAGCTTGATATGAGTATAGTTAATTATGTAAAAGAAAAATACAATCTTATCATAGGTGAAAGAACAGGCGAAGAGATCAAAATCACCATAGGTTCAGCAATACAACTTCCAAAAGAACTTTCTATGGTGGTAAAAGGACGCGATCAAGTAAGTGGACTTTTAAGTCGTATTGAACTTACAAGTGAAGATGTAAGAGAAGCAATGCGTGAGTATTTAAAAGAAATTGCTGATGCTTTAAAAATGGTTCTTGAAATGATGCCGCCTGATTTAGCAAGTGATATAGTAGAAAATGGTGTAGTTTTAACAGGTGGTGGAGCATTGATTCGTGGTTTTGATAAATACTTAAGTGAAATTGTACGTTTGCCAGTTTATATCGCAGATGAACCGCTTTTAGCTGTAGCAAAAGGAACGGGTAAAGCTTTAGAGGAAATTTCATTATTGCAACAATTAACCAATGAAGAATAAGATTTTTTATGTTCTTGTCTTAGCCTTTTTGGTTTTTATATCTTTTTATTATGGAGGACTTATCAAGCAAAATGTTCTCCGTGTTAATGATTTTGTTATAGGTAATTTTTATAATATTAAAGATTATTTGGGAAAAAAAATTTCAGAACACTTTAATCAAGCAAATCAAATTCAGCAATTAAAAGCTAGAAATAAAGAATTAGAAGATATTGCTGTAAAGGTAACTAGTTTTGCAAATCAATTAAATCGTATTTTAGAGGATCAAAATTCTACAAAATATTTACCTCAAGTTTCTTTAACTAGAGTTATTTCTTACGTTCAATTGAATGATTATAAAAAATTATGGTTAGATTGGAGCAAAATTCCAGTTGGTAAAAATCGTGGTTTAATATATCAAGGATATGCTGCAGGTATAGCTATTAATAAAAATGGTAGAGCAATGGCTCTCTTACAAGGTGATGATCAGTGTGTTTTTTCTGTTTATATAGGAAAATCCAAAGCTCCAGGTTTAATCCAGGGTGAAGATGGCAGGATTGTGGTTAAATTTATTCCAAAATGGGCAAAAATTAATACCGGAGATGAAATTTTAACAAGTGGACTTGATAATATTTTCTTTTCAGATATACCTGTTGGTATTGTGAATAGAGTTAATGATGAAGATATGTATCAAAGTGTAGAAGTAAAGCCTTATGTTAAGATTAGTATTCCTGCTTATTTATATGTAGTAGATAATTTATAAGTCAAGGATTAGACTTTTTAAAAATTTTCTATATTTTTGCTAATTATTATCACTTTGTTTAATGCTAAAAATTTTATTAAATTATCAAATAAATGTTTATAATTGAATGAGAATTTTATAAAAAATCTTAAATTTCTTTATGTATTATTTCCTAGATTAAAAGCAGAGTGTTTATTTTTTAAAATTATATCGATAATTTCAAAGTTTATAAAACTAATTTTTGTTATAATCAGCCCAAATTTATGCTCTTAGGAAAATTTATGCCAAAACGAACAGATATTAAAAGCATTTTACTTATAGGAAGTGGTCCTATTGTGATAGGACAAGCTTGTGAATTTGATTATTCTGGAACTCAAGCCGCAAAGACTTTAAAAGAATTAGGATATCGTGTAGTATTAATCAACTCAAATCCTGCAACCATCATGACAGATCCCGAATTTGCAGATGCGACTTATATAGAACCCATAACAAAAGAAAGTATTTTAAGTATTATTAAAAAAGAAAAAATTGATGCAATTTTGCCAACTATGGGTGGACAAGTAGCGTTAAATGTTGCTATGGAAGTTTATGAAAGCGGACTTTTAGGAGATGTGAAATTTTTAGGCGCAAATCCTGAGGCGATTAAAAAAGGCGAAGATCGTCAGGTTTTTAAAGAATGTATGAAAAAAATTGGCATGGATTTGCCAAAATCGATGTATGCGTATAATTATGACGAAGCTTTAAAAGCCGCAGATGAAATCGGCTTTCCTTTGATGATCCGTGCTTCTTATACTTTAGGGGGTGCTGGAAGTGGCGTGGTTTACAATATGGACGAATTTAAAGAACTTGCCAATACTGCTTTAGCTTTATCACCTATCCATGAAATTTTGATTGAAGAAAGTTTGTTAGGTTGGAAAGAATATGAAATGGAAGTTATACGCGATAGAGCGGATAATTGTATCATAGTTTGTAGCATAGAAAATATCGATCCTATGGGAGTTCATACAGGAGATAGTATTACAATAGCTCCAGCATTAACTTTGACGGATAAAGAATATCAAGTTATGCGTAATGCTTCTTTTGCTATTTTGCGTGAAATTGGTGTAGATACAGGCGGAAGTAATGTGCAATTTGCTATCAACTCAAAAAATGGAAGAATGATAGTTATAGAAATGAATCCAAGAGTTTCAAGATCAAGTGCTTTAGCTTCTAAGGCAACGGGTTATCCTATAGCAAAGGTTGCGACACTTTTGGCAGTAGGTTTTAGCTTAGATGAGATTAAAAATGATATTACAGGAACTCCTGCATCTTTCGAGCCTGTGATTGATTATATTGTAACAAAAATTCCTCGCTTTACCTTTGAAAAATTTCCAGGAGCAAATACAACTTTAGGTACAGCTATGAAAAGTGTGGGTGAGGTAATGGCTATAGGACGCACTTTTAAAGAAAGTATACAAAAAGCACTTTGTTCGCTTGAGCGTTCTTTAAGTGGTTTTGATAGGGTAAAATTTGAAGATAGAAATGATCTTGTTTTTAAAATTCGTAATGCCAATGAAAAGCGTTTACTTTATGTTGCTCAAGCTTTTAGGGAAGGTTTTAGCGTAGAAGAACTTTATGAGCTTTGTAAAATAGATCCTTGGTTTTTAACACAGATTAAAGAAATTGTAGATTTTGAAGAACAAATTGATATGGATATTTTAAACAATAAGGCTCTTTTGAGAAAAGCAAAAACTATGGGCTTTTCAGATAAAATGATAGCCTTGCTTGTAAATTTGAAAGATAATTTAGAATTAAGCCAAAATGATATTTATTATGCAAGAATGAAGCAAAAAATCATCGCAGAATTTAGTGAAGTGGATACTTGTGCGGGTGAATTTGAAGCCTTAACTCCTTATCTTTATTCAAGTATCAATGTAAGCGAACTCACTCAAAGTAAAAACGATGCTAAGGATAAAAAAGAAAAAAAAGTGATGATTATAGGTGGGGGGCCAAACCGTATAGGACAAGGTATAGAATTTGACTATGCTTGCGTACATGCTTCTTTTGCGCTTAAAGATATGGGTATTAAAACTATTATGTATAATTGTAATCCTGAAACCGTTTCGACTGACTATGATACAAGTGATATTTTGTATTTCGAGCCTATTGATTTCGAACATTTAAGAGCGGTGATTGAGCGTGAAAAACCTGATGGAGTGATTGTGCATTTTGGTGGACAAACTCCTTTGAAATTTGCTAAGCGTTTAAGTGCTTTTGGAGCTAAGATTATAGGTACTAGCGCAAGAGTAATTGATGTGGCAGAAGATAGAAAGAAATTTGCCGAATTTATTACAAAGCTAGGTATCAATCAGCCAAAAAATTCTACTGCAACAAGCGTAGAAGAAGCGGTTCTTAAGGCTAGTGATATAGGGTATCCTGTGCTTGTAAGACCAAGTTATGTTTTAGGTGGGCGTGCGATGCGCGTGGTAAATGATGAGGCTGAACTTAGACTCTATATGCAAGAAGCTGTGGATGTAAGCGATAAAAGCCCTGTTTTGATCGATCAGTTTTTAGACAATGCTACAGAAATTGATGTTGATGCGATTTGTGATGGTAAAGATGTTTATGTTGCAGGAATTATGGAGCACATAGAAGAAGCAGGAATTCATTCAGGTGACAGTGCTTGTTCTTTGCCGCCTTGCAATATCGATGAAAAAATGCAAGAATTTATTGCACAAAAAACCGCAGATATTGCTTTAAATTTGGGAGTTGTAGGACTTTTAAATATACAATTTGCTTTACATAATAATGAGCTTTATATGATAGAGGTAAATCCTAGAGCTAGTCGTACCGTACCTTTTGTTAGTAAAGCTACGGGTATTCCTTTAGCAAAAGTGGCAACGCGTGTGATGTGGCAAGGAAATTTAAAAGAAGCTTTAAAATTTTATGATACTTTTAAAGTGGTTAATTTTGATACTAAAATTTTACGCCCTAAAACTCCAAAATATATGAGCGTGAAAGAAGCAGTATTTCCATTTGCAAAACTTAGTGGAAGTGATTTAGAATTAGGTCCTGAAATGCGTTCAACGGGTGAAGTTATGGGTATAAGCAAGGATTTTGCAAATTCTTATGCGAAAAGTCAAATTGCATCGTTTAATCATCTTCCAGAGCAAGGCGTGGTATTTATCTCCTTAAAAGATAAGGATAAAAAATATACCAAAAAAATCGCTGCAGAATATGTAAAGCTTGGCTTTAAGCTTATGGCAACAGGGGGAACTTGCAAGGAAATTTTAGAAAGTGGTTTTGAGTGCGAACTTGTACATAAAATTTCAGAAGGACGCCCCAATGTTGAAGATAAATTGAAAAATGGGGAAATTCACTTAGTTATCAATACAAGCGATAGTCACAGTTTTAAAGGCGATACGAAAAAAATTCGTGAAAATATTATTCGTTTTAAAATACCTTATTTTACAAATTTACGATCAGCTTTAGCAGGTGCAAAATCGATTAAAGCTATACAGAGTAAATCTTGCCTAGATGTAAAGAGTTTACAAGAGTGGCTTAAATCTTGATTTATTTAGCTCAAACAGATACTACGGTAGGATTTTTAAGTAAAAATTTAGAAGAGATTAATGCTTTAAAAGGTAGAGATAAAAATCAGCCTTGCTTAATCACTTCTGCGAAATTTTGCGAGTTAAAAAGTTTAGCAAGAATTCCAAAATCTTTTAAAAATTTAGTACGTCGTTCTAAAAAAACAACTTTTATTTATCCCAATAATCAGGCCATTCGTATTGTGAAAGAGTGTAAACATGCGAATTTTTTAAGTAAAAATGGCTATTTTTATTCATCTTCGGCAAACAAGCATGGAAAAGAATTTGATGAAGAATGGGCTAGAAGTGTTGCTGATATAATACTTGATGAGAAATTTTTCGAAAATATCCCATCAAAAATATTAAAACTTTCAAAGAATAAAATGATAAAAATACGTTAATTAAAGAGCTTTTAAAATATCTTCAAAAGCAATACAAAATTGCTCTAGGCCATCACTTAATAAATCATTGCAAGCTTTTTCTCGTTCGCTTTGAGAAATGATTTGATTAAGTTCTGTATAAATTTCAAAATTCATTAAAGGTTTTTTAAAATGCATTTTTCCTTTAAATGCCTCTATTGCATCAAGAGGAGCAGTATTAACAGAATTCTCAAAAAGAAGTTCTTTGATATAATAGTCTTTTGGCAGATCATCTCCTTTAACTCCGGTGCTTGCAAACAAGGCGCGAATATTAGGTTCATTTTTTGAGTAGATATTATTATAAGCTAAATTTGCATTTAAAATTCCAATACGATTTTGCTCTTTGGCTTTAGGATTTAAAAGTCTATCAAAACGACTTACAAAAATACTTATAACAGCTTGTGGTGTTCTAGTATTTTGTTCTTTTAAGGCTATATTGTTTTTTCTAAATTCGACTAAACCTGCATTTAAAGCTTCAAAACATTTTTGACTTTGTTCAAGAGAAAAAATTAAGGTAGCATTGACGCTAATACCATTTTTCATAAGTTCATACATTACTTCATAAGAAGCTTTTGTAGCTGGAATTTTAATCATTACATTTTCTTTGCTAATAGCACTATAAAGTCTTTTAGCTTCGCCTAAACTAAGAGTCGTGTTATCATGAAGTCTTGGATCTATTTCAATACTTATAAATCCATCGTTTTTTTGATAAAAAAGAGGAGCTAATTTATCAGCTGCTTTTTGAATATCAGAAATTGCTAATTCTTCATAAATATCTTTTGTTTTTTTTCCTTTTAATTTAAGAATTTTATCTTTATAAATTGGAGAATTTAAAATAGCATTTTTAAAAATAGCAGGATTTGAAGTAGCACCATTAATTCCATGTGATAATAAATTTAAAAATTCATTATCTAAAAAACTATTTTCTATAAAATCACACCAAAGAGAAAAATTTTTCATTATATTACCTTTATTATTTCTTTTAAGTCTTTTATATCTATGCAAATATCAGCTTTGGAACGTAAAATTTCTTTAGCACAAAATGCAATCTTTAATCCACTTTCGTTAAACATTGTCAAATCATTTGCCCCATCGCCAACACACATCACTTCATCTGTTTTCAAATTTAAAAAGCTTTTTAATCGTTGTAGCATTAAGCCTTTTGAATTTGAAAACATCATTTCCCCACCAACTAGCCCTGTTAAAATGTCATTTTTATGATGCAGATAATTTGCAAAACCAAGGCTAATTCCAAGTTTTTGCATAGCGGGATCTATGCCTTCATGAAAACCACCGCTAAAAATAACAATTTGTATATTTTTAGATTTTAAATATTGGATAAGTTCATGTGCTCCATGCATTAGTGGAAGTGTACTACCTAATTCTAAAACTTTTTTATAAGACATACCTTTTAAAAGGCTTACTCGTTTTTGAAGACTTTCGAAAAAATCAAGCTCTCCAGCCATGGCATGGCGGGTAATTTCGCTTGTTTGATTACCCTTGCCATGCGCTGTAGCTAAAATATCGATGGTTTCACCATCCATTAAAGTAGCGTCAAAGTCAAAAACACAAAGTTTAATCATTAAAATTCGCGCTTAAGTAAAGCTTCTACTTTGAGTATAGTTAAGATATTTTCATCTCTTTTTCCTATACCATAAATCATACCTTTGTCTTTAACTAAAGTTTCAGGTGGTGGATCGATTCTGTTTCTGTGAATTTTAATTGCTTCAGTTAATCTATCTATAACAAAACCAGCATTTCCTCCAACTCCAGTTCCATTTGTCTCACCTCTTAAAACAATATATCTTGTTTGAGGTGTCATTTTAGAACTTCCTAAATGAAAGCGTTGAGCTAGATCAATGAGTGGCATAACATTACCACGCATATTAAAAACCCCTAGAACATAATCAGGTACACTAGGAACTCTAGTATATTCTATAGGTTTGATGATTTCTTGTATATTAAGAATTGGAATCGCATATTCCTCATCTCCAACTACAAAGCCGACAAGTTGGATGATATCATCTTCTCTTTGATCGACATCAGGACCAGCCATCTGAGTTTGCTGTTTTTGCAAAATTTGCTCTAATTTTTCATTACTCATATTCTTATCCTAGTTTCAAATTTTTTCTAACTACATTTTCCAAGTATTCTGGAGAATAAGGTTTAGTGATATATTCAGTCATACCCACTTCAACACCTCTTAAGCGGTCAGTTTTACTTGTTCTTGAAGTAACTGCAATGAGTGGTAAGTTACGATATTTAGAATACTTTCTAATTTCACCAGCTAAGGTGTATCCATCCATTCTTGGCATTTCGATATCTATAAGCATTGCATCAATATCATGTTCGCCAGATTTTATAATATTCAATGCTTCAACACCATTTGTTGCTTCAACTAAACTAACTCCTAGCGGTTCTAAAGCTTTTTGCATTAAGGTTCTATCCATTTTAGAATCATCTACAATTAAGACTTTATAATCACTTGGTTGTTCTTTAGGTTTTTTCGCGCTTGATTCTAATTGCGCTTTAATATCAACTTTAATTTCTTTGGCCATATCCATCATAGCACCTACATCAATGATTAATGTCACTCTACCATCACCACGGATTGTAGCTCCTGCTATGCCTTGGATATTTTGTAAATAATCACCCATGGATTTAATAACTATTTCTTCTTGTCCTACAAGAGTATCTACTATAATACCAAGCTTGCTTTCTGCTACCCCTATAACAACGACATAAGTTTGATCACCGCTTTCAAGGACTTGTTTAACTCCAAATACATCTGAAAGTCTCACAAGAGAAAGCACTTCATCTCTTAAGCGTAATACATTTTTACCTTCGATAGTATAGATATCATCAATTGGTACTCTAACTGTTTCAAGAACGCTTGCAAGTGGAATTGCATAAAATTCTTCTTGAGTTCCTACAAGTAAAGATTGAATGATTGCCAAGGTAAGAGGAATTTTAAGTTTAAACGAACTTCCTTTACCTAACTCACTATCAATTTCAATTACCCCATTTAGTTTTTCGATGTTGGTTTTAACAACATCCATTCCTACGCCACGACCTGAAACATTTGTTACTTTAGCCGCAGTTGAAAAACCAGGTTTGAAAATCAAAGCAAAAGCTTCTTTGTCTGTCATTTGATCTGCTTCTCTTTCGGTAATCAAATTTTTCTCTATAGCTTTTGCTTTTAAGCCATTTGGATCAAGTCCTTTACCGTCGTCTGTAATTTCTACAACGATGTGATTGCCTTCATTATAAGCTTTAAGTTGAACTATACCTTTTTCAGGTTTTCCATTAGCTGCACGAGTTGCTGGATCCTCAACACCATGGTCACATGAATTTCTAATCATATGCATGATAGGATCGCCAATTTCCTCTACGATAGATTTATCAAGTTCAGTTTCTTCACCTGTAATTTCAAGTTCTATTTGCTTTCCTAATTCACGACTCAAATCACGAACAACTCTTGGGAATTTATTGAAAACTTTTGCTATAGGTTGCATTCTTGTTTTCATTACAGCAAGCTGAACATCAGTTGTAATAATACTTAATTGACTTACAACCTGATTAAGTTCTTCAAGGAATTTTTCTCCTTCATAACGCTCTTCAACATCATCGTAAATTTTAAGCAAACGGTTTTTACCTAAAACAAGCTCCCCAATTAGATTCATTAAGTGATCTAATCTTTTTACCTCCACGCGTATGGTTTGATCCATACTGCTAGTATTGCTACCTGAAGCAGGAACTTTTTTCTCTCCACTTTCCGCAGGTTTATTTGCTGTATTGTTAGTCGGTTTAGGTGCCGCATTTGTTGTTTGTTTCTTTTGTGCGCGACGAGCTTGATCTTCAGCTTTTCTAACTTTTAAAAGTCTTTCTATTTCAGCTTCAACTTCAGAATCACTTAATTGATTAACATCTACTTCAGGTTCAGGAGTAGTTGTTTCTTGTTTTGGTGCTTCTGGTTCTGCTTGTGGAGTAGATTTTTCATTTGAATCTGTTGCCGCAACAGGAGACTCTCCTTCTGAAATAGCTGTTAATCTTGCGCAAATTGGTTCTATATCCATACCAATAGCAGTATCGTTGCCATTATCACGAATGGAATTAAGCAAAGTTTTCATTCTATCAATAGACTCTAAAACCACATCCATGATATCTGGAGTTATTTTTAACTCGCCATGTCTTGCTTTGTTTAAAACATCTTCCATGTGGTGAGTTAACTTCGTTAAAACATCAAAATTTAAGAAACTTGATGATCCTTTAACCGTATGTGCAACACGGAAAATTCTATTTAATAAATCTAAATCTTCTGGATTTGATTCAAGCTCTACTAAATCATGGTCGATTTGCTCAACAAGCTCAAAAGCTTCAACCAAAAAGTCTTCAAGTATTTCTTGCATATCTTCCATATTTTACCCCTGTTCTTGAGATTGATGTTTTTTGATAACCTTTGCAATTTCATTGAAGAAATCGCTAGCGTTAAATTTGACAAGATAGCCTTCTCCACCAGCTTCTTGAACACCTTTCTCATTCATAAATTCATTTGATAAAGACGAGTTAAAGACTATAGGAATATCTTTAAATCTTGGATCTTCTTTAATGCGTGCAGCAAAGTGGAAACCATCCATTTGTGGCATTTCGACATCGCTTACTATAATTTTTAAAGTATCATTTAAACTTTCACCATAAACTTGGCTTAATTCTTCTAATTTGTTTATGCCCTCTACGCCGTCCTTAGCTTCAACAACTTGAAAGCCCATCTGTTGCATCATTTCTTTGACGCGTTTTCTAGCAGTCATGCTGTCATCAAGTATAAGTGCTGTTCCAGTAAATTTTTCTATTTTTCCAAAATCTATATCTGTTTTTGGAGCGTAAATTCCTAAATCTTCAACAACACTTTCAAGATCTAAAATTAGCAACACTTCATCATTTTCAATGCGTGTTACACCTGTGATTTTACCTTTATCTAAAGCACCTGATCCTGTAGAAAAAGTTGCTGGTTCTATATCTTTCCAGTTTATTCTACGAATTCTTTTTGCTTCGTGAACTATAAAACCAATAAGAATATTGCTAAATTCAGTAATAATAACCCTAGGTTTTAACATAGTGCTTTCTGGCTCAGTGATTTGCATCCATTTGGCAAGATTGACTACAGGTATAACCACTCCACGAAGATCAAAGATACCTTCGATGTAATCAGGTACACCTGGAAGTTCTGTAAGGCTTGGGATTTTTATAATCTCCCTTACCTTAGAAACATTTACACCATAAATTCCTTCATAGACTTTATCGTGTCCTTGCTTAAAGATACGGAAATCGACAAGCTCCATTTCATTTGAACCCGTTTTCACGATATTTTCATCAAACATTTTGACCCCTCAATTTCTGTTCTCGAAATTTGATTTCTTGCTGATATTCTACTACAAAAAAACTTCTCTCATATGCAAAACTAGCTAAGTTAAGATATTTAATGTTTTCTTTGTTGATTTGATGATTTTGATGATAGTGTCCTTCACATACCCAAAATCCTAAATTTTCATATCTTTCATATCTTTTTTTCGCTAAATTTTCAAAATCTTTTATTTGATAAAAAAGGTTTTTTTTGTTTTGATTTTGAAGAATTTTATTTGAAATAAAATTACAAGTAATAATATTTAAAAAATTCAAAAATATAAGCAAATAATGATTTCTTAATGTTTTAAGAGTAAATTGTAAAAGAGGTGGTAAAAAAATATCTCCGTGAGCTAATTTTATAAAAGCATTATTTAAAACAAGATTATTACCTTTACTTGTATGCAAATTAAGCTTTATGGGCTGCTCTTGTAAGTTAAAAATTTTTACCCTTTTAAAAAAACAAGAAAGATTAAAATCATGATTGCCTTCTAAGTAGATAATTTCAATTTTTAAGGCCAATTCTTCTAAAAGTTCTATGTAAGGTTTAGCAAATTCATGTGTAGCAGAGATTTCGCCTATAAGCAAATCGAAAATATCACCCATAAGTATGAGTTGAGGGGTGGAAATTTTACCTTTTTTTAAGGCTTGTAAAAATTCCCAAAATCCCTTTCTTTGTTCATTTTCATGAGCATCCGCGATTAAAATCGCCCCATTTTGTAGTAAAATTTTTTATCCTTAAAATTTCAAAGGCTCATAATTTATAGAAAGGATTTCAAATTCACTCTCACCTTTTGGCAAACGCACTTTAAAATCATCTCCTTCTTTTTTCCCAAGCATAGCTTTTGCTATTGGAGATGCGATGGAAATATAACCCTTATCTAAATCTCCTTCGCAAATTCCTACTAAAGTATATTTACTTTCTTTTTCTGTATCCAAATCTATGATCACAACACTTGAACCAAATTTCACACTATCATGTTTATAGCTTGAAGGATCGATCACTTGAGCTCTTGCTAGCAAGTCACTAAGCTCCGCAATACGACTTTCTATCAAAGCTTGTTTTTCTCTTGCAGCATGGTATTCCGCATTTTCTTTCAAATCCCCATGACTCCTTGCTGTATCGATTTCTATTACAACGGCAGGGCGTTGATTGTCTTTTAAATCTTTTAATTCTGCGGCTAATTTATCATAGCCAAATTGACTCATTGGTTCTTTTTGCATGATTTATCCTTTTATATTTCGCTTAGGATTTTTGCTAAATTTTTAGCACTTCCAAATTGTAAATATTCTTTTAAAAAATCAACTTTAGCAAAAAATGCCTTATAATCATATTTATTGTAAGCTTCATATAAATTTAAAACATTGACTTTATCTTGTAAAAATTCAGGATTTAAAGCTTCTTTTCCAGCGAAATCACAAAAAATATTTGCAAGTCCTATGTGTTTTAATTTTACAAAAAGTTTTGCGATAAAAATATCGATAGCCTTTGCCTTATAAGCAAGAACAAAAGGAGTTCCCACTAAAGCTGCTTCTAAAGTAGCTGTTCCACTACAAATAAAGGCAAAATCAGCTTTTTTAAGCACTTTTGGAGTGTTACTTTCTATCTTAAATTCGCTAATATCACCATAAATTTCTAATTTTTCAAGATTAAACGAGGGAACGCAAAGAATTTTTTCACCCTTAAATTTTTGAGAAAGTTCTTTAAAAATAGGCATTAAACGCTTAATTTCACTACGCCTTGAACCTGGTAAAAAGGCTATAGTTTTTTCATCATCTTTTTTTGAAAATGTATGATTAATATCTTCTTGATTTTTAAATTCTTTTATTTCATCTAAAAGCGGATGGCCTATATAGGTGCTTTTGTTAAAAAACTGATTATCAAAGGGCAAAATAGAAGCTAAAATATCAAAATGACTTTCTATGATAGGTATGCGACCTTTTTTCCACGCCCAAACTTGAGGCAAGATATAATAAATGCGTGGAATTTTACTGCCTGCTTTTTTTAAAGCCTTAGCAAAAGGTATGTTAAAAGCGGGCGAATCTATACATAAAATCCCATTTATTTTTTGAGTAAAACTTAAATTTACAAGTTTTTTTATAGCTTCTTTTGCTTTAAAAATCAAAGGTAAAACTTCTATAAAACCCATAGCACTAAACTCATGTGAGCTATAAAGTGGTTTAGAATTTAAATCAAATTCTTTACATAAACTCTCATCATAAATTCCTACTAAATCAAATTCTTTATATTCATTTTTATAAGCTTTTAAAATTTCTTTTAAATGCAAATTTGCTGAAGGCTCTAAAGCACAAACTAAAAAGGTTTTCATTTTTACTCTTTCTTATTTCTTAAGGAAATATCACAACCGATTTTTTAATATTTTAATAGTTTTAATTTCATATTATCTTAACTTCATTATTTGATAAATTTATACTTGCTTAGTTTATATAATTAAAAAGGCAAGGCAAAATCATCGTTTTTTGATATAAAAGGAATTTGAGATATTTTTTCTTCAAGATTATCTAAAACAAGTTTTTGCATTTTGCCATTTAACGCTTTAAACCACTTATAAAATTTATCCAACTCTTCACATTTGATAGAACTAGGATATTGCTGTGTATGAAAATTATTTTTAATGATTATGTTTATAAGTTTAGAATTGTTTTCAATATACTCATTAAAAGAATTTCTTTGAATAACCTTATCAATTTCTCCTAGAATTTCATTTATATTAGCATTTAATACAGGCTCTCCTATAAAACAATCAATATAACCAATAATATAATTTGAAAAAATATTATAAATCGCTTTATCTTCTTGGCTAATTTTTAAATTAACAAAATTTTCTTTGTTTAACTCTCTCTTTATATCTGCAAAACTTTGGTAACGAAATTTTTTTTCTTTTTTAATCATTTTATTTAAAATATTAAAATATTCAAAATTATGTTTATTTTCTGCTAAGTTATTAATAAGTCTATAAACCAAATCACCTAAATAATAAATATCAGTTTGAATTGTATATTCCTTTTGAAAATACTCTTCTGGTAAAGTATCAACATCATTTCTATTTATAATTGAATTTAGGGTATCTTCGTTTTTACTTATATCAAAAACCTTTCCCAAACCAAAATCAATAACTTTAACTACCCCGTCAGCATCTATAAGAATATTCTTTTCTCTTATATCCCTATGTATAATGCCTTTTTCTTCTATATAGGCAAAGACCTCAATTAGTTGTATAAAAATAGAATTTAAATTCTCCAAGTTATTTTCATCATCAAAATACTCTTTAATATTTTTCCCTTGTATATACTCCATTATAATATAAGCTGTATAAATATTTTCATAAGGATAATAATTAAAAATTCTAACAATATTTTTATGATTTAACTTGTATAAAATTTTTATCTCATCTAAAAAATTTTTATAAAATCTTTTCTTATTATTTTCATCTAGTATATCATCTGGATCATATTTTTTTACAACAAAAAGCTCATCAATAAAAACATCTCTAATCAATAAAACCTTACCAAATGATCCTTCATCTAAGAAAGTAATTTTTTCATAATCTTTTTGCTTAATAAATTTAATAATTTCTTGGCCCATCTTAATACACCATTTTCAAGCGTTCTTTTAAAAAGCTTTCAAGATTTAAATAATCTTCTAAATTTATATCATCATATCCATTAATATACACATTTTCATTTTGTGTTTTTCTTAAAAAATCTAAAACTTCATCATCGCAATTTACTATATAAAAACAATCTTCGCACTCATAAAGTTTATCTTTTAAAATCATTTTTAAGTCTTTGTCTAAAGTCTTACCATTTAGCAAGGCTAAATTTAAAGCTTTCTCATAAGGGCTTAAATTTTCATGATATTTTAAATTTAAAGTGTTTAATTCATCTTTTGTTAGTTCTGGTTTTTCTACAAGAGAAAATACTTTAAAGCCTAAATCTAAATTTTTATCCCTATTTTCTTTTAAAATTTTCTCACCCGCTCTTTTAACTCTTTCAATGGTTATATCGCTAATAACTGGGTTTTCGCTTCCTAGTTCATTTTTACAAAAATCATAAGCCACTTTGCTTTTATTCTCATCGATTTTTTCATCAAGTTGCACTAGAATAAATTTACGATTTCCATTATCTTTTGCGTTGAGTTCCATTACCGCTTGTGCTGTCGTGCCACTACCTGCAAAGAAGTCTAGGATAATATCATTTTGATTTGTATTTGCAAAAAATATTTCCTTTATTAATGTGGTTGGTTTTGGATTTTCAAAAACCAATTTGCCATTAAATATGCTTTCTATTTCTTCATTTCCATCTGAAGTCCAATGCCCACTAAATATGGAATACATTTTTGATAAATTATCATCTTGATAAGAGCAAATGAGATGAAATTTTGTATCTTTATATTGTTGTAAAAAATACTCGCCGCTGTCAATTTTTGATTTTATATCATTATATTTTTTCTCACTAATCATATTTTCTTTTAAAAAAATATCTAATTCTTCAAACATTAAATTTCTGTGATCGATAGTGTCTTTTGGATATAAATTTAAAATTTTTTTAATGGATTCATTATTGGTATATTTACCGTGGACTTTTCTTATCAAATCATTGTTAATTTCTGGTTTTTCTTTAAATTTAAAAAGTCCATTTAAATTTGTTTTATCTTTTGTATATATAAGCATATACTCATGTCCTTCGTAAAAATATTTTGCCTGTCCTCCACCTGATTTTTTTTGCCAAATAAAACATGAAATAAAATTCTCTTCCCCAAAAATCTCATCACAAAGAATCTTTAAATTTGCTTGTTCATTATCATCAATGCTTATAAATATCACTCCATCTTCTCTTAGTAAATCTCTAGCAAGTTTAAGGCGTGGTAGCATAAAGCCAAGCCATGTACTATGACTTCTGTCGCCTTTAGCATTGATAAAGAAATTTAAAATTTCACTTCCGATTTCTTCACCTTCTTCTGTGATTTCTAAAAGTCCAACTTCTATTAAAAGTTTTTTATGCTCTTTTACAAAATCATCATTATAAATAAATTTATCATTTTTAGTATTGTAAGGCGGATCGATATAAATCATTTTTATTTTTTCATAGTAAGCGGATTTTAAAAGTTTTAAGGCATGAAGATTATCCCCTTTTATGATAGCATTTTTAGTAGTTTCAAAGTTTTTGCTTAAACTCTTATGAAATTTTAATTCTTTAGTATTTGGAGTATCGTAAAGAGCATTTGCTAAAGCTTTGCCTGTGAAACTTAACTCATAACCTCTAATTTCTTTATTATTTAAGCCTAAAAGCATAGCAATAGCCTTTAAATCGACTTGTCCATCTTTTATGGTTTGTGGGAAATTTAGCTTTAAATACTCTAAAAGTTCATTTTTATTTTCTTTTGTATTGATTAAATTTTCTTTTTTGATTTTATTTATATCAAGCATTATTTTCCTTTAAAACTTCATTGATACAATGAATTAATTTTTGTTTATTTATCCTTGTGTTAAAAATAATTTTTATATTTTCATTTTTTAAATTCTCATCTAATTTTTGAAAAAACACTCTAGCATAATCTATCTTTTTTCTTTCATTTAATGCGATATCACTTTCTTTATCATAGCCTTTACTTTCGCATACAAAAAAGATTTTTTTACCCTTTTGATCTTCTAAAAAATAAGCAAAATCAGGTTCATAGTTTTTATAAGGTGTAGGGATGCTAAGTTTTGGTAATTTGGCAAAAACTTTTATCGTTTTAGTTTCGATAATTTCATGATTTTCTTTGATGATTTCTTTTTCTATATTTGAATCATAAATCACACTTTCATAAAGATAATTTTTAGCCGGTTCTTCATCATCTTTGTAACGCCCTAATTTTTGCATAGCGATACTTTCTTTAAATTCACCATTTTCTATCAAATTTTCATAAGAATTTGAAAAAGTATGAAGAGAAAATTTATAATTTATAGAGTGTAATAAACTATGATGAATTTTATCTTTGATGATGTTTTTTAGGCTATTAAAAGCTTTTTTTGGAGAGTTTTCAAATTTAGTTTTATCAAGTTTTTCATAAATTTTTAGCAAAAATACTAAAGGAAATTTTTCATCTTTACTGAAATTTAAAAGCAAATTTTGTATTTCTTGGTAAAGGCTTTTTTTATAATCAATTTCTTCCAAGGTTTTAATTTCTTCAGTGATGATAGAATTTTGCTTAGCGTCAAAAAGTTTTCTTTCATAATACACGCGTTCTTTTTCTATATTTAAAGCATTAAAAGCTAGTATAACTTCATCTATAATATTTTGTTCGTTTATGTTTTGATAAATTATTTGTGCTTTTTTATTAATTTTTTCCCAAAGCTCTTTAAAATCTTTGGCTAAATGCGTTCTTATTTTGACCTTATTATCTTGATTTTTAGCATTGATGATTTGCTCATGAGTGTTGTTTGAATTTTCTTTAAATATATTTAAGAATTTATCAAATTTATCGCCTAAAAGTTCTTTAAACTCTTCATTATCCTTTATACTTTCATATATAGGAGATAAGATTTTATAATTACTTTGTTCTTTATTGTAAGAAATTAATTTTGATTTTTTTAAAAGATAAATTAAATCATTAGCTAAATCTACATTTAATAAATTCTCAAGAAAGTTTTTTTCTAGTGTTTGGCTATCAAATCTAAAGCTAGAATCTAAAACTTCTTTTTGTAAATTTTCTATATAATGAACTTCTCTTGCACTCACTAAAATATCAAGATAATTAATATCATAAAATTGATTGTCATCAAAATCTAAATAATTATGCGTAATTCTCTTGCCTTTATTATTAACACAAAGTCTTAAACCACGCCCCACTTGTTGATGAATGCTAATTTGAGAAGAAGAATTTGAAAGTTTGGTTAAAGTAAAAATATTTGGATTATCCCAGCCTTCTTGCAAAGCCCAAACGCTGAAAATAAAACGCAAAGAAGTATCAAAAGAAAGTAATTTTTCTTTTTCTTCTAAAATAAGCTTTACTCCATTAGCTTCTTTTTCATCAGGACTTCCTTTATCACCACTAAAATAGCCTTGATGAACTCTTAAATTTCCCGCTTCATCAAAGTCTTTTTCTAAATATTCTTTGTATCGAACATCTAAATTTAGCTTTAAAATTTCCTTGCGTTTTTCTTTGTAAAGTTCTTCAAAAGTATTTTTAATAAAAGGACTTTCGCCCCTAAAATCTGTGATGTTCGGGATAAAAAACAAACTTAAAGCTTTGATACCTTTTTTAAAAAGTTTTTCTTCCTTTTCAAAATGCAAGTCAATCGCTTTTTTTAAAAGTTCTTTAATTTCATCATTGTTTAAAACATAACTTTCTTTTTTCTCGATAATAGTTTCATCATTAAAATAAGCTTTATTATCCTTTACTTGCGTTAAAATGGCATTATTTAAAAGAGAAAAACTATCTTGTAACTTTATTGTTTCTTCTCTTTCTATGCCATTTAAAGTATAGGTAAAAATTGCTTTTTTATTTTTATACTCTTTAAGAAAAATATTGTTTGTATTTACTCCTAAAGTATGTACTTTGACTTGTTTTACAAGATATTCTTTAAAAGCAGATATGGAGTCAAGACAATAAATCATATTACTAAGCTCATAATCTTTTTCTTTTGGAAAAGTTGCTCCAAAGCGAAAATAAAGTGAATTTATTTTTGAAAAATATTCATTAAAAGCCTTTCCTTTAAGCAAATGGGGCTCATCAATAATACTAATAGGTTTTAAATCTATGATATTTTCAAAAACGCTTTTGAATTCAGATAAACTTTTAAATAAACTTTCATTTTGTTGATTAAGCAAATTGGTTTTTTTATCAATAGCACTATTGGTTAAAACCAATACCGAAAGCTCATCTTTATTGTTAATGTAGTGATTAATAATAGCACTCTGACTCTTACCATCTGAGTAGTAATAGACTTTTAAATATTTTTGATATTCTGAATAAAAATAAATTTTTGTGAGTTCTATATTTTGTTTTACGCTTTCTAAAATTGCTTTTCTTGGAACAAAAATAATGAATTTATTTTGCTTAAATTGCCTATGAAGTTCAAATATCAAATTTAAATAAGTAAAAGTCTTACCTGTGCCCGTTTCCATTAAAATATCTAAATTTAATTTATCACTTATATTTTGCACTGGTAAAAAGGTGTTGTTATAAAATTCTTTCAAACATTCTTTTAAATTATCCTGTCTTTTAAAATCAAAATCTTTTAAAAGCGTGATAATATTATCTATGCACTTAACTTGATACTCTTGTTTTTCAAAAATCATTCACATTTTCCGATAAAATATTTTAAATATTTTATCTTATTTTGGCTTAATTAAAAGAAGTTATGCAAGAATACACGCTAAAAAGCGTGTATGAAGGTTTATTCTCTCCAGCCGTATTTTTTAAAAATTTCTTTAGCTTCCTTAGAACTTAAATAAGCAATAAAATCTTGTGTTTCTTTGCTCGCACCTTCTTTAGCTACCACATTAAAAGTTCTATAAACAACCAAATCTTTTTCTATAGCTACGGCAGTTCCTATGTCAGGATTGCTTTTTGACCAGTCAATCCAAGTGATCCAAGCATCGGCTTGATCTTGTGCGAAAAGCTTTCTTGCACTTCCACTATTTGGAACAAAGGCCACGATATTGTTTCTAAAATTTTGTATGGTTTTTATATCTTGAGTTCTACCTATCATATCTTCCCAAACTCCAGTTCCAGAAGTATTGCTCTTTCCAGCACCTTCAGGCACAACGATTCTTACTTTTTTATTAGCCAAATCTTTTAAACCTTTGATTTTTAAAGGATTATCTTTTTGAGTAAGTATGATGGCTTCTCTAAAATATAAAGGCTTGATTTTACTCACATTAAAATCTTTTCCAAAATCACTCGCTATAGCTAAAGCCGATTGATCTGAAGCGCCAAATAAAATATCTGCATCTTTTTTAGCCTTTTCAAACCAAGTCGCTTGAGGGCCAAAATTTACATTTACTTTAACGCCTGTTTTTTCGCTATATTTGTTTGCTATATCTTTTAAGGCCGTGTGTGGGCCACCTGGTCCGTAAAGGTTTACATCTGCATTTGCCATACTAAAAGCTAAGGCACATGCACCAAATAAAGTAATAATTTTTTTCATAGTATTTCCTTTTATGATAAATTTTTATTGATTGAAGGTAAGATTTTAGAAATTATATGTTAATAAATAGTTATAATGTAACAAAAATATTATTAAAATCTAACTTTTGCTTGGTATTTTTGCAAGCAAAAGTTAAAATTGTTATTGATGCTTCTTTTTAGTGCTAAAATGACATAAAGTAGAACAAAGTATACAAAGAATACAAGCACTAAGGAGCATGATAAGACCAGCATTCCAACTACCATAGCAATCCACAGCCCAACCTATGCTTTTGTTCCAAGTGAAGCGCCGACTACATAACTCATAAAGCCATGAAGTCCTACACAAGATCCTACTGCAAAAGCAGGAACGACTTCCATAGTTTGCATACTTGCTAAAAATTGTGGTATATAGACTAAACACCCCGCCATAGCTGCAAAGAAAATAACCATATAAAGATTATTTGAAGTAAAATATCCAATAATCATAAAGAAAATAATCACCATGGCGCCTATAGCAGGAGGCATTCTATAGCCTTTAAAAATTTTATCTGAAATATATCCTGCAAGTAAAGTAGAAGGTATAGCAGCCCATTCAAAAAGCCAAAAGGCAATACCTATTTGTTCTTTATTAAAGCCTTTTGTTTCTAGCAAGTAAATAGGAAGCCAAGAAATAAGCCCAAAACGCACCATATAAACAAAAGTATCCATCCAAGCCACATACCAAGCATTTTTGTTTTTAAGTACATAATGATAGAAAATTTCAAAACTGCTTAAATTTGGAGTTTCTATAGCTTTGATTTCTTCTGTTTTAATCCCTCGCATTTCATTGATTTCAGTAATATCAACCAAACCTTCATTTTTAGGACTTCCTTTAACTGCATAAAGCACATAAAGACTAATGATAACTGCACAAGCAGCAGGAACATAAACATGATTCATGTGCCAATATGTTTCATTAAAATCCGCCATACTCACACCCAATAATGCTGCCAAAGCAAAACCTGAAAGCGAAACTATAGGAGCAACTATCCCGCCTCCTATATTATGTGAGATATTCCAAACGGCCGTGTAAATTCCCCGCTCTTTTTTAGGATACCAGTTTGCAAGAGTGATATTATTTCGCACAAGATAATATCCCATATATCCTATAAAAACCCCACTTAAACTCCAAGTTCTCATTTTGTAATATCTAGGTAAAATTTCCTAAAGAGGAAATTTAATAGCTTTTGCCTTAGGTTTGAAAAAATCAAACATATTTAAACCATCCTTACTAACTTTATATTTTTATAGTTTAAATAATGTTAATCGATATAAAATAAAAAAATAATTAAAAATAATACGAAATTTATATAATTTAAAAATTAAAATTTTATACTATGAAGCTTTAAAAAAATATGTTAAAATCCAGATTTTTATCTTTTGCAAGGAAGACAATGAAAGAAATTCTTATCACTAATGACGATGGTTATGAAAGCGAAGGACTTAAAAAACTCATTAAGATGTTAACAAAAGAATTTAAAGCCAAGATCACCATAGTAGCTCCTGCTAGTGAAAAATCAGCTTGTTCGCACTCTATAACCCTAACCAAACCTTTGCGTTTTGTTAAAGTGGGAAAAAGATTTTACAAACTTGATGATGGTACTCCAGCAGATTGTGTTTATCTTGCTTTGCATGCTTTATACAAAAAGCGTTTGCCTGATCTTGTAATAAGTGGGATTAATAAAGGTGCTAATGTAGGCGAGGATATTACCTACTCAGGAACTTGCGCAGGAGCTATGGAGGCGGTTTTACAAGGAATTCCTGCTATCGCTCTTTCTCAATTTTATAAGAAAAGTGAAAAAGAGCTTGATTTTAAAAATGCTTTAAAAGTTACTAAAAAAATCGTTCAAAATATCTTTGATAAAGGCTTTCCTTTAGGAAAAAAAGAATTTTTAAATATCAATTTTCCTGCAAAATCAAAAATCAAAGGCATTAAAATTTGTAAAGCAGGCAAAAGGGTTTATAATTTTGAAGCCCATTCAAATGTCAATCCGAGAGGAGTAGAGTACTATTGGCTTGCAGCGGCGAATTTAGACTTTGAAGATGAGAAAAATAGCGATATTGCCTTACTTAAAAAAGGCTACGCTACAATAACACCTATAATGCTTGATTTAAGTGCTTATGACAAAATGAAAAAAGTTAAAAAATGGTTAAAGGCAAATGATGAATGATAGATTTACACGTATAAAATGGCTAGTTGGAGAAGAAAAATTTCAAAAAATTTCACAAACAAAAGTTTTGGTTTGTGGACTTGGTGGAGTGGGTGGAATTTGCGTTGATGCGCTTTATCGTAGTGGTTTTAAAAACCTTACTTTAATCGATGCGGACAAATTTGAAATCACCAATCAAAATCGCCAAATTCATAGCGAAAATATAGGCGAAGAAAAGGCTAAAGTATTTGAAAGAATTTATAAGGTTAAAGGTATAGTCAGTAAAATCGATGAAAATTTTTTAAAAAATTTTGATTTAAGCGAGTTTGATCTTATCATAGATGCCATTGATGATATTCCTGCAAAAGTAGCTTTGGCTCATCTTATAGATTTTAAAAAACAAATTTTTATCTCCTCAACAGGTGGAGCTAGAAAGCTTGATCCAACACGCATTAAAACTACAAGTATTTTTAAAACTCACGGCGATGCTTTAGCGAAAAAATTTCGTTATGAGCTTAGAAAATCAGGCTTTAAGGGAAATTTTGATGTGGTATTTTCAGATGAGGAAGCGCATTGTAAAGATCTTGGATCTTTTATGGGTGTGACTGCATCTTTTGGTTTAGCCTTAGCCAGCTTGGCATTAAGAAAAGTTCTTGCTAAGAAAAGCTGATATTAAAGATTTAAATGCTTGTTTGTCGCTTTTTGAGCAAAGCGTAAAAACACTTTGTGCTAAGGATTATACAAAAGATCAAATTTGTGCTTGGATTAAAATTGATAGACAACAATGGGAAGAAAAATTTAAATATGATGAGATCTTTGTCTATGAAAAAAGAGGAAAAATCGCAAGTTTTATAAGTGTTAAACAAGAGCAGAAATTGCTTGATTTGCTTTTTACTCATCCTGATTTTGTTAGACAAGGTTTAGCACAAAATTTACTTGATTTTATTTTAAAAACTTATTTGCATAATGAAATTTACACTTTCGCATCCTTAAGTGCTAAAGATTTTTTCTTAAAAAATGGTTTTGAACTTATAAGGGAAAACAAGGTTATCAAAGAGGGACAAAATTTAAAAAAAATTTTTAATGAAAAAAGATGTGGTTTATAAAAACTAGAAGTTAAGATAAGCAAAAATAATGGATTAAAAGATATAAAAATCATTTTTTTCTATCTTAGATAAATGAATTTATCTAAGATAGAAAAAATTACAAAAATAGCTAGATGTTAGAAAATAGCTCCGTGTTTTTCATAATTTGTTATTTTTGTAGCAGTGTTATTTTCATCCACAAAAACAACTTTTGGTTTAAATGTTTTTGCTTCTTCTTCATTAAAATCAGCATAAGACATGATGATCACCTTATCTCCCACTTCTGCAAGACGAGCCGCAGCACCATTTAAGCATACAACTCCTTCTTCTTGCGTGGCTATGGTATAGGTTTCAAATCTAGCGCCATTATTGACATTGACTACTTGGACTTTTTCGTATTCTAAAATTCCACTCGCTTGCAATAATTTTTCATCTATACTTATACTTCCTATATAATCAAGCCTAGCTTCTGTTACGTTTGCACGGTGTATTTTTGATTTGAGTAAAGTAATGTTCATTTTAATCCTTGTACTAAAAAATTATCAATGAGTCTTGTTTTTCCAACAAAAGCAGCCACTGCTCCTAAAACATTATCGGCGATATTTTTAATATTTTCCATAGTGTTAAAATCAACTAATTCTATATAATCGATTTTGATTAATTTTTCTTTTTCTAAAATATCTTTCATAGCTTGGATAATTTTGGAAGTATCTTTTTCTCCTTCTTGGACTAATTTTTCAGCTAAAAAAATGCTTTGAGATATAGCTAGTGACGCTTTTCTTTCTTCTTCGCTAAGATATACATTTCTAGAGCTTTTAGCTAAGCCATCTTCTTCTCTAATGATAGGACAAATTTGAATTTTTAAATCAAAATTTAAATCATCAACCATATGTCTAACGACTACGCATTGCTGCGCGTCTTTTTGCCCCATATAGACTATATCAGGGTTTAGGATATTAAAAAATTTAGCCAAAACTGTGCAAACGCCTCTAAAATGCCCCAGTCTTTTAGCTCCACAAAGCTTATCCGTGATCGTGTTCATATCCACATAGGTGCTAAAATTCTTAAGATACATTTGAGCTGCATCGGGGATAAAAACCATATCAACGCCATTATCTTGACACATTTTAATGTCGCGTTCTAAATCTCTTGGATAACTAGAAAAATCTTCATTAGGGCCAAATTGCATAGGATTTACAAAGATACTTACTATGACTTTATCTTGTGTTTTGGCATTTTTGACTAAACTTAAATGCCCATCGTGTAAAAAACCCATGGTTGGAACATAGCCTATACTAAGTTGATGTGATTTCCAATCTTTTACAATTTGTTTTGCTTCTTTGACAGAAGTAATGACTTGCATATTTGTATCCTTAGTATAATTTATCTAATAATTCATCATCTAAATAATCAAAGCTGTGCTCTTGGGAAGGAAAAATACCGCTTTTAACTTCATCTCTATATTTTTCAACTCCTACTTGAGGATCAATTTTATCAAAATGCTTTACAAATTTTGCTTTAAAATCTTTATTTAAACCCAAAAGATCGTGATAAACTAAAACTTGTCCATCGCAGTATTTGCCTGAACCTATGCCGATTGTTGGAATTTCTAAAATAGAGCTTATTTTTTGTGCTAGTTTTACAGGCACACATTCTACAACCAACATACAAGCACCCGCATCTTGCACAGCTTTTGCATCATCTATGATTTTTTGGGCTGATTGTAAATCTTTACCTTGAACCCTATAGCCACCTAGCATATTTACAGCTTGTGGGGTTAGTCCTAGGTGAGCAACGACGGGTATTCCTGATTGGGAAATCAATTTAATCTTACTTGCGATTTCTATACCCCCTTCCACTTTTACCCCATTTGCGTGGCTTTCTTTGATAAATCTTGAGGCATTTAAGATAGCGTCACGATCTGAACTTTGATAAGACATAAAAGGCATATCAGCAAGTACGAAAGACTTTTTAGCTCCGCGAGAAACAGCTTTGGTAAAAATCAACATTTCATCCATAGTAACACTTAAAGTATCTTGCATGCCAAGCACTGTCATAGCTAATGAATCTCCAACCAATATGATATCTATATCGCAATTATCTAGAATTTTTGCACTATGATAATCATACGCACTTACCATGGTTATTTTTTCATTTTTGGCCTTTTTTTCCAAAAAACTAATCATACTTTTTCTCATTTTGCATACCTCAATTTTTAGCTATAAAATAATAAGCAAAAAACTAGCATATAAATTTTCATAAATAGTAAATAAACGATAAAACAAAATATATTTAATTAATGGATTGTTTTAATGGTTACAATTTTGGAAAATTTCTATAGAAAAATTAAATTTTTACTTTTGTTTATCAAGTTTTCCTACGATGATAGGGTTAAAGGCTTTTATGGATAGTAAAAGCGTATCGCCGATTTTTACATTTTTATAAGTTCTTAAAAATTCTTCTTCGCTAAGTGTGATTTTAACGATATCTTGATTTAAAAGTAGGGTAAAAATCATCAAAATATCACTTTTTTTAATCTCAAGCAAAGTTGCACTTAAACGCAGTTTCGCACTTAAATTTGATGAGGTAAAAAATTCATTTGTTCTTGCATCTTTGATGATTTTTCCATCACTAAGCTCTAAAATTCTATGACTTAATTTGTAAATTTCAGCCAAATCGTGACTTACCAATAAAGTAGTGATTTTAAAATGTTGTAAAATTTTCACAAGCTCATCTTGCAAAAAAGATCGCATTTTAAAGTCTAATGCACTCAAAGGCTCATCTAAAAGTAAAATTTGCGGTTCTCTCGCTAAAGCCCTTGCTAAAGCCACTCTTTGTGCTTGTCCACCGCTTAAATTTTTGGGATAAATTTTGGCTAAATTTTCTAAATTCATTAAGCTTAAAAGCTCTTCTACTTTTTGTTTTGAAGTCGCAGCGTAAGAAATGTTTTCTTTTACGCTCATATTTGGAAAAAGAGCATAATCTTGAAAAACAAAGCCGATTTTTCTTTTTTGTATGGCTAAATTGATATTTTTTTGGGTATCAAGCCAAAGCCCATCTCCTACTTCTATGCGCCCAAATTCAGGTTTTATAAGTCCTGCAATGATTTTAAGTAGAGTCGTTTTTCCCGCACCGCTTTCTCCAAAAATAGCAGTGATTTCATTTGCTTTTAGGCAAGTGTTTAATTCTAGTTGCTTCTTGCCTTTTGCTGTGTTAATGGGAAGTTTTATATCGATTTTTATCATAAAATTGGCCTATAGAGCGATTTTTTTGTTCACAAAATAAAGACTTAAGAGTATGGCAAAAGAAATCGCAAATAAAGTAAAAGCGTATTGATGTGCTAAGGTATAGTTTAAAACTTCAAGCTCATCATAAATAGCAATACTTGCGACCAAAGTTTCACCTTTTTTGTGTCCACCTATCATCATCACCACTCCAAATTCACCAATGGTGTGTGCAAAACTCATCGCGCAAGCACTAAAAATCCCTACTTTAGAATTGGGTAAAATCACTCTAAAAAGTGTATAAATTTTACCCTTTCCTAGAGCATAAGAAGCATCAAGTAGGTTTTGATTGATTGATGAAAAAGCACTTTGTAAAGGATTTACCATAAAGGGCAGAGAAAAAATCAAAGAAGCAAATACTAAACCTTCAAAGCTAAAAACCAAAGAAAGGTTAAAATATTCTTTTAAAAATTGTCCTAAAAAGCTGTTTTGTGAAAAGCTTATGAGTAAATAAAATCCCAAAACACTTGGAGGCAAAACCAAGGGCAAAGCTACAAAGGTTTGCACCAAGCTTTTAAAAGGAAATTTCACAAAGCTTAAAAGATAGGCTAAAAATACTCCGATGAAAAAGAGTATAAAGGTAGTGATAAATGCAAGTTTAAAGGTAAGATAAAGGGTTTGTAAAAAATCATTATCCATAAATAGCCTTTAAAATGATATCGTTTTCCTTGACAAAGCAAAGCCATTCTTGTCCTTCTTCGAGCTTAAGCTCTAAGGCTTTTTCTTTAGCGATAATGCTAGAAATTTCATCACCCTCAAAATCAAAAAAGATATGATATAGAATTTTGCCCTTTTTAATACTTTTAATCCTTGCTAGAAATGAATTTTCCACACTT
Source organism: Campylobacter sp. BCW_4319 (assembly GCF_001764435.1). Taxonomy (NCBI): domain Bacteria; kingdom Pseudomonadati; phylum Campylobacterota; class Epsilonproteobacteria; order Campylobacterales; family Campylobacteraceae; genus Campylobacter; species Campylobacter sp. BCW_4319. Next base: position 122,390 of record NZ_MKAQ01000009.1, on the reverse strand, counting down.
AAAATAGAATGAGGCAAGGCAAAGCCAAGTTCGTGTTCTTTAAAAAGCACTTGAATTTTTGTACCTATTTTAAGATCTTGCAAAGAATGAAGATCAAGCATTAAAACTTTAAAAATATGCTCTTTAATACTGATCTTAACGATGACAATCTCACCCTCATTTAAAAGCTCTATAATCTTGCCATTTAAGATATTCAAGGTGTGTCAAATCCGTATTTTTTAAAGATTTCTTTTGCTTTTTGTGAGCTGATAAAATCGCTAAATTCAAAGGCTAATTTTTTATCTTTAGCGTATCTTGTGATGACATAGCTTTGTTTTAAAGGGGTGAAGTATTTTTGATCGATTAAAATAGCTTTGCCCTTAGGATGATTGATAGAAGATACTAAAGAATAAGCCACAATACCCAAATCCGCATTATTGCTATCGACATGTAAAACGGGCACGGAGATATTTTCACCTAAAACAATTTTATCTTCAAAGAGTTTGTCTAATTTTAAATTTTCAAGTACTTCTTTAGCAGCTACTCCATAAGGAGCAACTTTTGGATTTGCAAGGCTTAGGTGATGAATTTTATTTGCTTTATCTTTTAGCTTTTCTATCCCACCTTCAAGTAAGCTTTCATCTAAGCTATATAAGGCTAAGATACCTAAAACATAAACTTTTGGTTTATCTAAAGCGTTTTGATCCTCATAAATTGCTTGCGCGTATTTTGTATCGGCTGAAAAAAATAGATCAAATTCTCTCCCTTGTTTCAAAAGTTGATAATACTTTCCCGAAGCACCAAAAACAAGATCTATATTGTCATTAGGGTGTGATTTTAAAAATTCATTTTTGACTTCTTCCATAGCTTTTGAAGCTGAAGAAGCTACGAAAACACTTAAATTTTGTGCATTTAAATTTAAAGATAAAAACAACACTATAAAAATTAACACAAGCTTTTTCACTGCACTTTCCTTTGTAGATAATCTTGATTTTTTGTATTATAACATAAGAAATTTTATTTTGTATCTTTTTTGCATAAAATAAAAATAGGATGATAAGTGAGTTTATTTTGGAATTTTTCTTCAAATTCTTTTAAGAATTGCTTGTTTAAGCGATAAAATCCCAAAGAATTTACCCCGCTTAATTTCAAATGCTTAAAAACCTCTAAAGCGTTTTGAAATTCCAAATTTACAATTTCTTCAGTGATTTTAATATCAGAAAAATAGGGTTTAAAAATTTGTTCAAGTTCTTTTGTGCTAAAATATTTTAAACCCAAGCCTGTGCTTTGTTTGATCTCTTTTAAATTCATTTTTCCAAAAGTAGAAAGAAGTAAAATTCCTTTTTCATTTAACATATTTGCTAGTGTGGGCAAAACCTGCTTTAAATCAAGCCATTGCAAACTCGCATTAGAAGTGATAAGATCAAATTTTTGCTTGCTTAAAATCTGTGTAGCTAGGGTATTCATATCAAAAATTTCTACATTAAGATTGTCAGGATAATCCAAAATATCATTTTTTAGATATTCATCAAAAGTGATAATTTTTGAAAGTTTGTCGCTAAATTCGCCCCTACCACAACCAAATTCAAACACTTTTTTAAAATGCGAAATTTCTAAATTTTTTAAAATTTCACAAAGTTTTAAACCCATTAAATCTTGCACTTTTGCGTGTTTTTGATAATCTTTTGCTTTTAAAAAATTCAAATTTCATCCCAAGTTTTAAAATGAAAAAAAGCAAAATGTGGCTCATTTAGGAAAATAAGCTTTGAAAAAGTGTTTTTTAAAGCATTTTGAGGAAAAATTTCATCATTATTGCTTGAGTAAATTTTGTCCCAAATAAAGTTTTCATTACACTCTTTTGAGGCAAATTCGAAAAGTTTTTCAAGCTCGGTTTTTAAATCTTTTTCATCTTTAAAAATAAAGTTTTTTGCTTCATTTTTGCGCTCTTTAAATAAAGATTTTTTAAAAGCCGTGAGATCAAATTTTTTAATTTGCTTAGCAAAAATTGCAGGATGAATTCCTTTTAATTTATCTATGCCAAAAGGAGTGCCATTGATAGCTATTTTTTGCGAAAACTCTATATCTTTTAAAACTCTACTTGCTACGCAAACTCCCATAGAAAAAGCTATGAGAGTGATTTTAGAAAAAGACTTTAAATCAAATTTAAAGTCTAAATTTTCATAATCATAAACCAAAACTACATTTTTATCGCTTTTTAAATGTGCAAAATGGCTAGGATGTGAAGCAAAACCGCCAAATACTAAGATAAGTTCTTGTGAGTTTTCATTTTGAATTAAATTGCTTATTTTCATAAAAGTTCTATCACTTTCTTTAAATCTTCTTTACTAAGTCCTGCATGCAAAGAAAAACGAATTCTAGCTGTATTTTTAGGCACCGTAGGTTCTTTTATAGCGGGTGCAAAAATGCCATTTGTTTCAAGTTTTTTTGCTAATTCTATAGTCTTTTGATTTTCTCCCAAAACCAAGGAGATGATGTAAGCATCGCCTAAAATTTGATGATTTTTTTCTATGAGTTGATTTTTAAAAAAGTTGCCTATGATTTGTAATTTTTCTCTTTTTTCTTTTAGCTCGCTCATTTTTTCAAAAATAAATTTTGTCCAAGCTATATTGATAGGAGGCAGCGCTGTAGAATAAATAAAAGCTCTAGCTTTGTTGATAAAAAAGCTTTTATAAAGATTATTACAAATCATGCAAGCACCCATAGAAGCAAGAGCCTTGCCAAAGGTAAAAACTATAAAATCAACCTTTTCTTCCAAATTTAAAGCTTTAACAAGTCCCAAGCCCTCCTCATCAAAGCAACCCACGCTGTGCGCTTCATCGATATAAAGTTTGATTTTAGGGTATTTTTCTTTAAAGGCGATGAGTGTATTAAAATCAGAAAAATCACCATCCATGCTAAATAATGCTTCGCTTAAAATGATGATATTTTCATAATGATCATAATGTTTTTGAATTAAATTTTCTAAATGATTCATATCGTTATGATGAAAGCGAAAAAATTTTGCTCCGCCAAGTTTTAGTCCATCAATCATACTTGCATGGATGAATTTATCTGCTAAAAAAAGTGTATTTGGAATGCTCACAAGTGCAGCTATACAAGAGATATTAAGATGATAACCGCTGTTAAAATGTAAGATTTCTTTTTCTTTAAATTTGGATTTTAAAAAGCTTTCTAATTCCTCATAAATTGTAAAATTTCCACTCAAGCTCCTTGAACTTGAGCTTGAAAAAAATAAGTCTTGTTCTTTGACATTATCTAAAAATTCATCTTTTAAAGATTTGCAAGAGCTTAAATTTAAATAATCATTCCCCGCTAAATTTAAAAGCTTTTTACCCTCTTTAAAAACAAAATTTCCTTCATGTTTGAGGCTTGTAAGTTTTCTAAGATTGTGATTTTTTTCAAGGGCTTCTAAGATATTTTCAAGGCTCATTTTTTTCCTAAAATTCAGAAATTTAAAGTATTATTTTGCCAAAATATATTTAAAAAAGAAGTTATAATGCAAAATGAAATTTTAAAAAAACTCGATTTAGAGCATATTTGGCACCCTTGTACGCAAATGAAAGATCATGAAAATTTGCCACTCATTCCTATAAAAAGAGCTAAAGGAGTGTGGCTTTATGATTTTGATGATAAGGCTTATATGGACTGTGTGAGCTCGTGGTGGGTAAATCTTTTTGGGCATTGTAATGAAAAAATCGCAAATGCCATTAAAAAACAAGTTGATGAGCTAGAGCATGTGATTTTAGCAGGTTTTACACATGAGCCCATCATCAAGCTTTCTGCAAGACTTTGCGAAAAAGTAGGCAGGAATTTTAACAAATGTTTTTACGCAGATAATGGTTCAAGCGCTATTGAAGTCGCACTTAAGATGAGCTTTCATTATCATTTAAATAAGGGAGTGAAAAAAAGTAAATTTTTATCTTTAAGTAATTCTTATCATGGTGAAACCTTAGGAGCCTTAAGTGTAGGAGATGTAGCACTTTATAAAGATACTTATAAGCCTTTACTTTTAGAGTGTTTAAGCACGCCTGTGCCACAAAGTAAAGATTACACTCAAGAGCTTGAAATTTTAAAAGATATTTTAGAAAAAAATGCAAGTGAAATTTGTGCTTTTATACTTGAACCCTTGGTGCAATGTGCAGGAAATATGCATATGTATGAAGCAGGGTTTATTGATGAGGCCATAAAGCTTTGCCATAAATTTGGAGTGCAAGTGATTTTTGATGAAATTGCAGTGGGCTTTGGACGCACAGGAACTTTGTTTGCCTTACATCAATGCAAACAAAGCCCCGATTTTATCTGCCTTTCAAAAGGGATAACGGGTGGATTTATGCCACTTTCTGTAGTGCTTACAAGAGATGAAATTTATAATGCTTTTTATGATACTTATGAAAGCCAAAAGGCTTTTTTACATTCTCATAGCTATACGGGAAATACCTTAGCTTGCGCGGCAGCAAATGCGGTTTTAGATATCTTTGAGGATGAAAATATTTTAGTAAAAAATCAAATTTTAAGCGAGTTTATCAAAAAAGAATTTTCAAGACTTGAAAAATTTGACTTTTTGGGTAATTTTAGAACTTGCGGGATGATCAGTGCTTTTGATATTTTAAGCACCAAGTATAAACGCGTAGGACTTTTTGTATTTCAAAAAGCCTTAGAAAAAGGTTTGCTTTTAAGACCTTTAGCAAATACGATTTATTTTATGCCTCCTTACATCATCACAAAAGAACAAATCGTTTATGTACTAGAGAGTTTAGAGCAGATTTTTAAGGAATTTTAAGTTGTAAAATTTCTTGCATTTGCTCTTTAAAATCTTTATTTAAAATGCTATTTTCATCAAAAAAATCAAGATTGATTATAGGAATTTTTGCATAATTTTTTATAAAATCATCTTGTAAGATATCTTTTTTACCCATCATTACAAGGGCCAAAAGATTGATATTTCTTTGCTTTAAAGCTTCAATGCTAAGCAAGATATGATTAATGCTTCCAAGATAGTATTTTGCTACCAAAATCGTAGGGTGTTTGAAAATATTCACAAAATCAATCATAGTGTAATTTTCATCCATAGGAGAAAAAAGCCCACCCGCAAGCTCAATAAGTAGGTTTTTGCTTTTTGGTAAAATGATATCTAAGGCTTTATAATCAAGCTTTTCTTTGATTTTTCCAAGATGAGGAGAAGCTGGAGTTTGCAAAAAAATACCTTCTTTAAAAATCTTTGTTTTTGGGCTAAATTTTGCAATAAACTCGCTATCTGTTGGAGTTCCTGCTTGAATGAGTTTAAAATAATCATAGTTAAAATTCGCACAAAAAGCTGCGCTAAAATGTGTTTTTCCTACATCAGTATGTATTCCACTTACATAAATTTGCACAAAAAATCCTCAAGAAAGAAATTTTAAACCCGCTGTACAAGTAATAATCACAGCGATTAAAAAAAGTTTCAAAAAACTTTTACTTTCTTTATAAAAAAGCACTCCTATCATTACCCCACCAGCGGTTCCAGCTCCTGTCCATATAGCATAAGCAACGCTCATAGCGATATTTTGCATACTTAAGCTTAAAAAAGTAAAAGAAAATCCAAAACACACTATCAAAGCTAAAAGGTAAAGCTTGTTTTTAGTACTTATAAGTTCTTTCATGATCACCACGCCAAAAATTTCACAGGCAGTAGCTAAAAACAAATAAAACCATTCCATAGTTTAAGCTTCCTTGCTTACCCATTTAAGGGCTATAATACTTAAAAGTAAAATTGCTATAAGCACAAGTTTAATTATAGAAACAGCTTCGTTAAAAATAAACATTTCATTTAAAACCACCCCAATAGTGCCAATGCCTACAAAAACACTATAAGTAATACTTACTTCAAGTCTTTCACAAGCTTTTAAAAAGCAAGTAAAAGAAATACAAACCCCAATGGCTGTTAAAATATACTGCCAAATTTCTGTAGAATATTTAAGTCCACTTACCCAAAAGCATTCTATAATTCCACCTAAGATTATTAAAAACCAAGCTATATTAATATTGAATTTTTCATTCACATGAAGCCTTAAATTAACATAATATTTGTAAAACAAATTATATCTTAAAGAAATTAAAAGAAGCTATAAATTTACTTTTCCATAAGCCAAAATTAGATATAATCAAAGCTCATTTTTTAAGAAAGGACAAAAGATGTTAGAAGGCATCGTTAGAGAGAGTATCGGTAGAAAAGCTGCTAAAGCTTTAAAAAGAGATGGTTATCTAATCGCAAACATCTATGGAAAAGGATTAGAAAACATCAATGCCGCTTTTAAAGTAAATGAGTTTATTAAGGAAGTTCGTAAAAAAACTACTTTAATTTTTGATGTAAAAGTAGGTTCTCAAACTTTAAGCGTTGTAGTTGTAGATTATCAAAAAGATTCTGTAACTGCAGAACTTAAACATGTGGATTTAAAAGTTGCGCAAAAAGGTGTGATTTCTAAATACATGGTTCCAGTTAAAATCACAGGAACAGCTATAGGTCTTAAAAATAAAGGTGTTTTAATCCAATCAAAAAGAAGATTAAAAGTAAAATGTGCAGCTGAAAATTTACCAAATTTCTTCGAACTTGATGTAAGTAAACTTGATGTGGGTGATGCTTTACTTGTTCGTGATATTGTAGTTCCTGCGGGAGTAACTATGATTGATGCTGATAGAGTAGCGGTTGTAGGTGTAGAAAAAGCTAGATGATTTTAGTCGTAGGGCTTGGCAATATAGGCGTAGAGTATGAAAATACCCGTCATAATGTCGGTTTTATGCTAATTGACTTACTTTTAAAAGAAAGCAATTTTACAAATCTTACAAACTCTAAATTTAAAGGAGAGCTTTTTAAAATAGGTTCTTCTTTGCTTCTTCTTAAACCTAGTACTTATATGAATAATTCAGGACTTAGCGTAAAAGCAGTGAATGATTTTTATAAATGCGAAAGAATGATAGTTATCCATGATGATATAGATATAAATTTAGGAGCCTTGCGCTTTAAAAAAGGCGGTTCAAGTGGTGGACATAATGGGCTTAAAAGCATAGATACTTTATGTGGAAATGACTATGAAAGAGTGCGTATAGGAGTGGGAAAGGGTGAAAATGTGATTTCCCATGTTTTAGGTAAATTTAAATCCGAAGAAGAAATAACTTTAAGCAAAGTTTTAGAGCATACAAAAAAAGCTTTGCTTGAGCTTATTGAAAATGATGATTTGTCTGCTATATCATCCAAATACAGCCTAAAGGCTTAAGATGTGGATATTTTTTCGTTTTATTTCAGGGATTTATTTAAAAAATTTTTTTATTATATTTTTTTCTTTACTTGGTTTTTATTGCGGTATTGATTTACTCTTAAATTTTAAAGATCTACCAAAAGCCGCAAATCTTGATTTGCTTTATGTTATGTTTTTATCTTTTTCGGCAGTGCCTTATGTATTACCCATTTCTTTGATTTTTGCTTTGGTAGTTTCTTTGATTTCTATGATCAGAGCAAATGAATTTGTAAGTCTTTATGCGTTAGGACTGAGTAGAAATTATGTTATTTTATTTCCTTTTTTATGGGCTTTATTTTTTTGTTGTATTTATATAGGATTGAATTTTACTTCTTTTGCTTATGCAAATGATTATAAGAGAAATATTTTAAAAAATGGCACTATTATGAATCAAAGTGGAGAAGTGTTTTTGAAATTTAACAATAATTTTGTTTATATTTCAAAGATAAACAATGGACAAAATAGTGCTCAAAATATAAAAATTTTTAATATTAATGATTTAAATTTAAACTCTTTTGTAAGTGCTAAAAATGCCCATTTTGAAGGTGAAAGCTGGATTTTGCGAGATGGTAATATTACATTATTACCTAAAAATTATGAACTTGCTAATGATGGTTTAAAGATACAAGATTTCTCCGAGCTTAAATCACTTGAGGGTTTTAAACCAAAGATTATAGAAGGGGTTGCTAGTAATAGTGATTATTCAATATCTGATGCACTTGAAAGTTTTGAGCTTTTTAAGGCACAAAATGTCAATACAGATACTCTTAAAATCAATCTTTATAAATTTGTTTTTACTCCTTTTTTTGCACCATTTTTAATGCTTATTATGTATTATTTTTTTCCTGTAATAGCAAGATTTTTTAATCTTGCTATTGTAACTTTTGTAACTTTTGTAGTGACTTTGATGATTTGGGGAGTCTTGTTTTTGCTTACTAGATTAAGCGAAAATAGTGTGATTGCAAGTGAAATTGGCATTGTAGTGCCTATTATAATTTTGGGTTGTTTAAGTGCTTATATGTATTATAAGCATCGATAAATTAAGCTTTGTGTAGTAAAATTATAAAAATTAAAGGTTAAATATGGATTATAAACAATTAAAACAAGAATTTAATACCCCTTTTTATATTTACAATTTTGATTTCATAAAAGAGCGTTTTTTAAATCTCAAAGAGGCTTTTAAGGCTAGAAAATCTCAAATTTTTTACGCTGTAAAAGCCAATTCAAATTTAAGTTTGTTGCAAATGCTTGCAAATTTAGATAGTGGATTTGATTGTGTGAGTATAGGCGAGGTAAAGCGTGCCTTAAAAGCAGGAGCAAAAGCTTATAAGATTATTTTTAGTGGAGTAGGAAAAACCAAAGAAGAGTTAAGACAAGCTTTAGAATATGATATTTTATATATTAACCTTGAAAGCGAAGCTGAAATGATGCTTTTAGAAAGTGTGGCTAAAGAACTTAATCTAAAGGCAAGAATCAGTATTCGTGTTAATCCAAATGTTGATGCAAAAACTCATCCTTATATTTCTACAGGATTAAATGAAAATAAATTTGGTGTCGAAATTGATATAGCAAGAAAAATGTATCTTTATGCAAAAAATTCATCTTTTTTAGAGCCTGTTGGAGTGCATTTTCATATAGGTTCGCAACTTTTAGATATTTCTCCCATTCATGAAGCAGCAGGCATCGTTGCAAAACTTGTAAGAGAGTTAAAAGCCTTGCAAATCGATCTTAAATTTTTTGATATAGGCGGTGGTTTGGGTGTGGCTTATGAAAAAGATGAGTGTGAATCTGATCTTTATGATTATGCACAAGGTATATTAGCACAACTTCATGGGCTTGATTTAACTATAGGAATGGAGCCTGGAAGGTATCTAGTTGCTAAAAGTGGAGAATTTGTTTGTTCAGTGCTTTATGAAAAACAAAATAAAACCAAGCGTTTTGTTGTAGTAGATGGAGCGATGAATGATCTTATACGCCCAAGTTTATACGAGGCTTATCATGAAATAATCTTACCTTATAATCAAGCTCAAGAGAGTTTATGTGATGTTGTAGGTGGAATTTGTGAGAGTGGAGACTTTTTTGCTAAAGCAAGGTCTTTACCTAGCACTCAAAGTGGCGATATAATGGTTATTAAAAATACTGGAGCTTATGGTTTTAGTATGAGTAGTAACTACAATACTCGTAATAAAGTTTGCGAATTAGCCCTTGAAGAAGGACAGGTAAGATTGATCCGTCAAAGAGAAAATTTTGAAAATCAAATCGCTTTAGAAGAGAAATTTTTAAAGGCTTAAAATGTTTTTTTTAGATGTTCAAGGGACTTTAATTTCTGATCATGATAAGAGTTTAATCCATGGCGCTAAAGAATTGATCGATTTTTTAAATGCAAAAAATCTTCCTTATGTTATCATTACTAACAATACAAAAAAACTTGATTTTTTAGAAAAATTACAGCAAAAAGGATTGGCTATAAAAGAAAATGCTTATATTGATCCTTTTAGCGTTTTAAAACACCTTTTAAAACCTTGTAAAGTTGCGGCTTTTGGTGCAGATGAGTTTGTAAAAAGTCTTGAAAATCTTGGTTTTGAACTCGATTTTGTAAATCCTAGTGCTGTGCTTGTAGCTAGTTATGATGATTTTAAATTTGTAGATTTTGCTAGTATGATAGAATTGGCTAGAAGAGAAGTTAGATTTATAGCTATGCACGAAACTAGCATTTATAAAAAAGATGGTAGGCCTTATCCTGGTGTAGGTAGCATTATGGCTATGCTTAAAAATGCTATTGATTTTGAATACGAGGTTGTGGGTAAGCCTAGCATTGCTTTTTATAAAGAAGCTTTAAATTTGATAAGAAAACAAAATTCAAAAATCGATTTTGAAGATATTAAAATCATTAGTGATGATTTTAGAGGAGACTTGCTTAAGGCAAAAGAACTTGGCATGAAAACCTTGCTGGTTTTAAGCGGAAAGATAAGCGACACAAAAGGGCTTGATACGGATTTGCTTGATGGAGTTTATCCTAGTGTTTTTGAGTTTTTAAAGGAGCTAAAATGCCAAATTTAGAAGAATTTAGAAATAAAATCGATGCGGTTGATGATAAAATTTTAGAACTTTTAAATGAAAGAATGACTTATGTTAAAAGTATAGGCGAGCTTAAACAAAGTAGTGGGGGAGCTATTTATCGTCCTGAGCGTGAAAGAGCCATTATCAATCGTTTAAAAAATGCAAATTTAGGACTTTTAGATCAAAATGCCATAGAGGCAATTTATCAAGAAATTTTTGCAGTTTCAAGAAATTTAGAAATGCCTCAAACTATAGCTTATTTAGGGCCTGAGGGAACTTATACTCATCAAGCAGCAAGAAGTCGTTTTGGTGCGATGAGTCGTTATATAGCCTTGGCTAATATCGAAGATGTTTTTAAAGAGTTAAGCAACAAAGAAGCAAAATACGGTGTTGTGCCTATAGAAAATAATACCGAAGGTGCAGTAGGTATTACTTTAGATTGTCTAGGTAAGTATAATGAGCTTAAAATTTTTGGTGAAATTTATATGGATATTCATCATTCTTTTGTGGGAATTAATGAAAATTTAAAAGAAATCAAACGCATTTATTCGCATCCGCAAGGTTATAATCAATGTCGTAAATTTTTAGAAAGTCATGAACTTAGCGCTATAGAATTTGTTCCTTCAAAATCTACGGCTAATGCGGCTTATTTAGCTTCGCAAGATAAATATGCGGCAGCAATTTGCTCTAAAATAGCGGCTAAGCTTTATAATGTGCCTGTGCTTTTTGATAAAATAGAAGATAATGCAGCCAATAAAACAAGATTTTTAATTTTAAGCGATATTAAAAATCCTAAAATGCCAAATTGTAAAACTTCTATTTTAGCACACACAGCACATAAACCTGGTGGGCTTAGCTTTTTATTAGAGCAGTTTAAAAAAGAAAATATCAATCTTACTAAGCTTGAATCTCGTCCTGTAAAATCAAAAGAATTTTTACACAGTTTTTACATAGATTTTGAAGGGCATATTGATGATGAAAATGTAAAAAAAGCTTTAAAAGATATACAAGAGATTGTTTGGCTTGGATCTTATTTATCAGGAGAAAAAGATGAAATTTAATGAATTTTTAAATCATTTAAGCAATTATGAACCCGGAAAAGATATAGAAGTTATTGCCAAAGAATATGGCGTTAAAGAAGTGATAAAATTAGCAAGTAATGAAAATCCTTTTGGTACGCCACCAAAAGCCATAGAATGCTTAAGACAAAATGCAAACAAAGCTCATCTTTACCCTGATGATAGTATGATAGAACTTAAAAGCACATTGGCTCAAAAATACAAAGTTCAAAATGAAAATATCATCATCGGTGCAGGTAGTGATCAAGTGATTGAATTTGCTATACATGCTAAGTTAAATTCTAAAAATGCTTTTTTACAAGCTGGAGTTACCTTTGCTATGTATGAAATTTATGCCAAACAATGCGGTGCAAAGTGTTATAAAACTCAAAGCATTACTCATGATTTAAATGAGTTTAAAAAGCTTTATGAAGCACACAAAGATGAAATTAAACTCATTTTCTTATGCTTGCCAAATAATCCTTTAGGCGAGTGTTTGGATGCAAGTGAAGTGACCAAGTTTATTAAAGGTGTGGATGAGGATTGTTTAGTTGTGATTGATGCAGCTTATAATGAATTTGCAAGTTTTAAAGATAGCAAAAAACATTTAGAACCTTGTGAATTGATTAAAGAATTTGACAATGTACTTTATTTGGGAACTTTTTCTAAACTTTATGGATTAGGAGGCTTACGCATTGGTTATGGTATAGCTAATGCTAATATTATTAGTGCATTTTACAAGCTTCGTGCTCCTTTTAATGTGAGCAATCTTGCTTTAAAAGCAGCAGTTGCAGCAATAAATGATGATGAATTTGCTAAAAAAACTTTAGAGAATAATTTTTCTCAAATGGAGCTTTATAAAGAATTTGCTAAAAAATATGATATTAAAATCATTGATAGTTATACAAATTTCATCACTTATTTTTTTGATGAAAAAAATAGTACAGATTTGTCTGAAAAATTGCTTAAAAAGGGTATAATAATAAGAAATTTAAAAAGCTATGGTTTAAATGCTATACGCATTACTATAGGAACATCTTATGAAAATGAAAAATTTTTTACAGAATTTGATAAGATTTTAAGATAGATAAATCAAATAAAAATATGTAAAATTCGCTAAACTAAGGGATGAGAATTAATGGATTTTAAAAATATGCTTCATCAAATTGGGCAACTTTATCAAAATTTAACTCGCAAGCAGCGTATAGTGATTGCTGCATCTATTGTAGTAGTGGTTGGGTTTTTGGTTTTTTTAGCTTTATTTCGTGGAAGTGGTAGTAATGCAAATAATGGATATGCAGTTTTAGTTGAAAATGTAAGCCCAAGTTCTTCTGCTGCAATTGTAGCTAAACTTGAACAAAATAATATTCCCTATAAATTAGAAAGTGAAAATAAAATTTTAGTTCCACAAGATCAGGTTTATCGTCAAAGAATGTTTATTGCAAGCGAAGGTCTTATAAAAGATAGTCGCGTGGGTTTTGAAGCTTTTGATACTCAAGCTTTTGGAGCTACAAATGAAGAGCAAAAAGTAAAATACCAAAGAGCCATAGAAGGTGAACTTGCAAGAACTATTGAGACTTTAGAACCTATTCGTAGTGCTGTTGTACATATAGCATTTCCTAAAGATAGTGTTTTTACTGAAAGGCAAATTCCGCCTACAGCTTCAGTTGTTGTTAATGTTCGCGAAGGCTTAAAGCTTACTAGAAAACAAATTGATGGTATAAAAAATATTGTTTCAGCGGCAGTTCCAAAACTTACTAAAGAAAATGTTAAGATTAGTGATCAAAGTGGCGTGCCTTTAGATGAGCAAGAAGCATATGAAGATGACTTGGTTCGTGCGCAAATTAAATTTAAAAGTGATCAAGAAAAAGCTTTAGAAGATAAGATTATAGAAAATTTAGCTCCTTTTGCAGGTGGTATGGATAAAGTAAAAGTGAGTGTAAATATAGATTTTGATTTTTCCAAGCAAGAATCTCAAAGTGAAATTTATGATCCAAATCCTATAGTGCGTAGTGAGCAAACTTTAAACGAGGAAAGAACAGGTAGAAAAGATCCAGAAATTCAGGGTGTTCCAGGTGCTGTTTCTAATATAGGTCCTGTTGAAGGACTTGACAATAAAGGTCAAATTGACACTTATAAAAAAAATCAAGTTACTACAAACAATGAACTTTCTAAAACTATCACAAATACAAAAAAACAATTTGCAACAGTTTTACGCACTTCAGCAGCTGTCACTATAGATGGAAAATATCAAGATGTGGTTGATGAAAATGGGGATGTGAAAAGCGAATATGTTCCATTGACTAAAGAAGAGCTTGCAAGTGTTGAGAGTATAGTTAAAAATACTATTAATTTTAGCGCTACTAGAGGTGATAGTGTTGTAGTGCAAAATTTACCATTTCATCGTGAGTCGATTAGAGTTGAGAGTAAAGTTAAAACTTTTTACAATCGTTTTGTTGAGCCATTTATTCCACCAGTTAAGTATTTTATTGCAGCGATTTTACTTTTTATTTTTTACAAAAAAGTCATTGCTCCATTTACTCAAAAAATGCTTGAAGATGTCGCAGCGCAAGAAGAAATGCAGCAAGGTCCAAATGCTGTTTTAGATGATGCTGAAGATGCTTTGGAAAAATTTAATGCAGCAAGGAAAAAAGTTGAAGAACAACTTGGTTTTGGGGATAATTTTAATGAAGATTCTATTCAATATGAGGTTTTACTTGAAAAATTGCGTGGTTTAGTAAGTGATAAAGGCGAGGAAATTGCAGCACTTTTACAAAACTTAATTCAAAATGATAGTGAATTTGGCGAAAAGGATATGTGATGATAAAGCTAAGTGAAGAACAAAAAATGGTCTATGATGATTTATCGATGCCTGAGAAGGTAGCGATATTTCTTATACAACTTGGCGAAGATGCAACAACTTCTGTGTTTTCACATATGGAAATTGATGTAATTACAGAAATTTCACGTTATATTGCTATGGCTAAAAATGTTGATAGATCCGTAGCTACTGCAGTTTTAGAAGAATTTTACACTCTGCTTCAATCAAATCAATATATTAAAAGTGGTGGTTTGGAATATGCTAAAGAAATACTTTTTCGTACTTTTGGGCCAGAGATTGCAAATAAAATTCTTGAAAAACTCACTAAAAGTATGGAGAATAATCAAAATTTTGCTTATTTGGCGCAAATTAAACCACAGCAACTTGCAGACTTTATTACCAAAGAGCACCCACAAACCATCGCTCTTATTTTGGCACACATGGATTCTATTCATGCGGCAGAAACTTTAGAGTATTTTAGTGATGAATTAAGGGCTGAGGTGGTTATAAGAATGGCAAATCTTGGCGATATTTCTCCAAGTATTATTAAAAGAGTTTCTGCAGTGCTAGAAAGCAAGCTTGAAAGTCTTACCTCTTATAAGGTTGAAGTGGGCGGCCCAAGAGCAGTAGCAGAAGTGCTTAATCGTTTGGGTCAAAAAGCAAGCAAATCAACCATTACTTATATTGAACAAAGTGATGAACGCTTAGCAGAGACTATTAAAGAGCTTATGTTTACTTTCGATGATATACAAAAACTTAGCACTCAGGCTATAAGAGAAATTTTAAAAGTAGCCGATAAGCGTGATTTAATGATAGGTTTAAAAGGTGCAAGTGAAGAGTTAAAGCAAAAATTCTTAGCCAATATGTCTACGCGTGCAAGCGAAGCTTTTCTTGAAGAAATGGGTTTTTTGGGTGCTGTGCGTGTTAAAGATGTTGAAGATGCACAAAGAAAAGTTGTTGAAGTGGTGCAAAAACTTGCAGAACAAGGTCTTGTTCAAACAGGCGATGCGGATGAAATGATAGAGTAGGTGAGAGATGGTTAATCGTAGCAATGTAATTTCTGGTGGGGCTTCTGATCAGCATGTTGTTGAAGGATATCGTTTTAAAGTTATTTCAGAATTTGATAATCATACAGGTGAAAAAAAACATACTCAAACTCCAGATGAAGAAAATACTAATATATCTTTAAATGACGAAAAACCAGTCGAAGAAAATCAAGTCATTGCCTCTACACAAGCTGTTATGGAAACTCAAATTCCAACATTTCAACCAAGCTTTGTTGAAGATTTACTTAAAAAAACAGATGAAATGTCAAGCAATATTATTAAACTTCAAATGCAAATAGAAAGCCAAGAGAATGAATTTAATAACCGCTTAAATTCAGAACTTGAAAATGCTAAAGAAAAATTTACCAAAGAGGGTTATGAGAAAGCAAAAGAAGAATTTCAAAAGGAATTGAGTGATTTTAAAGATAAGTATTTAAAAAGTATAGCCAAACTTGATAATGCTTGCGAAAATCTTGAAAATTTCATAGAAAAAAATGAGAAAGAATTAGCAGATACTGCTATAGATATCGCTAAAGAAGTAATCTTAAAAGAACTTGAACTAAATTCAAGTAAGATAGCTTATGCTTTGGCTAAAGATTTAATCGGCGAGCTTAAGGGTGCTAGTGCAATTGAGCTTAAGGTTAATGCAGAGGATTATGAGTATTTAAAAGAGCAATTTGATCAGAATGCTCATATTAAAATAAGTCTTGATGATGCAATTAGCAAAGGAAGTGTTGTTATTATAAGTGACGCAGGCAATATAGAATCCAATCTTAACTCTCGTCTAACTAAAATTAAAAAAATGGTGAATAATGAGTAAAAAATTTGCCCATACTCAAGAAGAGTTAGAAAAGCTAAGTTTAAAAGAATTAGAAAATTTAGCAGCATCTATGCGTGAAAAAATCATACAAGTTGTGAGTAAAAATGGTGGGCATTTAAGTTCAAATTTGGGTGCTGTAGAACTTAGTATAGCAATGCATTTGGTTTTTGATGCAAAAAAAGATCCTTTTATTTTTGATGTGTCGCATCAGTCTTATACACACAAGCTTTTAAGCGGAAAAGAAGAAATATTTGATACTTTAAGACAAATCAATGGTTTAAGTGGTTATACAAAACCTAGCGAGGGAGATTATTTTGTAGCAGGGCATTCTAGCACCTCTATTTCTTTGGCAGTAGGTGCTTGTAAGGCCATTGCTTTAAAAGGTGAAAAGCGTATTCCTGTTGCTTTGATTGGAGATGGTGCTTTAAGTGCGGGTATGGCCTATGAGGCTTTAAATGAATTGGGTGATTCTAAATTTCCTTGCGTAATACTTTTAAATGATAATGAAATGAGTATTTCAAAACCAATTGGAGCAATTTCAAAGTATCTTTCTCAGGCTATGGCAACGCAGTTTTATCAAAGTTTTAAAAAGCGTATTGCTAAAATGTTGGATATATTGCCTGATAGTGCTACTTATATGGCCAAGCGTTTTGAAGAGAGTTTTAAACTTATTACTCCTGGGCTTTTGTTTGAAGAATTAGGGCTTGAATATATAGGGCCTATTGATGGACATAATTTAGGTGAAATTATTTCTGCATTAAAACAAGCAAAAGCTATGCAAAAGCCTTGTGTGATACATACTCAAACCATAAAGGGTAAAGGCTATGCTTTAGCCGAAGGAAAACATGCTAAATGGCACGGGGTGGGAGCTTTTGATATAGATAGTGGAGAGAGTGTTAAAAAAAGTGATACTAAAAAATCTGCTACTGAAATTTTTTCTAAGAATTTGCTTAATTTAGCCTCAAAATATGAAAATATTGTTGGGGTTACGGCGGCTATGCCAAGTGGAACAGGTCTTGATAAGCTTATAGAAAAATATCCAAACCGTTTTTGGGATGTGGCTATTGCAGAACAGCATGCAGTAACTTCTATGGCCGCTATGGCAAAAGAAGGATTTAAACCTTTTATTGCAATATATAGCACTTTTTTGCAGCGTGCTTATGATCAAGTGATCCATGATTGTGCGATTATGAATTTAAATGTGGTTTTTGCTATGGATAGGGCAGGGATAGTAGGCGAAGATGGGGAAACGCATCAAGGTGTTTTTGATCTTAGTTTTTTAGCTCCTTTGCCAAATTTCACTCTTTTAGCTCCAAGAGATGAACAAATGATGCAAAATATAATGGAGTATGCTTATTTACATCAAGGACCTATTGCTTTTCGTTATCCTAGAGGGAGTTTTATTTTGGATAAAGAATTTAATCCTTGTGAGATAAAACTTGGTAAGGCGCAATGGCTTGTAAAAAATAGTAGTGAAATTGCTTTTTTAGGTTATGGACAAGGTGTGGCAAAAGCGTGGCAAGTCTTAAGAGCCTTGCAAGAAATGAATAATAATGCTAATTTGATTGATTTAATTTTTGCTAAACCTTTAGATGAAGAGCTTTTGTGTGAGCTTGCTAAAAAAAGTAAAATTTGGTTTATTTTTAGTGAAAATGTTAAAATTGGCGGTATAGAAAGTTTAATTAATAATTTTTTACAAAAATATGATTTGCATGTAAAAGTTGTTAGCTTTGAATATGAAGACAAATTTATTGAACATGGAAAAACAAGTGAGGTGGAAAAAAATCTAGAAAAAGATGTCAATAGTTTGTTGACGAAAGTTTTAAAATTTTATCATTAAATAATAAAAAATATTATTTAATATAAACTTCTTTTAATAAAAATTTTATTATTATTTTTACTTAAAAAAGTAAGGAATAAATAAAATGGAATTACTACAAATGCTTAAAAAACATGAGTTAAAAGCTACTCCGCAAAGACTATGTGTTTTAAAAATTTTAAAAAGACATGAGCATCCTAATATTGATGAATTATATACAGAAATTAAAAAAGAATACCCTTCAATCTCTTTAGCGACGGTTTATAAAAATCTTAATACTTTACAAGAACAAGGTTTAGTTGTTGAAATCAATGTTTTAAATCAAAAAACTTGTTACGATATCTATGAAGAAGAACATATTCATGTTGTTTGCGCCAAATGTGGTGGTATAGAGGATTTAAGTTTTAAAGATGCTAAGCTTTATGAATATCAAGAGCATTTAGAAAAAAAGATAGGCAATCTCGTCAATCATCTGTCTGTTTGTGCTTATGTTGATAGTTGCAAAAAGTGTCATTAAGCAAAATAAGGTTAAAATAACCCATATATTTTAAGGGTTATTTTAATGGTTTATGAAATTCAAAAAAACTTTTTACTATCTGATTGCACTCTTTTAGGGAATTTAAAAAAAGATAATATACCTTTTCGAAATTCTAAATTTGAAACTTTTTATACTCAAATAACTTCAAATCATAGTGTTAAATTTCAAAGTTTTTGCAATGAATTTTATAAAATTACAAAATTTAATAATTCAATTTTAGAACAGAATCAAGAAGAGAAAATTTCTAAAAAAAAATTTGAAAAAGCTCGAAAAAAGATTATAGGAAAGAGTATTAAAAAAGAACGCTTCGAATTTAAATTTTGCTCTTTAAAAAGTTATATTGATATGTATGAAGAGCCTAAAATTTGTATTTTAAAAATATTTTTTCCAACTTTGGATAGTTCCAATGAATTTAAAATTCCTAAAGATTTTAAAATTCAAAAAGAATTACATCATGATTTAAATTCTAAACATATCGTTTTATATGGTTTTGAATATCAAAATTTTGATATAGAGAAATATTTTAAAATTATAGAAAAAAATCAGAATTTTAGCTTGGATTTTCCAAATTATATTAATGCTTATGATGGATTTAGAATTTTTTTATTTTATTTATTTAAAAAATTAAAATTTTATTGGACTTTATCTTTAGAGAGAAAAGATAAGCAAAGTTTATGCGAATTTTTATTTTATTCAAGAAGCTTGTATATAGTTTTATCAAGTATGAATACTATTTTAGATAAAAATTTGAGTAATATTTTGGCTTTAAAGTTTAAAGATATAACGAAAAAAACTCAAGATATTTTAGCAAGTGAAAATTCAAATCAAGATTTATTGCTATTTTTAAGCGATGAAAAAATCCAAGATTTGTTTAATGATTTTGATTTTTTCATAAAGGAAAATTCTTTTTATGAAGGTGATTGCAAAGATAGGTTTTTTAAACAACTTGTTGCGTTAGAACTTAGAAAAAAAATTATTTTATTTAGAAAAAATATACTAAAAAATTTTGATTTAGAGCTTTTTGAAAATAGTTTTTTTGAATTGGCAATATTTTTAGAATATTTTTATCGTTTTTTAGAGATAAAAAATTTAAACAAACTTTATGAAAAATATTGCAAAGATAGGGATAAAAATATTTTTTCGAAAATAATCAATAATAAAAATAAATTTTGCAAATTGCTTAAAAAATCAAGTAAAAATTTGAAAATTTACAAAGGATAAAAATGCAAAAACAAGAAAAAATTATAGAAATGTTTAATCAAATTGCACCTACTTATGATAAGGCGAATAGAATTTTAAGCTTTGGAGCTGATGTAGCGTGGCGCAAAAAAGCTTGTCAAAGAGTGATGAGTTTGTATTTAAAAAAAGATTTAAAAATCGCTGATATTGCCTGTGGCACAGGGGATATGATAGAGATTTGGCAAGAGAGTGCTTTAAAAATGGAAAAAAATATTCTAAATATTAAAGGTATTGATCCAAGTAGTGGCATGCTAAATGTTGCAAAAGAAAAATTTCCAAATGTCGAATTTATAGAAGCAGGGGCGCAAAATTTACCTTTAGAAAGTCAAAGTTTAGATATTTTAAGCATTAGTTATGGCATTCGCAATGTTGTAGAAAGACAAAAAGCCTTAAGTGAATTTGCTAGAGTACTTCAAAAAGATGGTATTTTGGTAGTTTTGGAATTTACAAAAAGAGAAAAGGGTGGATTTATAGCAGCTTGTAGAGATTTTTATCTTAAAAATATTTTACCAAGTATAGGTGGGATAATCAGTAAAAATAAAAGTGCTTATGAGTATTTGCCAAACTCTATTGAAGGATTTTTAAGTAAGGAAGAGTTCATCTTAGAACTTAAAAATGCTGGTTTTGAAATACTTGATTATAAAAGTTTTAGCTTTGGCGTGAGTTCAATGTTTATAGCAAAAAAACTATGACACCAACAGAATTAAATCTTAAAGCAAAGGCTTTATTAGAAACACATTTTGATGATATAGTTTTAAGTGGAGAAATTTCAAAAATTACTTTGCATGGTTCAGGACATTGGTATTTTGATTTAAAAGATGAAAGATCAAGCATTGCTTGTGCTATGTTTAAAGGAGCTAATTTAAAAGTCGGATTTAAACCAGCTGTGGGGAATTTTTTAGAGCTTTGTGGAAGTGTAAGTTTATATCCTGAAAGTGGTCGTTATCAATTTATCGCTACTAGTATGAAAAAAGCAGGTTTTGGGGATTTGGAAGCACAGTTTTTGGCTTTAAAAGAGCGTTTGCAAAAAGAAGGACTTTTTGATCCACGCTTTAAAAAATCTTTGCCAAAATTTCCTAAAAAAGTAGGCATTATCACTTCAAAAACTTCTGCTGCTTTGCAAGATATGTTAAAACTTATTCACCAAAAAGAATATTTTTTGGCAAAAATTTATATTTTTGATGCTTTAACTCAAGGAAATAATGCTCCTTTTTCTCTTATACAAGCTTTAAAAAAAGCCGATGATATGGATTTAGATGTTCTTATTATAGCACGTGGTGGAGGAAGCAGAGAAGATCTTTTTTGTTTTAATGATGAAAATTTAGCAAGAGAGATTTTTAAAGCAAAAACTCCTATTATTTCAGCCATAGGACATGAGATTGATTATGTTATTAGTGATTTTGTTGCAGATTTTAGAGCTCCAACGCCTTCAGCTGCTATAGATACTTTGTTTTATTCTAAGTTGGATATAGAGCAAAGTTTGGATTTAATGGAAGAAAAATTAATGCAACTTTGGAATTATAAAATACAAAATTATGAAAATTTGCTTTTAAATTTAAGCAAATTTTTCAAATTTAATTCTTTGCCAAAAATAATAGATGAAAAAATAAAACAAAGCCATAATATAGAAAAGCAATTAAATCATCTATTGGCAAATCAAATGCGTTATAATGAATTAAAATTAGATAAATTGCAAAATGCTTATTTGCAACATGAGAATTTTTTTAATAAAAGCAAAAAGTTTATTTGTATCAGAAAAAATGGTAAAATAGCAAATTTAGAAGATCTTAAGAGTGATGATATCGTTATTTTAAGTTCTCAAACTTCTCAAAAAGAAGCAAAAATTTTATAAGGATAGATTATGAGAAAAATCAATTTCAGTGCAGGGCCATCGACTTTACCTTTAGAAATTTTAGAGCAAGCTCAAAAAGAACTCTGTGATTATCAGGGTAGGGGTTATTCTATAATGGAAATTTCTCACCGCACAAAAGTATTTGAAGAAGTGCATTTTGGAGCACAAGAGAAAGCTAAAAAACTTTACGGGTTAAATGATGATTATGAAGTATTATTTTTACAAGGTGGAGCAAGTTTACAATTTGCTATGATTCCTATGAATTTGGCTTTAAATGGGGTTTGTGAATATGCAAATACAGGAGTTTGGACAAAAAAAGCAATTAAAGAAGCACAAATTTTAGGTGTCAATGTTAAAACCGTAGCAAGTAGCGAGGAAAGTAATTTTAATCAT
This sequence comes from Campylobacter sp. BCW_4319, assembly GCF_001764435.1. Lineage (NCBI taxonomy): Bacteria > Pseudomonadati > Campylobacterota > Epsilonproteobacteria > Campylobacterales > Campylobacteraceae > Campylobacter > Campylobacter sp. BCW_4319. The sequence goes on along the minus strand of NZ_MKAQ01000009.1, from coordinate 100,473 downwards.
ATTCCTAGAGTGGAATTTAGAGATAATGCTGATTATGCTTATATTTGTTCTAACAATACTATTTACGGCACTCAATATCAAAATTATCCTAAAACTAAAACTCCTTTGATTGTGGATGCATCGAGTGATTTTTTTTCTAGAAAAGTAGATTTTTCAAATATTGCTCTTTTTTATGGCGGAGTGCAAAAAAATGCTGGAATTTCGGGTTTAAGTTGTATTTTTATCCGTAAAGATATGTTAGAAAGATCTAAAAATAAACAAATTCCTAGTATGTTAAATTATTTGACTCATGCTGAGAATCAGTCCTTGTTTAATACGCCTCCAACCTTTGCCATTTATATGTTTAATCTTGAAATGGATTGGCTTTTAAATCAAGGCGGACTTGATAAAGTACATGAGAAAAATTCTCAAAAAGCTGCTATGCTTTATGAGTGTATTGATTTAAGTAATGGATTTTATAAAGGACATGCAGATAAAAAGGACAGATCTTTAATGAATGTGAGTTTTAATATTGCTAAAAATAAAGATTTAGAGCCTCTTTTTGTAAAGGAAGCCGAAGAAGCTGGAATGATAGGACTTAAAGGACATAGAATTTTAGGAGGAATTCGTGCAAGTATTTATAATGCGCTTAATTTGGATCAGATAAAAACCTTGTGTGAATTTATGAAAGAATTTCAAGGAAAATATGCATGATAAAGCGTTTTGATGAGTGCGATAGAATGTCGCAAATTATTGTTTTTGATAAATATTTTAAGACTGCAGGACAAGTGGCTTTTGAACCTAGCGGAGATATTAAAAAACAAACCAAAGAAGCACTTGCAGAACTTGATGCTTTGTTTGAAAAAATAGGCGCAAGCAAAGGAGATTTGATTCAAATTCAAATCTGGTTAGCTAATATGCAAGATTTTGATGCAATGAATGAAATTTATGATGCTTGGATTAAAAATTATCCTAAACCTGTTAGAGCTTGTGTAGGAAGTGCTTTAGCAGAGGGTTATTTGGTAGAAATTCAAGCTTTTGGAAAGCTAAGAGAGAATTAAAAATTCTCTCCTCCAAATTTTAAAAGCGCAGATCCCCAAGTAAAACCACCGCCAAAAGCATCTAGTAAGATCAGATTTCCTTTTTTAAGTCGACCTTCTTCATAGGCATCATTCATTGCCATAGGTATAGAAGCAGCTGAAGTATTGCCATATTTTTGTACAGTGATCACACATTTTTCATCGCTTAGATTGAGTTTTTCTTGGACGGCTTTAATGATGCGTAGATTAGCTTGATGAGGAATAAAAAGATCAATTTCTTGTGCTAAAATGTTATTTTTAGCTAAAATTTCTACAACATCATTACTAAGCGTGTTTACTGCTATTTTAAAAACTTCATTGCCTTTCATTTGCATAGAAAGTGTTTGACATAGGCTTGATTTTTGCGATCTTTGAGTCATTAAAAGATCTCCATAATTACCATTGCTTGCAGTATGTACATCAAGGATATGATTTTCATTATCCAAACTTACAACTCCAGCACCTGCACCGTCTCCAAAGAGTATGCAAATACTTCTGTCATTGTAATCCATAATTGAACTTGTTTTTTCAGCTCCTATGATTAAAACATTTTTTTTCAAACCACTTTCTACTAAGGCTTTAGCTTGTTCAAGCAAATAGATAAAACCAGAACAAGCTGCTGAAATATCAAAAGCGCTAATATTTACAAGTCCTAAATTTGAAGCAATTTTACAAGCCGTTGAAGGCATAGTAAAATAATCAGGACTTAAAGTAGCTACAAGAATCGCATCAATATCTTCAGGTTTTAAATTTGCTCTTTCTATGGCTTTTAATGCAGCTTTTGTGCCCAAATCGCTAGTATTTTCATTTTCACTAGCAATGCGCCTTTCTTTAATACCTGTGCGTCTAGTGATCCATTCATCGGTGGTATCTACCATTTTTTCAAGATCAGCATTGCTTAAAATTTTTTCTGGAATATAAGAAGCTATACTTTTAAGACTGGCTTTAAGCATTGTATTTCCCAAGTTCATTTTCTATAAGTTTATTGATATGAGATTGGCTAAAATTTATAGCTTGAAAAATTGCATTTTTAATAGCTCTAGAATCGCTTTTTCCATGACTTATGATCACGCAGCCATTAACTCCAAGAAGGGGTGCTCCGCCATATTCTTGCCAATCTGTGTGTTTTTTTAATTTTTTAAAAGATGGCTTCATAAGTAAAGCACCTATTTTAGAAATAAAAGATTGCTTTACTTCGTTTTTTAGAAGTTGAAAAATAGCTGTTGCCACACCTTCACAAGCCTTTAAGATAACATTTCCATCAAAACCATCGCAGACTAAAACATCTATTTCACCATTGAAAATATCTCTACCTTCAGCATTGCCTATAAAATTTGGAATTTTTTTCATAAGCTGATGACTTTCTTTGGTAAGTTCATTACCTTTGCATTCTTCTTCACCATTAGAAAGTAAAGCAAGGCGTGGTTTTTGAATTTGCATGATTTCTCTAGCATAAACTTCACCCATTATGGCAAATTGAAATAAATTTTCAGCTTTGCAATCTGTATTAGCTCCAACATCCAAAAGTAAAGTTTTGTTAACGATATTTGGCATTAAAGTGGCAATAGCAGGTCTTGAAATACCTTTAAGTCTTCCAAGCCTTAAGGTAGCCAAAGACATACTTGCTCCACTATGACCCGCTGAAACTACAGCATCTACTTTTTTTTCTTTTAATAAATTAATAGCTTTGTATATGGTTGTTTCTTTATTTTTTAAAGCATCTGTGGCATTTTCATTCATCGAAAAAATTTCACTAGCTTCTTCGTATTGTATATATTGTTCTAATTTTTTTGGTATTAAAGGTTTTAGAATTTTAGAATTTCCCACTAAGATAGCGTTAAAAGGTTTTGCTTCTAGTGCCTTTAAAACGCCTTCTATAATGGGTTTTTCTCCAAAATCACCACCCATTGCATCAATGGCAATGTTAATCATTGATTTTAATATTCCTTAGTTGTTGGATTCGCACGGTGAGGCATTTTGTAGCTTCCATCTTTGTCTTTTATAGGCATAGGAAGACTAACTTTATAGTGAGTTCTGCGTTTAGCTGCACGAGTTTTGCTCACTCTTCTCTTTGGTACTGCCATTTTTTCTCCTTTATAAAATTTAATTAATTATTGCAATTTATGCAATAAAAATAATCACTCAAATAAACTTCAAGCTCGCTAATAGCAACTTCTATTAAATCAATATGTCCATCGAAAAATTCTATAGTATTGCTCAATTCGTTTGCTTCATCTTTAAAAATACCATCACTTGCAAAAAGTTCTAAATTTTCTTTAATTTCAAGTTCTAACTCAGTTCCACAACTATCACAAGGTCTATAGATAAAACCTTGCATAATAGCATTTATTTTAACAAGCTTAGGATTTATTTTTACTAAATTTCCCTCAAAAATCATATTTTCAAGATTAAGTTTAAAAGGATATTCCTTTGTATTAATCTTAGAAAAAGGGATTTTCATTTAGCAAATTTCATTTGGTTTAAAGAAAAATTCAATTTCTATTTTTGCATTTTCCAAGCTGTCACTTCCATGAACAGCATTAGCATCAATACTCTCAGCAAAATCGGCTCTAATTGTTCCTGCTTTAGCTTCTTTAGGATTTGTCGCTCCCATTAAATCTCTATTTTTTAATACAGCACCTTCTCCTTCTAGTACAGAAACAACAACAGGACCGCTAATCATAAATTCAACCAAGTCTTTAAAAAAAGGTCTTTCTTTATGAACAGCATAAAAATTTTCAGCTTGTTCTTTACTAAGTTGAACTTTTTTCATTGCAGCGATTCTTAATCCATTGCTTTCAAAACGATCTAAAATTTTTCCTATAACACCTTTTTTAACAGCATCAGGTTTAATTATAGATAAAGTTTTTTCCATCTTTGTAATAACTCCTTATTTTAATAAAGCTTAAAATTATACTTGAATTTGTTTAAAGAAAGTTAAATTAAAAGAAAAAGCTAGGAATCTCTAGCTTTTTAATTTTTTAAAATTATGCAAAAACTGGAGTGTCCCCACTTCTCATATCAGCGCCAATATTATCACGACTTGGTTGTCCTGATTCTACAGCACTCCAAACTATACATCCATCTGTTGGGCAAGCACTGGCACAAGCTGGTTGATCATTATGTCCTACGCATTCAACGCATTTGTTTGCATAAACATAATATCTATCTTCACCTTCTGGATTGTTAGCATCATCAACGATAGCACTCACTGGACACTCATCAATACAAGAACCACAAGCAATACATATATCTGTAATTTTTACAGCCATTTTTTCTCCTTTTTAATATTAAGATTTAAAAGATTTTAGCATAAAATTCTTAAATAATGTAAATTTTGATAATCAAAAATTTACATTATTTGATAATAATTATAACTTTCTTAAATTTTTAATATTATTTTAGATATTTAAAAAAAAATAAAGATTTAAACGATATAATTTCGTTATCAATAAAATTTATTATTTAGGAGAAAATATGATAGTTACTAAAAAAGCTTTAGATTTTACTGCTCCAGCAGTATTGGGAAACAATGAAATTGTTCAAGATTTTAATCTTTATAAAAACATAGGTCCAAAAGGAGCGGTAGTATTCTTTTATCCAAAAGATTTTACTTTTGTTTGTCCTTCAGAAATTATAGCTTTTGACAAAAGATATCAAGAATTTAAAAATCGTGGCATTGAAGTAATTGGAATTTCAGGAGATAATGAATTTTCACATTTTGCTTGGAAAAATACTCCAGTAAATCAAGGTGGTATTGGTCAGGTTAAATTTCCGCTTGTTGCTGACTTAACTAAGCAGATTGCTAGAAATTTTGATGTACTTTATGCAGAAGCAGTTGCCCTTCGTGGTTCGTTCTTGCTTGATGCTGATGGAACAGTTCGCCATGCTGTGGTTAATGATTTACCACTAGGTAGAAATATAGATGAAATGTTAAGAATGGTTGATACTATGCTTTTTACAAATGAGCATGGTGAAGTTTGTCCTGCAGGATGGAATAAGGGCGATGAAGGTATGAAAGCTAACCCTAAAGGCGTGGCTGAATATCTTGGCAAAAACGAAGCTAAACTTTAATTTCTTAGTATAAAGCCTCTTTACGAGGCTTTTTCTTCATTTTTATTCTTTAATTGAAATTCATAAATTTTCTACTATAATTTTACACACATATTAAAATTTTTATTTAGGCTAAAATATGGCAGGCGAAGATCAAGAAAAAACAGAAGAACCCACGTCCAAAAAGATAGAAGATGCGCGTAAAGAAGGTAATGTTCCAAAGTCTCAAGATGCGGCAGCTATTGTAACTTTGATAATTGGAGTAACTATAACTTTATTTATGATGAGTTTTATGGGCGAGAGAATTGTAAATTTATATAGATACTATCAAAGTTTTATTGGTGTTGAATTTGATTTGCGTATTATTCAAGCCATTATGATTAAAAGCATTTTTGAGGTTTTAATTATTCTTGCACCTATTGTTTTAAGTATTATGATTGCTGGGGTTTTGGGAAATATTATGCAATTTGGTTTTATTTTTACAACTAAACCTATTATGCCAAATTTAGGAAAAATCAATCCTCTAAAAGGTTTAAAAAATCTTTTTTCATTGAAAAAAATTGTTGAAAGTATAAAAATTATTTTAAAAGTGGGTATTGTTTTTACTATAGCTTTTATAGTTTTACTTAAATTTATGCAAGAGCTTCCAAGAGTTGAGCTTTATACTATGGTTACACAGCTTGCTTGGCTAAGAGACAGAGCTATTGTTTTAGCAGCTATTGTTATAGTTGCTTTTTTAATTATTGCTGTTTTAGATGTTTTTTTGGTGCGTTTTCAGTATTTTAAAGGTTTGCGTATGAGCAAACAAGAAATAAAAGATGAGTATAAACAAATGGAAGGAGATCCTCAGGTTAAAGGTAGAATTCGTAGACTTCAAATGGAAGCTGCGCGTCGTCGTATGGTTCAAGATGTTGCAGGTGCGGATGTGGTGATCACAAACCCAACGCATTATGCCGTAGCTATTCGTTATGATACAAGTAAAGAACAAGCCCCTAGGGTTGTTGCCAAAGGAGTGGATTTTCTCGCTCTTCGCATAAAACAAGTAGCCTATGAAAATAATGTTGTAGTTTATGAAAATCCTCCTTTAGCAAGAGAGCTTTATAAAGCTTGTGATGTTAATGATCTTATTCCTAGGGAAATGTTTAAAGCTGTAGCTGAGGTGCTAGGATTTGTTTATAATACAAATAATAAGAGTCGTTTAGCTGGTCAAGTAAAAAAAGGAAACTAAAACTTTTAAGGTGCTTTAGTTCCTATTTTGTTAATAAGCTCAAGAACCGATTTTTGAGTACTTGTATCTGCTGTATCGACTTTAAAATATATTTCTACTCTATTATTTTCTAGAGCTTGTGGATTTCCATTGATAGGATTATTAAGCCCGTAGCTTTTAATGCTAATATTTTTCAAATTTGCTCCACCTTCTATAAAATATTTTAATACATTTTCCGCTCTTTGGTAGGCGAGTTCATAACTTCTTATAATAGAGTCGCTATTGTCTGTATAGCCTCTAATTTCTATTTTTGCTTGAGGTGGCAAATATGTTGTTAGCTCAGCCATACGTTTTAAATAATCTTGTATATCAGCTGAAACGATTTGAGCACTACCTCTTTCAAATTCAACTTTAGATGGAAGGTTAAGAGCAACCTGATTATCGCTTTGATCTAGAGCTGCTTGAAGACGTTTGATAGTTTCTTGCTGTGTCATAGTCATTTGTTTTAACGATTTGAGTTTATCGCTTTCTTCTTTTGCTGCGCCTTTATATTTTTCTTGGGTTTTACTCTCTTCTTTGACTGTTTGAGTAGAGGTGTAATCAAAGATTTTAACAAATTCAGTTTTTAAAGCCTCTACTTTAGCAGGATTTGTTTTAGAAATTGCCCAAAGAGCAATAAAAAGTGCCAAAAGCAAACTTAGAAAGTCTGCATAAGGCACAGCCCATTTTTCACCTGCTGGACATTCTGGGCATTTATGTTTTTTAGCCATTTTTAACCTTTGTCAAATTGTGAAATTCTTGGATCATCGTGACTTAAGAAGTTAAAAAGTTTAGCTTCTAAATCTCTAGGATTAGCACCTTCTGCAATTCCTTTTATAGCTTCAGTAATAACAATTTGCTCTTTTACAAGATCCATTCCATTAGCTTTTAATTTTTTCCCCCAAGGAGCAAAAAGTGCATAAGCGCCAAAAATTCCCGTAACTGTAGCTGTGAAAGCACCTGAAATACCCGCTGCCATTGCTTGAGGATTGTCTAGCAATTTAAGAGCTAGAATAAGACCAAAAACCGCTCCAACAAGTCCCATGGTAGGGCAAGTTTCTCCAAATACTATCCAATATTCTGCGCATTCTTTATAATGCTCTTCAAGTTGTTCGGTTTGTATTTCCATGCTTTCGTGAATTTCTTCAAAGCTTTTACCATCTACAAGCATCATCATAGCATTTTTTAAAAATTCATTTTCAATCTCATTGGTTCTTGATTCTAATGCTAAAAGACCATCTCTTCTTGCAATAATAGCAAATTCTATTAACTGAGCTATCCTTTCAGGTAGATTTACTCCAGAACCTTTAAAGACAACTTTGAGTTCTTTATAAGCTGCTTTTACAATTTTTTTATGTGTAGAAGTCATTGCACAAAATGCAGCCGTTGGCATAACTATAAGAAAGGAAGAAAGATGAATAACATGTAAAGGATTTCCTCCTTCTAATATATCTCCTACTGAAATACTAGTAACTGCAAGCACCATTCCTAATATGGTTGAAAGATCCATTAATTATCTCCTTGATTATTTTAAATCGCCCCAATTTTTGGCGATACTTGAACTTGTTTTTAATTTTACTTTTAATTTTACTATATTTTCCATAATATCTCTAGTTTTTTTTACAAAATTTTCACACAAATCGTCTTTTACTTCAAAAATTAATTCATCATGAATTTGTAAAATAAGCTTTTTATCTTCATTTAATTCTTTATTGATTTCTAGCATTGCAAGCTTGATTACATCTGCTGCTGAGCCTTGCAAGATTGAATTAATGCTTTCTCTTTCATACATGGCAATTTGCATAGGTTTTGCGTTTTCAAAATCAAAATAACGCTTGCGACCGCTTAAAGTAACAATAAAACCATTTTGTTTAGCTTCGTTTTTAACTTTTTCAAAATATTTCTTAATGCTAGTAAAATTTTCAAAATATTTTTCTATGTAAGATTTGGCTAAATTAGCTTCTATTTTTAAATTTTGACTTAAGGTTTTATAACCCATACCATAAATAAGTCCAAAATTTATACTTTTTGCAACACTTCTGGTTTCATAATTGCTTTCACCAAAAATCATTATTGCTGTTCTTGCGTGTATATCTTCATCATTGGCAAAAGCATTTAAAAGTTTTTCATCTTCGCTAAAATGTGCAAGTATTCTAAGTTCGATTTGAGAATAATCAAGAGAGATAAAACTAAATCCATCTTTAGCTACAAAGCAAGATTTATAATCTTTTGCATATTGTCCGTGTGCAGGGATGTTTTGCAAATTTGGATCCTTAGATGAAAGACGTCCTGTAGCGGTTCCAGTTTGTAAAAAACTTGAATAAATGCGTGAATTTTTATCTTTTAACGCTAGTTTTAACAAAGGTTCGCAATAAGTGGAATAAAGTTTGGCAAGTTCTCTATAATCTAAAATTTTAGCAATTACAGGATGTTTATCTAAAAGTATATTTAAAACTTTTTCATCGGTAGAATATCCTGTTTTTCCTTTTTTTCCGCTTGGGAGTTTGAGTTTTTCAAAAAGTATATCACCCATTTGTTTAGGTGAATTTAGATTAAATCTATCCTCGCAAAGAGTATAAATTTCTTCACTTAAATTTTTGATTTCATTTTCAAATTTTTTCATAAGGATTTCAAGTGCATTTGTATCAAGCTTTATGCCATTTTCTTCCATCATCATAATGATTTTAATGAAATCAAATTCGCAGTTTTTAGCAAGTTCTAATAAAGGAGTTTCAAGATTTTTTAAAAAATAAAGATAAAATCTTAAAGTGATATAAGCATCTTCTGCAGCGTATTTACAAGCTTTTTCAAGTTCTACACTTGCAAAATTTTCTCCTTTTTTAACAAGGCTTTCAAAATGCAAGGTTTCGTAATTAAAAAGTCTTAAGGCTAAATCATCCATATTTACTCTTAAAGAAGGATTTTTAAGCCATGCCAAAATCATTGTATCTGCGTATTTTTGAGGTAAATTTAAGTCAAAATTGTTTTGAATGATTTTAAAATCATATTTGAGATTGTGCCCTATAACAAAATGATTAAAGATTGCTTCTATAGCTTTTTTGGCACTTTGCAATGAGATTTGCTCACCTACTCCAAGATAATTATGAGTTAAAGGCACGTAAAAGGCTTCATTTTCATTCATGCAAAAACTAAAACCAACAATTTTTGCTTCTTTAGTATCAAGTCCTGTGGTTTCGGTATCAAAAGCAATAATACTTTCTTTATCAAGGGTATTTAAAATTTCAAAAAGTTTGTTTTCATCTTGTACTAAAGTGGCTTTAAAACCTAAATTTTTATCTTTATTATCAGGATTTTGACGCAGTTTTTTAAGCAAAGTATTAAGTTCGTAATGTTCTAAAATTTCAAGTATTTTTAAAAGAGGTTCTTCATCAGGATAAGTGGCTTTTTCTATGAGATTTTGTACTTCTAAATTGTCATACAAAGAAGCTAATTTTTTGCTTAAAAATGCATTTTCCTTACCCTCTAAAAGCAAGTTACGACTTCTTTCGTTACGTACTAGGGTTAAATTTTCATAAATTCCCTCTATGCTACCAAACTCATCAAGCAAGGTTTTAGCTCCTTTTGCACCTATACCTTTAACGCCTGGAATATTATCAGAACTATCCCCACAAAGAGCTAAAAAATCTCTGATTTGATTAGGTTTTACTCCGTATTTTTCTAAACACGCTGCTTCATCATAGTCGTTTTTAGAAATAGGACTGTAAATGCTTGTTTTACCATCTTTTATGAGTTGATAAAGATCTTTATCTTGAGTGATAATACGTACAAAAATATCTCTATTTTCACAAGTTTTTACAAAAGAAGCAATGATATCATCAGCTTCATAACCTTCTTGAGAAACGCTTATGAAACCCATTTTTTCTATCATCTTTATGCAAATTGGAATTTGTTCTAGAAGTTCAGGTGGCGGTGGAGTGCGATTTTGTTTATAGTTTGGATCAATTTCGCTACGAAAAGTTTTTCCTTTGGAATCTAATGCAAAAACAATATAATCACTTTTATATTCATTTTTTAAGCTATAAATAAAATTTGCAAAACCGCTAATCATTCCACTAGCTTGTCCTTGTGAATTTTTAAAACCTTTTAATGCGTAGTAAAGTCTGAAAAAAAATCCAAAAGTATCAATAATAGTTAAAGTTTTCATAATAATTTCTTCTTTTGATAAAATATATTTTGGTTATATTATTTCAAAATTTTGCTTAAAATGTCTCGAAATTTAAAGATATTTAAGCGAAAATACTTCAATTTTTAGTCATAATATCGAGTAGAGTAAAAATTTTATATGAATAATGTAAGGAAAATGTAATGACAAATCAGCAAATTGATGGAATTGCAGATAAGAATTTTAACACACCTGAAGGTAGAAAAGTTTTTAAAAAGGCAGTTTTTTCTTGCTGGTTGGGAACTGCTATGGAATATGCAGATTTTGCACTTTATGGTTTAGCAGCTGCAACAATTTTTTCAGAAGTATTTTTTCCTGAGCAAACTCCAGTAATTGCACTTTTGCTTAGTTTTGTAACTTATGGCATAGGTTTTATTGCAAGACCTATTGGGGCTTTGTTTTTTGGTCATTTAGGTGATAAACACGGAAGAAAAAATGTTATGATGGCTACAATAGCTTTAATGGGAATTTCAACTACTCTGATAGGTTTTATCCCAAGTTATGCAGTGATTGGTGTTTGGGCGCCTATTTGTTTGGTTGCATTACGTTTTATGCAGGGTTTTGGCGCAGGAGCTGAACTTTCAGGTGGAACAGTTATGCTAGGAGAATATGCTCCTAGCAAGAGAAGAGGGCTTGTTTCTTCTGTGATTGCTTTAGGATCAAATAGTGGAACTTTGCTTGCGTCTTTTGTATGGCTTTTGATGGTACAAATGGATGAAGCAAGTTTTAAAGAATGGGGCTGGAGAGTTCCTTTTATGGGAAGTATTTTAATCGCTCTTTTTGCTGTATATATTCGTTTTCATGTCAAAGAAACCCCTGTTTTTGAAAAGCAAAAAAATGAAATGATGAAATTGCGTCTTAATAACGAAAAGCATATGAAAAAAGATGAAAGAAGTTTTTGGCAAAGAAGTCGTGCTTTTTGGACTATGGTGGGCTTAAGAATAGGCGAAAATGGACCTTCTTATCTTGCGCAAGGTTTTATTGTAGGTTATGTGACTAAAATTTTACTTTTAGACAAATCAGTAGCTACTACAGCAGTGATGATAGCTTCATTGGTAGGGTTTTTAGTTATTCCTTTGGCAGGTTATTTAAGTGATAAATTTGGAAGATGTATTACTTATAGAATGTTTTGTTTGCTTTTGATGATTTATGCTTTTCCTGCTTTTATGCTTTTAGATAGTAAAAATGAAATTATTGTGATTTTAACTATTATTGTAGGTATGTCTTTAGCATCTTTAGGGATTTTTGGTGTGCAAGCGGCTTGGGGTGTGGAGCTTTTTGGGGTAAAAAACCGTTATACAAAAATGGCTTTTGCTAAGGAGCTAGGTTCTATTCTTTCAGGAGGAACAGCGCCTATGGTGGCTTCTGCTTTGCTTGCATATTATGGCACTTGGTGGCCTATCGCGACATATTTTGTATTAACTGCAGGTATAGGTTTTGTGACTACATTTTTTGCGCCAGAAACTAGAGGTAGAGATTTAAATAAAATAGAAGATGCGATATGAGACTTATCTTAGACACGGACATAGGCAATGCTATTGCAGGAGCAAATACTGATGATGGTTTAGCACTTGCTTTGATTTTGTCATCTAAAGAAATCAAACTTGAAATGCTAAGCACAGTTTGCGGTAATGTTCCAAGCCTTGTTGCCTATAGTGTGGCTAAGGATTTATTTAAACGTTTAAATTTAAATATCCCAGTTTATTTGGGAGCGAATGAAGCCCTAAAAGAACCAAGTAAAGCTTGGCGTCAAAGACTTGATGAAAGTGTTAAAAATTTTAAACTTGAATATCTTTGGGAAAATATAAAAAGTCCTGAAATTTTAGAAAATATAAATCCTGATGCGATTTTTAAAATGGGTGAGTTGGTGAGTAAAAATCCTAAAGAAATTTCTATTTGTGCGATAGGACCTTTGACAAATATCGCTATGACTATGAAAATTTTTAAAGATTTTGATATAAATCTTAAAGAGCTTTTTATTATGGGCGGCAGTTTTGATATGCCTTATTACACTAAAGATACAAATTTTGGTTTTGATCCTGAGGCGGCTAGTATAGTGCTAAATTCAAGAGCTAAAATTACACTCATACCTTATAATGCAACCATGCAGACTTTATTAACACACGAGGATTTAAAAGAGTTGCAAGGTAAGAATATTTTATGTGATTTTATCGTTGAAACTTTAGGTGTTTGGATTGATTATGCCTCTAAAACACGTGGTACAAAGGGAACTTGGATGCATGATGCTTTAACGATAGCTTACGCATTAGATTCTAGTATTGCAGATTTTGATGAGTGTTATGCTGATGTTATTTGCGATAGTTCTTTGGCAAGAGGTATGAGTTGGCGTTGTTTTAAAGAACCAAAAATGAGTATGGGGGTGGATTTAAGCACTAAAAATTGTGTTAAAATTCTAAAAAATGTAGACAATGCAAAGCTTTTAAAACTTATAAAAGAGAGGTTTTTAAAAGGAGTTTGCTATGAAAATTATGAAAGCATAACGACTTAATTTTCCAAGTAAGATAAAAAATATAGTTTTTAAAAAAGAATATTTCGCAAAACCAAGTCCCAAGGCAAAAAGATCTCCTACTAAAGGTAAAAAAGTAAAAAAAGCAAATATACTTCCAAATTTAGCAAAATTAGCATTGAAATTTTCTAATTTTTTTAAGGATTTGCTAAAGTATTTTTCTAAAATTTTTTCTTTTCCAAAATACGCTAAAGCATAAGTACTTAAACTTCCTAAGGTATTACCCAAAGTGGCTACGATAAGTACCAAATTCGGATTAAAATCAAGTTTTATAAAGCCTAAAACAAAGGCTTCACTTGCTAAAGGTAATAGTGTGCTTGAAAGAAAACACACCATGAAAAGCCCCAAATAGCTAATATCATTATATAAAAAATCAAACATAAAATTATGATTTTTGTGTATTTTTAAGCTCTAAGTCTAGATAATATCCTGTGTAAGAACGGGTTTTTTTGTGTTCTTTAGCGACTTTTTCCACGCTTCCTGTGCTTATAACTTTTCCACCTTTAATTCCGCCTTCAGGCCCCATATCGATGATATAATCAGCATTTTTAATCACATCTAAATTATGTTCTATCACAAAAACAGAATTTTTAAGATCAACTAAATGTTGTAAAACTAAGATGAGTTTATTGACATCTTCAAAATGCAGTCCTGTTGTAGGTTCATCAAGTATATAAAGCGTTTTTCCTGTATCGCTACGGCTTAGTTCTTTAGCAAGTTTGATTCTTTGTGCTTCACCTCCACTTAAGGTGGTGGCATTTTGTCCTAGAGTTAGATAATCTAAACCCACTTTTACTAGAGTATCTAATTTTTGTTTGATTTTAGGAACGGCTGTAAAAAATTCACTCGCTTCTAAAACACTCATATTTAAAATTTCACTGATATTTTTGCCTTTATATTTGATTTCTAGCGTGGCATCATTGTAGCGTTTGCCCTCGCAAGTATCACAAACTACCATAACATCAGGTAAAAAATGCATTTCTATTTTGATTTCTCCATCTCCGCTACATTTCTCACATCTTCCACCCTTGACATTAAAAGAAAAGCGTCCAGCTTTATAACCACGCATTTTGGCTTCTTTAGTGGCGGCAAAAAGATTTCTGATTTCATCCATAGCACCTGTATAGGTGGCAGGATTTGAACGTGGTGTGCGCCCAATTGGGCTTTGATCAAGATAAATGACTTTATCAAGTTTTTCAAGTCCTTCTATTTGTACTCCGCCAAGTTTTTTAACTTTTTTCGCACGGTTTAATTCCTCTTGTGCAAAAGGAAGTAGGGTTTGAAGTATCAAAGAGCTTTTTCCAGAACCTGAAACTCCTGTTATAGCGACTAAATTTTGCAAAGGAAATTTTACGCTTAAATCTTGGATATTGTTAATATTTACATTTTTAAGCTCAAGCCATTCTTTCTGTGTTCTGTTTTGAAGTTGTGAAATTTGTTTTTTACCATTCATATAAAGTGCAGTTTCGCTTTTGCTTTTTAAAAGTTCTTTATAAGTTCCACTAAATACAACCTCACCCCCAAATTTTCCTGCTTTTGGACCAATATCTACAATAAAATCTGCTTCTTCTATGGTCATTTTATCATGCTCTACGACAATTAGGGTATTGCCCTTTTGTTGTAAATTTCTTAAAGTTTTAATCAGTTTTGCAGTATCTCTTTCATGGAGTCCTATGCTAGGCTCATCTAAGACATACATCACTCCGCTTAAACCACTGCCAATTTGTGAAGCTATGCGGATTCTTTGTGCTTCACCCCCACTAATCGTTCTTGCATCGCGCCCTAAGGAAAGATAACCTAGCCCCACATCATACAAGAAAAACAATCTTTCGTTGATTTCTTTTAGGATAGGTTTAGAAATAAGTTTTTGTTGCTCGCTTAAATAAGAAAAATTTTTCTCATCTGCAAAAAAGGCCGTACTATCTTCTATGCTCATATCTAAAATTTCACCCAAGCCTTTTTTGGCTACTTTCACGGCTAAACTTTCGGGTTTTAAACGATGCCCACCGCAGTCTTTACAAATTTTTTCACTCATATATTCGGCTAAATCTTTTTCATCTTTTAGCATTTCATAAGCCATTTTAACCACGCCTTCAAAAGTGCGTTTTAGACGATTTCTTTTCCAAAGAAATTCTATAGTTTTGGCATTACCATACAATACAAGGCGTTTTTGTTCTTCGCTTAATTGCATAAAAGGTATTTTGATAGGAATTTCATTTTGTTCGCAAAAGGCGATTAGGAATTTATAATAATAACTTTTGTTAAAACCATACATGATTTTAACAGCACCGTTTTCGAGACTTAAATTTTCATCGATGATTTTTTTCATATCTAAAGTATAACGAATTCCAAGTCCATCGCAAGCTTCACATGCTCCTTTTGGAGAATTAAAAGAAAAGCTTAAAGGTTCAAGTGGAACAAAGGAAATTTTACAATCAAAACAAGCTGAATGCTCGCTAAAATGATAGTGTTTATTAAGGTTTATTTCCTCATGATTTAAAACTTCTATTTCTATTTCTCCAAAGCTTTCCTGTAAACCTTTTTCTATATCGCTTGCAAGGCGAGAAAGTAAATCTTCTTGAATTTCAAGTCTATCTATGACAAGTTTAATGGTGTGTTTTTTGGTTTTGGCTAGTTCAATTTCTTCATCAAGTCTTACCAAAACTCCATCAATTTGAGCTCTTACATAGCCTTTGTTGCGTAAATTTTCAAGCAAATCTGCATAAGTTCCTTTTTTTTCTCGTATGAGTGGGGCGTAGATGATGATTTTTGCACCTTTTGGAAATTTTAAAATTTCACTGACTATATCACTTGCACTCATAGATGAGATTTTTTGTCCGCATTGATGACAATGTTGAATGCCAACTCTTGCGTATAAAAGTCTTAGATAATCATAAATTTCAGTGATGGTTCCTACAGTAGAGCGTGGATTTTTAGAAGTAGTTTTTTGATCTATGGCAATGGCTGGAGTTAAACCTTCGATTTTATCGACATCAGGTTTGCCTACCTTATCTAAAAATTGTCTGGCGTAAGCACTTAAACTTTCTATATAACGGCGTTGTCCTTCAGCATAAAGAGTTCCAAAAGCAAGGGTTGATTTTCCACTTCCGCTCAGTCCTGTAAAAACAATGAGTTTGTTTTTGGGAATTTCAAGGTGGATATTTTTTAGGTTATTTTCTCTTGCGCCAATGATTTTTATGGTATCGTTCATAGTCTTTCCTAAACATTAAATAAATTTAAGATTTTAGCATAATAATATTAAAAGAACTTGGATAAATCCAAGTTAAAAATTTATAAAATTTAGCTTATTAAGCAAAGAGTGGGTGGTTCCAAGTATTGATAAGGCATATACGCAAAGTAAAATTTTTCTATGAGCTGAAATATGCATTTTTTCTATGATTTTAATTCCTATAAAAACTCCAACCATAGAAGCTATACCTACTAGTATTCCTTTATGAATAACTTCAGAGTCTATAACTCCAGAATTTGAAAAAGATATAATACCAGAGACTGAAGCAAAAATAACAAAAAACAAGGATAAGGAAACAACTTTTTTACTATCATAGCCTAAAAAATAAGCTAAAATCGGAGCAATTAAAAGTCCGCCACCAATTCCCAAAGAAATAGCAAAAATACCAGTAAAAGCTCCAGCAATAAATAAAATGACATTCTTTACCCAAACGCTTCTTTGATTTTGCACAATGTTTTCTTTAATTCCAAAAGCATATTTGATAAAAAATATACAACTTACCGCCAAAAATACGCTAGTAAGAGCTACATCACTTAAAGCTTTTAAAAGCATTCCGCTAAAGCTTGCCCCTATGAGCCCTCCAAAACCTATCATAATACCATCTTTAAGATTTAGATTTTTTTTCTTATAATTAATATAAGAGCCAAAAACTGCTGCAAAAATCATTTGCAATACTGAAATTCCGATAGCATGGTGAGCACTTGCTCCAAGTGCGAACATAGAAGGAACGATAATCATACCTCCACCAATGCCAAAAAGTCCAGAAGCAATACCTGAAATGATTCCTATGATTAGATAAGGTAAATCTGTGATTTCCATAGCTTTTCCTAAAAAATATTAAATATTTCAAATACGGAATAATTTTATCTTATTAAGCTAAGTATTATCTTAGTTTTTTTATAACAATAGAATATTTTTTGGTAACTTTAAGCATCGTAAAAATGTTTCAAAATATTATAAAATATAAAGATTTTATAATATTTATTTTAAATTTAAAGCAAAATTTATATTTATTGATTAAAATTAATTTAGACTTTAAAAATTTTCATAAAAGTCTTAATTTTTGAAATATTTTATAAGAAAGGTAAAAGATGAGTGAAAATGGTTTTTTTAGTAATTCTTTGATTTTAAAACTTACACATACTCTTCGCTCTTGGCGTTTCTAAACTTCTTTTTATCTAAATTTTTTCTTTAATATTATTTTAATTTATTTTTTAAAAAAAGGTTTATTATGTTTGTTAAAAATGTAAATTTTTATTACAGACAAATCCTTGAAAAATTTGAAAATTCTTATTTTGCAGAGGATTTGACTAAGGTAATTATAGGGATTGATTGTGATTATTTAGATGCTAATGAATTATCCTTTAGCGAGTTTAAGGCAAAATATTATGAAGCTTTAAGCAAGAATAAAATTTGCGACTTTGCTGGATTTTTTGGAGTTTTTAGTGCAAATTTTGTATCTTTGTTTGAAAAAATTCCACTTTCTTCTAAGAAAAATTATGATTTTCCTTTATTTTTATTTGCCAATGCTAAGGCTTATTTGATTTATGAGAAAAATAGCAAGATGTTTTTTAAATTTGGTGCTTCAAAATATTTTGAATATTTAAAAGATGATATTGAACCAATGAAAAAGAAACAAAAAAATGATTTTGAAATTTTAAATTCTTTAGAAGATGAAAAAAATGATTTTTTAAAAATGTGCGAAAAAGCCAAAGAATATCTTTTAAGTGGAGATATTTTTCAAGTGGTCTTAAGTAAGCAACTTTGTATCAAACATCAAGTAAATGCTTTTGATTATTATGAGAGTTTAAGTGCTTTAAATCCAAGCGCTTATATGTTTTATTTTCCAAGTAAATATGGTGTTGTTTTGGGTTCTTCTCCAGAGTTTTTATTGAAAATTAAAAAAAGAGAGATTTATTTAGCCCCTATTGCTGGAACTAGAAATTTGGAAAATAACTGTGATCTTTTAGCTTTAGAAAAAGATCTTTTAAGTGATGAAAAAGAACTTAGTGAACATAAGATGCTTGTAGATTTAGCAAGAAATGATGCTTCTAAATTTGGCACTCAAACAAGAGTGGAAAATCTTTTTTCTATTATTAAAAATAAATTTGTAATGCACATAGTGAGTGAAGTGTATGCCAATATGAAAGAAGATGCGAGTATTTTTGATGTGATTGAAGCAGTTTTTCCAGCGGGAACTTTAAGCGGAGCTCCTAAAATAAGAGCTTTAGAGATCACTAGCGAGCTTGAAGATTGCGATCGTGGAATTTATGGTGGTGCGGTAGGATTTTTAAATTTTAACGAAGACATAACTTTAGCGATTTTAATCCGTTGCGCTTTTTTTACTCAAGATAAGGCTTATTTGGCAAGTGGGGCGGGTATTGTTTTGCAAAGTGAGAGTCAAAAAGAATATGCAGAAATTTGTGCTAAACGCAAGGCGCTTTTGGTAGCTTTTGAAAATTTAAAAAAGGAAAATCAATGATACTTTTAATTGATAATTATGATTCTTTTGTTTTTAATGTTAAAAGCATGTTAGAGCAACTCAGCAATGATGAAATTTTAGTAAGAAGAAATGATGCAATTTCTCTGAGTGAAATTAAAAATTTAAATCCTACTCATATTATTTTAAGTCCTGGTCCAAAGCATCCAAGTCAAAGTGGGATTTGTCTTGAAATTTTTAAAGCAAGGCTTAATATCCCTGTTTTGGGCATTTGCTTAGGACATCAAGCTTTAGCTTTAGCTTTTGATTCTTTAGTGGTTAAGATGCAAGAGCCTATGCATGCAAAAAATTCTTTGATAAAACAGTGCAGGGAAAATGAATTATTTTCTAATTTGCCTTCAAATTTTAGTGT
Organism: Campylobacter sp. BCW_4319; assembly: GCF_001764435.1. NCBI lineage: Bacteria > Pseudomonadati > Campylobacterota > Epsilonproteobacteria > Campylobacterales > Campylobacteraceae > Campylobacter > Campylobacter sp. BCW_4319. The sequence continues at coordinate 81,304 of NZ_MKAQ01000009.1, read as the reverse complement.
AATGCGTTATCATTCTTTAGAGGTTAAACAGCTTAGTGATGAGCTTGAAATTTTAGCCCTTGATGAAAAGGGTGTGATTATGGCTTTGGGACATAAAAATTTACCTTATTATGGTGTGCAATTTCATCCTGAAAGCTATTTTAGTGAATATGGCTTACAACTTTTTTCTAATTTTTTAAAACAAGATATAAAAAAACCACAAAAACAAGAAAATCCTTTAAGTTTTTATTTGCAAAAAATGAGTGAAAATCATTTTTTACAAAGCGATGATTTTGAGCAAATTTGTAAGATTATTATGTCTAAAGATTATGAAATTTTACAAGTAGCGGCTTTGTTGATTTTAATCACTGAAAAGTCCTTAAATGAAAAATCTTTAAGTGCTTTTGTAAGACAAATTTTAAGATATTCTCAAACTTTTAGTGATGAGAGTGAGATGATTGATATTTGTGGAACAGGTGGAGATGGTTTTAAAAGTATCAATGTTTCTACGACTAGTGCTTTTATTTTAGCAGCTTTAGGAGTAAAAGTAGCCAAACACGGAAATCGTGCCATTTCAAGTTCTAGCGGAAGTACAGATGTGTTAGAAGCTTTAAATATAACTACTCCAAACACTTTAGAATCAGTTTTAAAACAACTAAATAATCAAGGGCTTAGTTTTTTACATGCTCCATTTTTTCATCCTTTAGTAGGAGAACTTAAAGAGATCAGATCAAGACTTGGAGTAAGAACGGTTTTTAATGTTTTAGGTCCTTTATTGCACCCTAATTTAAAGTTAAAATATCAACTTATGGGAAATTATCACGCACCTGTGCATAGGCTTTTGATAGAGGTTTTAAAAAATTTAGGACGCAAAAAAGCTTTAGTGGTAAGAGGAAATGATGGTATGGATGAGCTTAGTATTTGCGATGAAAGTAAAATTTATGAGCTTTGTGAAGGAGAAATTTTAGAGTATTCTATCTGTCCTGAACAATTTGGTTTTAAAAGAGCTTTTCATAGTGAAATCATAGGATCTAGTGCATATGACAACGCTAAAGATTTAAAAGATATTTTAAGCGGTAGAATGCAAGGGGCAAAATTTGATTTGGTAGTTTTAAATGCTATGTTTGCACTTTATACAGCCAATAAAGCAAGTTCGCCTTTAGTGGCTAAAGATATGATTTTAGAAGCCATTTATTCAGGTAAGGTTATAGAATATTTTAAGGAGTATCAAGCTTATGCTAAAGCTTAAAATTTGTGGTATTAAAGATGAAAAAAATGCCAAAGATTTAGCTTTTTTAAATATTGATTTTTTTGGACTTATTTTTGCTAAAAGTCCAAGAAGAGTGAGTTTAGAACAAGCGAGAAATTTAAGTGCAATTTTTCATGAAAAAGATAAAAAAGTTGTCGGTGTTTTTGTAGATGAAAATTTGGAACAAATTTTAAGATGTATTAAAGAAGCTAAGCTTGATGGGATACAAATTTATCGCACTATTACCAAAGAAGAATTTGAAATTTTAAAGGTGCAAAATGTTTTTGTTTGGCAGGTGATTAGTGTGGAAAATAGTTTAGATTTAAAAAGTGAAATTTTTGCTAATTTAGTACTTTTTGATGCTAAGGGAATTTTAAAGGGCGGTAATGGAATAAGTTTTGATTGGACTTTATTAGGTTCTTATACTAAAGATTTTGCATTAGCTGGAGGCATAGGTTTGGATAATATTCATAAGGCTGTACAAACGGGAGCTAAAATTTTAGATCTTAATTCAAAACTTGAAGATGAAAAAGGCTTAAAAGATATCAACAAAATAAAACAAATTTTAAAGGAGTTGAAAAAATGAAAAAAGCGTATTATGGGGATTTTGGTGGGCAGTTTTTGCCTGAAAGTGCAATGTTTGCTTTAAATGAGCTAGAAGGTGCTTTTTTGAAATTTTCTAAAGATAAACTCTTTAAAAAAGAATTAAACGAGCTTTTAAAAACTTATGTAGGGCGTCCTACTCCACTTTATTTTGCTAGAAATTTAAGCAAAAAATATCAGCATGAAATTTATTTAAAACGCGAGGATTTAAATCATACCGGAGCACATAAAATCAATAATGCCATCGCTCAAGCCCTTTTAGCAAAAAAAATGGGAAAGAAAAAAATCATAGCAGAAACAGGAGCAGGTCAACACGGGCTTGCAACAGCCACTGCAGCAGCACTTTTAGGACTTGAATGTGAAATTTATATGGGGGCAACCGATGTGCAAAGACAGGCTTTAAATGTTTATAAAATGGAGCTTTTGGGTGCTAAAATTCATGCAGTACAAAGTGGGCTTAAAACTCTAAAAGAAGCTACTACTGCGGCTATTCAAGCTTGGGTTGGAGATATTAAAAATATTTTTTATGTGGTTGGAAGTGCGGTAGGTCCTTATCCTTATCCTAAAATGGTAATGCATTTTCAAAGTATTATAGGAAAAGAATGCAAAATGCAACTTCAAAAACTCAATAAAAAAGTAGATTATATTATCGCAGCTGTTGGGGGTGGAAGCAATGCAGCTGGGATTTTTTATGATTTTATCAAAGATGAAAATGTTAAACTTATAGGTATTGAAGCAGGGGGGCTTGGCATTGATACGCCTTATCATGCAGCGACTTTAAATAAGGGAAAAACAGGCATTATTCACGGTATGAAAACCAAGGTTTTACAAGATGATTTAGGCAATATCTTGCCTGTACATAGTGTTTCTGCAGGGCTTGATTATCCAGGAATTGGTCCTTTGCATGCTTTTTTATTTGAAAGCAAAAGAGCGCAATATCATGCTATAAGTGATGAAGAATGTATGCAGGCTTTAAAATTACTTTGTAAAGAAGAAGGTATTATTGCAGCGATTGAAAGTTCGCATGCTTTGGCATTTTTAGAAAAACTTTGTCCAACTTTAAAAAAGAAAAGCGTGATAGTAGTAAATCTTTCAGGCAGGGGAGATAAAGATATGCAAATGATTAGAGATTATAAAAAAGGGGTGATTTATGGTTGATTTTAGAAAATTTTATAAAGAAAATGCAAATGTGGCTTATACGGTTTTAGGTTATCCAAATCTTCAAACAAGTGAAGCTTTTTTGCAAAGATTGGATCAAAGCCCTATTGATATTTTAGAACTTGGTGTTGCTTATAGTGATCCTATTGCCGATGGTGAGATTATTGCAGATGCGGCAAAAATAGCTCTTGATCAAGGCATGGATATTCATAGTGTTTTTGAGCTTTTAGCTAGGATAAAAACTAAAAAAGCTTTGGTTTTTATGGTTTATTATAATTTAATTTTTTCTTATGGCTTGGAAAAATTTGTGAAAAAAGCAAAATCTTTAGGGATTTGTGCTTTGATTGTGCCTGAATTGAGTTTTGAAGAAAGTGATGATTTAATTAAAGAGTGTGAAAGATATAATATAGCTTTAATTACACTTGTAAGTGTTACAACCCCTAAAGAAAGGGTTAAAAAGTTAGTAAAACATGCTAAAGGTTTTATTTATTTATTAGCAAGCATAGGTATTACAGGTACGAAAAGTGTCGAAGAAGCAATCTTACAAGATAAAGTAAAAGAAATCAGATCTTTTACAAATTTGCCTATTTTTGTAGGCTTTGGCATTCAAAATAATCAAGATGTAAAAAGAATGAGAAAAGTTGCTGACGGAGTGATTGTGGGAACTAGCATAGTAAAGTGTTTTAAACAAGGAAATTTGGATATAATAATGAAAGATATTGAAGAAATTTTCAAAAAATAAAATTTTAAAACATATTTTTATTTTATATTTACTATAATTTTAAATTAAGTTTTTTATAAAGGTGGTAGTTATGTTAAAGATTCTTGAGTATTCCATCACTCATTTTTGCGAGCATATCTTAAGACTTCGCATTGAAGCAGCTCAAGATATAAGCGGTGAACTTTATGGAGCGAGTATTCCTATCATGGGCAAAAGCGAAGGAGAATGTAATTTTTATTTATTTTTTCCAAAAGAATTTTTAAAAAAAATTGCAGAAATTTTAATTAATGATGAAAAATTTAAAGAAGATGACTGGTGCGATTTAACTAAAGAATGCGCCAATCAGATTATAGGTTATGCTAAAAATTTGTTAAATGATGCCAAGGGTGATGACGAGTATAAACTCGGAATTCCGGAATATTTAGGAAAAGTTGATTTTTCTGAAATAGTTCTAGATGAAGCTTTAACTTATAAATTTGAAAATTGTTATTTTAGAATAGGATATTGCAAATAATGAGCGATGATATAGAGTTTAACATTCATCATGGGCTTTTGCAATCTTATGAAGATATCTTAGATATTACAGTAGATTTTGTAAGCGAGCTTGGAACTACAAATATGAGTGTAGCGGAGCTTTTAAAACTTGAAGTAGGCTCGGTTATTGATCTTGAAAAGCCTGCTGGAGAAAGCGTTGAGCTTTATATCAATAAAAGAATTTTTGGCAAAGGTGAGGTTATGGTTTATGAAAAAAATCTCGCTATAAGAATTAATGAAATTTTGGATTCTAAGACTGTGCTTCAATACTTTAAAAAAGAAATTTAAATGAGATTGCTAGTATTATTTTTTTTAATTTTACCTTTATATAGTGTTGAGTTGATTAGTTATAATATCTACGATAGAAATGACCGAGTAGATTTAATGCTTTCTTTTGATAATGCTTATAATGGCAAGATTTCTCAAAAAAAAGAAAAAAATTTAACTCTTTTAACTTTTAGTGATTTAACGTATTCTAAAGATGAATTAAAAGAACTTAACTCTCAACTTGTAGATAAAATTAGTATTAGTTCTAAAAATAATAATACCTATATTATGCTACAAAACAAACAAAATATTAATTTAGAACTTAGCTCTATCAATGATAAATTTGGAGTAAGGATACGAGCTATAGAGCAAGGGAAAGCAAATATCGAATCTGTACCTACAACAACTGCGAATAATTCTCAAGAATTAATGCCTAAACCAAAAAGTACAAGTTTAGAAGGGTATGATTATACAAATTATATCTTAGTAATGCTGATTTTAGTTATTTTGTTAATAGTGCTTTGGTGGTTTAAAAAGACTATGGTTTATAAAAATAACAATGTTTCTAGAGATTTTACTATGATTTTCCAAAGATTTTTAGATAAAAATAATCAACTTGTTGTTTTTGATCACGCTAATAAACGTTATACAATGATAATAGGTAATTCCAATGTGCTTTTAGAAAGTGTTGAAATTCCAGAGGAACAAACAATAAAACATACAGAAAAAACAGAGAAAAATTTTGATTCTTTTTTTGAAGAGAATAAAAAAAGAATTCAAAATCTTATAGAGCAGCGTCAAAAAGGTAAAAAATCTTAAATTTTTTGATTGATTGCTAATGCTATGGTAGCTGGTTTTGCAATTTTTTTGAGCTCATCTTTGGGTAAATTAAGAATTTTGTTTTCTTGATATATATAAAGAGTATTGTTTGCAAAAGCAAAATCAATCTTATCTTCATTTGTGCTTAAAGTTTTAGCTAAGCACAAAATAAAATTAAGCCATGAAATGGTATGAATATTGGGTAAAAGTTGTTTATAGGGTTCAAGATTATAAGGATTAACTTTTTTTCCATTAAGCTTAATAATACTAGCAATTAAAGCTTTTTCTTTATGCGAAAATCCATAATTTAATCCACCTAGTACAAAATGAGCAGAGTGTTCATTAGCAAAATAGAAATTTAAATATTCTCCAATATGGCATAATTTGGCAGCATTTAGTAAAGTATGCTTATAGTTATCGTTAAGTTTATGAAGATTTTTAAGGGTTGTAAAAATTTGCAGAGCAAAATGTGGAGTTTTATTTTTTTGTTTTGATTGTAAAAATTTATCTTGCAAACATTTTAAACTAGGATTGAAATTTGGTGGAAATGTGATTTTAGGACGAAGTAAATCTTGCAAATAAACTCCTTCTCTGATTCCAACCCCACTCGTGATAACTTGTTTGGCTTTTATTTTTTCCGCAATCTTTAAAAAAATAAATATACCCTCTTTAATGGTATCAAAACGATCCTTTTTTATGCCAAAATTGATTAAAGAGTCTAAGTTTGAATTAAAAATTTTTAAAATATGTCCTTTTTCTTCATCTAGCATATAGCGAAAATCATGTAAATTTTTCAGTGGATAGGAATTTTTTTGCATGATGGAATTAGATATTGCTCTTAAGCTTCCACCTATTGCAATAAGGTTTTGATTGCAAAATTCTTTAGGAATTTGTTCTAAAATTGGTTTTATAAATTCTTCTAAAGAATCCATTTTTCCAGTATCATAGAACAATTCTTTTAGCCTAACAGTGCCAATATCAAGAGATATGCAAGAAATAATTCTATTATTTTTTATTAAACACAATTCACTAGAACCACCACCTATGTCTAAAGTGGTTCCATCCTTAAAAGGACTTAATAAATTTAGAGCTGCAAGACCACCTAAGTAACTTTCGCTTTTTCCATCTATACAGCGTATATTTAAAGACAGATTATCTTTGATTCTTTTAATGAAATTTTTTGAATTTGGGGCATCTCTTAAGGCTGATGTGCCTACTATAAATATTTTTTTGCACTTATGCTTTAAAGCGCATTGTTTGAAAAAAGCTAAGGCATCTTCGGCTCTTTGCATGGCTTCTTCTTGGAGAATTTTGCCATTATTATAAGCATTTTCTCCAAGTCTTACTTTGCGTTTGTATTCGCAAGTTGTATAAAAACCATATCTAGAAGTTTTTTCAAAAATCACCATTCTAATGGAGTTTGAGCCAAGATCAACAACGGCTGTTTTTTTTGCCATTAAAATTCTCTATCTCTATGTTTGAGTTTTAATTCTTCTATAGTTTCTACATTATCAGGATCAGGAATGATACATTCATATGGGCAAGCAACAATACAGGCAGGCTCTGAAAAATCATTAACGCACTCTGAACAAAGATCAGGGTCTATTACATAAATTGGACTATTTTCATAAATAGCTTCATCAGGACATTCTTCTCTGCAAGCATCACAACATACGCAGTCTTTTGTAATTAAAAGAGACATCATAACCTTTCAAAAATTTAAAAAATAATTTTAGTTTATACAATAACCAAACTTAAATAAAATATAAAAATAGAAATAAAGATAAATTTTTTGCACCGAAGGTGCAAAATTGTTAAGATTTTTTAGGGAAGCAGAAACGGTATCCTCTACGACGAACTGTTTCTATGGTAGATATATTTAATGGTTTATCCATTTTTTGACGAATTTGATTGATAGCTACTTCGATAACATTTGGAGTTACTAGCTCAGGTTCTTCCCAGATGGCATCTAAAAGTTGTTCTTTGGATACAATTTGATCCGAATGTCTTGCTAAGTGCGTTAAAACTTCAAAAGGTTTTCCTTTAAGTTCTATATCTTGACCTTTATAAGTAATTTTTTCCTCATCTGGATCAATAACTAAGTCTTCAATTTTAATAACATTGGTTCCGCCAAGTCTTAGTCTTGCTTCAATTCTTGCGAGTAGAATATCAAAATCTAAAGGTTTTTTAACAAAATCATCAGCTCCAGCTTTCAAAGCTTTGATTTCTGTTTCTTTGTCTGTTTTTGAAGACATAATCATAACTGAAGTTCTTGGAGATTTATGTTTAATGGTATTAACAAGTTCTGCTCCATCTCCATCAGGTAAAGTCCAGTTTGCTAAAACTAAATCATAATGTCTAATGCCGATAAAGTATTCTCCATCTTTAAAATTTTCAGAAGAATCGGTTTGATAACCAAATTCATTAAGATTGTCTATAATTGTTTTATTTAGGCTAATCTCATCTTCTATAACTAAAATTCTCATTTGTTCTATCCTTATTAAGAAAAATTTAAAGAATTATATCATAGCTTAAGTAAATGTTTAGATATCTTTAAAAAAAAATTAATATTTTTTTTTCAATTTAACCCCAACTGTAGCATTTTTTATTATATGGGGTTTGAAAATTTTTATGTTAAGATTGGTTAAATTAGGAAAATCTTTTTTTAAATTTAAGCTTACAAAGTCTAAAGACTCTTCAAGGGTGTAAAATTCTTCTTTTTTATACCATTTTTTAATTTTGGTAATTACCTCTGCATAATTTAAAAATTCATTTGCTTTAGCTTTAAGTTTGATAATAATTTTTTGTTTTTTTCTTCTTTCGAAATCTAATATACCAATGATACACTTAAAGTGAAATTTTATTTTTATATGACTTTGCATTCTTCTTTAAAAATCAATCTTTTAATATTAGGTAGATGTTTATATATTATAATAAAAGCGATAATGAAAACGGGTGCATGTGTATGAATTTCTAAGTCATAATTAAATATAAAAGAACTTATAACAAAAGCAAGTAACGCTGCTAAAGAAGCTAGCGAAGATATTTTAAAAATTTTTCCAATAACTACCCACACAATAAATGCTGTAAGCACTTCCAATGGAAGTAAAACTATCATAGCGCCTGCTCCTGTTGCTATGCCTTTCCCTCCTTCAAATAACAAGTAAATTGAAAAACAGTGTCCAAAAATAGCCAAAACTGCGACGCTCCAAAGCAAAGCTTGATCATAATGAAGAAATTTCAAGATTAGTAAAGGAATAGCTGCTTTTGCAAAATCTAAAATTATTGTAGCAATGGCAAGTTTTTTTGCTAGTTTGGGATTTTTTTCTTTTACTACTCTTAAAACATTGGTTGCCCCTATACTTTTTGAACCTTCTTTTTTGATATCAGTTTTAGCAAAAAATTTAGCTAGGATTAGCCCAAAAGGGATTGAACCTAAAAGATATATAAAAGCGTAAATTATTAAATTTTCCATAATATCCTTTTCAAATCATCTTAAAATTTTAAGATTTATAACTAAAAATTATATCTTATGAAAATAAATAAACAAAAAATAATTTTTAAGATAAAAATAGTATTAATTAATTGTAAATATTTTTTAATAATATTTATTTTTATTTAAGCTCTAAATGATTATTATTTTATTTTAATTTATCTTTAATAGGAGTTTGTAAATGAAAGTAAAATCATTGCTAATCGCATCCTTAGTTGCTTTTTCAAGCTTAAATGCTGCAAGTCTTATAGATGAAGCTAAAAATTCAGGTCTTGTTGCCTTACCAAAAGATCAAAAAGGCGTTGATGAAATTTTAAAACAAAATGGAGTAAAGGCTAGTGAATTTACTCTTGAAAAAGCAGAGCTTGGCAAAAAGCTCTATTTTGAACCACGTCTTTCAAAAAGTGGTATCATTTCTTGTAATACCTGTCATAATGTAGGACTTGGTGGAACAGATGGAATCAGTACTGCAATAGGTCATAAATGGACAGCAAATCCTCATCATTTAAATTCACCAACAGTTTATAATGCAGTCTTAAATAATACTCAATTTTGGGATGGTCGTGCAGGAACATTAGCCGATCAAGCTAAAGGTCCAATCCAAGCTGATCCTGAAATGGCAACTCCTGCTAAACTTGCAGTAGAAAAAATTTCATCTTTGCCTGAATATGTGAGTGAGTTTAAAAAAATCTATGGTAAAAGCGGTGTAAATTTTGACAATATTGCTGATGCAATTGCAAATTTTGAAAGAACTTTGATCACTCCATCTCGTTTTGATAAATTTTTAGAAGGCGATGAAAAAGCTTTAACAAAAGAAGAACAAAAAGGCTTAAAGCTTTTTATAGATAAAGGTTGTGTAGCTTGTCATAATGGTGTGAATTTAGGTGGCAATATGCAAGCGTTTGAAGTTGCTGGTAAATATAAATTTGCAAATTTAGGTGATTTTAAAGGTGATGCAAATGGCATGGTAAAAACTCCAACTTTAAGAAATGTTGCTGAAACTGCTCCATATTTTCATAATGGTGCGATTTGGAATTTAAAAGATGCTATTAAGGAAATGGGTAGTGTGCAACTTGGCATTAAAATTTCTGATAAAGAAGCAAAAAGTATTGAAACTTTCTTAAAATCTTTAACAGGAACAAAACCAGCAATTGTTTATCCACAACTTCCTATTTCTACTGAAAAAACTCCTAAACCTGAACTATAAGGTTCCAAACAAGCTCTATTTTTAGAGCTTGTTTAAATTTCTTTATCTTAGCTTTGTTATAATTGTCTTTAAATTTTGCTAGAAAGGTTTGCAATGAAACTTTTTGGAACTGATGGAGTTCGTGGAAAAGCGGGTGAATTTTTAGATAGTTTTTTGGCTATGCGTTTAGCAATGGCTGCGGGTATTTATTTTAAAGATAAAAGTATTACTAATAATATCTTAGTAGGAAAAGATACAAGAAGAAGCGGCTATATGATAGAAAATGCTATTGTTTCAGGGCTTACTTCTATAGGATATAATGTTATACAAATTGGTCCTATGCCAACTCCTGCGATTGCATTCTTAACTGAAGATATGCGTTGTGACGCAGGGATTATGATTTCAGCTTCTCACAATCCTTATTATGATAATGGTATTAAATTTTTTGATGCTCATGGAAACAAACTTAGTGAAGATATAGAGAAAAAAATAGAAGAAATTTATTTTGATGATAAGCTTATACAAGCCTCTAAGGTAGATATGGAAAAAATTGGTCAAGCAAAAAGAATTGATGATGTTATAGGAAGGTATATTGTTTCTATTAAAAATTCTTTTCCAAAAGATCTTACTTTAAAGTCTTTGCGTGTGGTTTTAGATGTGGCTCATGGGGCAGCTTATAAGGTAGCACCTACTGTTTTTAAGGAATTAGGTGCTGAAGTTATAGTAATGAGCGATAAACCTAATGGACTTAATATCAATGAAAATTGTGGAGCTTTACATCCTGCAAATTTAGCTGCTGAGGTAAAGCGTTTGCGTGCAGATGTGGGCTTTGCTTTTGATGGTGATGCAGATCGTTTGGTGGTTGTAGATGAAAAAGGCGAAGTGGCTAATGGAGATAGTTTATTAGGAGTTTTAGCACTTTATCTTAAAGAACAAGGTAAATTACAATCAAGTGTTGTAGCCACTATAATGAGTAATGGTGCTTTAAAAGAATTTTTAAATAAACATGGTATAGAACTTGATACTTGTAATGTGGGCGATAAATATGTGCTTGAAAAATTAAAAGCTAATGGTGGAAATTTTGGTGGAGAGCAAAGTGGGCATATTATTTTTAGTGATTATGCAAAAACTGGAGATGGTTTGATAGCTGCTTTGCAATTTAGTGCTTTAATGCTTTCCAAGAAAAAATCTGCAAGCTCTATTTTGGGTCAAGTCAAACCTTATCCTCAGCTTTTAACCAATCTTAAAATTGCAGAAAAAAAAGATTTAGATAAAATTAAAGGTTTAAAAGAATTAAAAAAAGATTTAGAAAATAAAAATATCAATACCTTATTTCGCTATTCTGGAACAGAAAATTTGATAAGACTTTTACTAGAAGCCAAAGATATTAAGCTCTTAGAAAAAGAAATGAAAAATGTTGTGGAGTTTTTTAAGAAAGCTTTAAATGGCTAAAACTTTTAAATTTATTTTTTATTTTTGGGGTGCCTTTGTTTTGGTTTTTGCCCTTGATCAATGGGTGAAATCCTTAACTTTAGCAGGACTTAGATGGCAGAGTGAATACTTAGATTTAACTTATGCTCTAAATACAGGCGTAGCTTTTTCAATGTTGAGTTTTTTAGAACATAATTTAAAATATTTACATCTTGCTTTAATTGTCGTGCTTTTTATTTATCTTTTTTGGCAAAAAACACTTTTAAAAACTCATAGCATAGCTTTTGGAATGATGCTTGGTGCTGGCGTTTCAAATTTATTGGATCGTTTTATACATGGAGGTGTAGTGGATATGTTTTTTTGGCATAAATGGTTTAATTTTGCTATTTTTAATGTTGCAGATGTCATGATAAATATAAGTGTGGCTTTGATTTTAATACAAGAAATATTTAAAAAAAGGAAAAAAGATGACAGAATGGATTAATGATTATTATTTTTGGATTAAATGGGTGCATTATTTGGCATTTGTTTCTTGGATGGCGGGTCTTTTTTATTTACCTCGTCTTTTTGTGTATCATGCTGAACATAAAGACAATAAAGGTTTTGTCGAGATTGTAAAAATTCAAGAAAGAAAACTTTATTTTTATATACAAACTCCTGCAATGATTGTAACTTTAATCACAGGAAGTTTAATGTTACATGCTCATAAGGAAGTTTTAATGGTAGGTGCGGGTTTTATGCATGTTAAACTTACCTGTGTTACACTTTTGATTATTTTTCATATACATAATTATTATTGTTTAAAAGCTTTAGCAAATGATACTTCTACTAAAAGTGGGAAATACTTTAGAATTTATAATGAATTTCCGACTATAATGTTTATTATTATCGCTTTAATGATGGTTGTTCGTCCCTTTTAGTTTGTCTCCGCTTTAAATTCCATACTAGCGGAGTTAAGCGGATCAATATTTTCTTTCATGATATCGATATAATCTTTATTTTTAAGACGCTTATCATCTCTAAATACTGCACGCACAAGATCCATTCCTGTGTAAAAATCTTTCATTAAAACCACAAAAAGATATTGACCAAATTCAGTTGCGATTAAAGCATTTTGATCTTTTATGATGGCACCACTTGTTTTAAGCCCTAAAAGTTCTATGAAAAGTTCTTTTTCGAGGTTGCAATTTAGAGTTTTGTTGAATTTATCAATTTCTATTTTCCCTGAAAAAATTTCAGTTAAAAAGACATATTTGATAATCTCTTTTTTATCAAAACAAGCTTTGGCTATATTAGCATTTTGTTTTTCTTGTATAAATTTAGCATAATCATTTAGATTAAATGCATTAATTAAAAGCTCCCCATCTAAAAAGCTAAAAGCTCCACTACCTACTCCTAGATATTCATGATGAGAACTAACATATTCGTCATTAAGCTTGTTTTTTTCTAAAGAAAAACTCCAACCATTGTTTTGGGTATAGTCTTTAAAAAATTCGCATATGATTTGATAATAAGCAAATTCATTATCTTTAATGCTTACACCTAGACTTTTAGCGATATTGTCTTTGGTGAGATTTGATTTCATTAAAGGATAGGTTGTAATTTGTTGTGGGGCTAAATTTTTAGCAATTTCTAAGTCATTTAAAAGTTGTTTTTCACTTTGTCCTGGAAGATTGAAAATAAGATCTATGCTAAAAATAGGCAAAATTCCTAAAGCTTTTGAAATTTTTTCTTGAAGTTCTTTAGATGAACCAAATTTATTGTATCTTGCCACTTTTTTTAAAGTTTCATCATCAAAACTTTGAATCCCACAACTTAAACGATCGATTATACCTTTAAACATAGAAAGTTTATTTGGATCAATATGATTTGGATCGCTTTCGCATGAAATTTCTTTTATATTAAATAATTTTTTACAAAGTTCTAAGGTTTTTAATAATTCCTCTTCATTAATCAGTGTTGTACCACCACCCACATACATGGAGGTAAAATCAAAACCTTTATCTTTCATGATTTTAATTTCTTCTCTAAGATTTTGAAAATATACTTTGGCTAAATTTTCATCATAATAATATTTATGAAAGCTACAATAAGGACAAAAAGTATGGCAAAAAGGTACATGGGCATAAAGCATATAGCTTTTGTCTTGTTTTGGAATTTTTTCTTCGGGTTGTTTTAAAAGTTCGACATTGAAACCTTTTTGGAGGGATTTTTCCATCATAGTATGAGAGTATTTTAAAGCTAAATTTTGAAATAAATTCATAAGTGGCCTATATATTAAAATATTTAAGACATAACTTTATCAATTTTTAGCTAAAATAGGAGTAAATTTTTTATTTCTTAAATAAAAAATGGGATTAAGTTTTTAAATTATTTAAAAAGGATATAAAAATGGATAAAGCCAAAATTGTTCAAAATTTAAATGCTTTGTTTAAACAAAGAGCAGAGTTTTACTCTTATTTTGATGAAAATATTGCCAAAATCAATAATACTGAAGTATTTGATTTTAAGAATGCTAAAAATTTAAATCCAGAAGAGGTATATAAGCAATTTTATCATTTTGATTATGCTATAAGAAAATTATTGCCTGCTATTTACAAGGCTTATGAAATTACAGATGCAGATTTAGACAAAGATTTTTAATTTATTTAGAGAATAGAACAAACTATTCTCTAAAAGACATATCTAAATTTTTTGATTCTTCTTTTATATTTTTACTCGTATCTTCACTTTGCTCAAATCCTCCACCAAATGCTTTGATTACATCTACTATGGAATTGGCATAAGAATATTTAATATTATTAAAAGCAACCGCAGCATTAAGCCAATTTTGACGTGCCTCTAAATAATCTTGCAAAGACATTTCTCCTATATCATAGCGTTCTTTAGCAATTTCATAGATTCTTTTGTAAGATTGTTCGCTTGCTTGTGCATTATCGTATTGTAAGCGTATAGTTTTTCTAGCTACTAAAGCATAGCGAATTTCTCCAAAAGCAGTAATCAAAGTATTTTGATAATTTACAAAAGCTTCATCTTTATTAAGCTTGGCTAAATTTACATTTTGGTAAATTTCACCCCAATGAAAAATAGGCAGAGTAAAGTTTCCACCTATATTCCAAGTCTTAGAACCTCCTTTAACCAAGGTATCTAAATCCCCGCTTTCAAATCCCAATAATCCTGTTAAAGAAAGGCTAGGTAAGAAAGCCGTGCGAGCTACTCCAACAAGATAATTTTGCTGAGTTAATTTTTCTAAAGAAGAGCCAATATCTGGACGTTGAAGCAAGATGGTACTTGAAATTCCAGTTGGAATGTCAAATTCTTTAAGATTAAAAACTTGATAGCTTTGATTTTTGTAAAGTATGTCATTTAAATCATTTGAAGTTAAAATTTTTAAAGCTTTAAGGTAATTTTCTTTATTTAACTTTGCTTCATTATATTGCAAAGCCATACTTTCTAAGTTGGCTCTTGCTTGAGCAAGTTCATATTCACCTACAGCGCCAACTTGAAATTTTTCATCATTAATCCTATAAATTTCTTTTGCAGATTCATAAGCTTCTTTAAGAGCATTTTCATTTTCATAAGCATTTACAAGATTAAAATAAGTTTGAACTGTATTTGAAATAACAGAAAGTCTTGCAGCTTCATAATCATACTCACTTGCTTTAAAGCCTGATTTTGAGGCGCGATATGTATCGCGATATTTTCCCCAAAGATCGATTTCATAGCTTAAATTAAGTCCCATTTTAAAATCATTACCGTAACTTACTTCCCCAGTTCGATTGCTTGGAGCATTTATAGCTGTTTTTGCACGACTTCCGCTTGCGCTACCATCAAATTTTGGCAACAAACTGCTAAAATCTATACCTAATTGAGCAGCAGCTTGTTCCATGTGTATGAAAGCAAGTTTTAAATCATTATTATTTTTAAGTGCTAAATCAACCACTTTATTTAAATTTTTATCATCAAAGTCTTTCCACCAATTTTTTGTGATAGAGCTATTGTTTTCTTTTTCCCAAGATAAGGCTCCAAGCTTATTATCAATGCTATAGTTTGCTTCGGGAATATTTAAATTTGGACTTAAAGAGCAAGCTGAAATCAAAAGAGTAAAACTTGCTATAGCACTAATTGAAATTATTTTATTCATGAACCTTACCTCTTTTTTTATCTAGCCATTCATTAAAATTTTCTAAAAGATAGAAAAATAAAGGCACAAAGAATATCGCTAAAGTTGATGCTGCGATCATTCCACCAATAAGCCCTGTTCCTAAAGAGTGTCTTGAAGCACTTCCTGCTCCTGTTGCGAAAATCATTGGCAAGACCCCAAAAGTAAATGCCAAAGAAGTCATTATGATAGGACGAAAACGAAGTTTTGCTGCTGCAACAGCTGCTTCAAAAACTCCTTTGCCTTTTTTAAAGCGCTCTTCCATTGCAAATTCTACGATTAAGATAGCATTTTTAGCTGAAAGTCCAATCAAGAGCAAAAGTCCTGTTTGAAAATATATGTCATTGCTAAATCCCCTTAAATATACCAATAAAAATGATCCAAATACCGCAAAAGGTACAGCTGTTACAACTGCTAAAGGTATAAGCCATCTTTCATATTGGGCAGCTAGAATTAAAAAGACAAATATCATACCTAAAGCAAAAGCATAGCTTGCTGTTCCTTTACTAGAAACTTCTTGATAAGCTGATCCACTCCAAGCTATGGAATAATCATCCCCTAAAGTTTCTTTTGCTACTTGAGCAATCGCTTCTATAGCTTGACCTGAAGTATAACCTGGTGCGGGTTGACCTTGAACTTGTGCCGCTGGGAAAAGGTTGAATCGTTTTACATCATCAGGCCCTGAACTTCTTTGTAAAGTTAAGAAAGAATCAAGTGGTATCATTTTTCCATCATTTGATCTTACAAAAATATTTTTTAATGCATCTTGTGTATTTCTAAAATCACCTTTTGCGCGGATATTTACTTGGAAGTTTTTACCTAGCATAGAAAAATCATTAACATAATAAGTGCCTATAGTTGCATTCATCGTGTTAAAAACATCTTGCATGTTAAGATTGTAGTGTTTTAATTTATCTCTATCAATTATAAGCTTGTATTGAGGGAAAGTTGTATCAAGTGTTGTTCTTACTCTTGATAGTTCTTTTCTTTGGTTGGCCGCAGCAACAAGTTTATTTACATCTTTTTGTATTTCATCATAGCTTTTTCCGCTTTTGTTTTGAACATACATTTCAAAACCGCCTGTGATACTTAATCCAGGTATGGGAGGTAAGCCTATAAATACACTTGAAGCATTGCGATCAAAAGCAAATTTTTTATTAAGTTCGGCTATAATTTGATCAGCGCTTACATTTCTATCTTTCCAATCTTGCAAACCTATAAACATTGCAGCGGCATTTTCTTTGAGTGAACTTGTAAAAAGATCAAATCCTATCATAGCCATTGCATCTTTAACTCCATTAGTTTTTAAAACTTCTTGGCTTATGTGATCAACCTCTGAAATTGTTCTATGGAGTGCTGAAGCTGAAGGAAGATTAATAATGCTAATCATCAAACCTTGATCTTCTTCAGGAACTAAAGAATTTGGTACTGCTTTATAGAGATAAAAAATTGCTCCAAGCATAATACAAAAAATTAAAACAAAACGAATGGTTCTTTTTAGGATATATGCTACTCCTGCGCTAAATACAGAGGTACTCCAATCAAAAAAATCATTAAATTTCTTTACAAATTTAAATGGCTCTCCTTCATTGCGTCGCAAAAAGAGTGCACATAAAGAAGGTGTTAAGGTAAGAGCAACAAAACCTGATATGGTTACAGATATAGCTAAGGTAAGAGCAAATTGTCTTTGAATCTCTCCAACAAAACCTGATATAAAAGAAACTGGTACAAAAACAGCACAAAGCACAAGAACAATTGAAATAACCGGAGAGCTAACTTCTTGCATCGCTTGGATAGCAGCATCTTTTACGCTTATTTGCTCATTTTCATGTAAAATCCTATCAATATTTTCTACAACTATAATCGCATCATCTACAACGATCCCTATGGCTAAAATTAAAGCAAAAAGCGTAAGCAAGTTAATACTAAAACCTAAAACATAAAGTCCAGCAAAAGTTCCTAACAATGAAACAGGTACAGCTATCATAGGAATAAGTGTTGCACGGAAATTCTTTAAGAACATATACATAACAATGATAACTAAAATTAGAGCTTCAACAAAAGTTTTAACAACTTCTTTGATTGATTCTATTACAAATTTTGTTGTATCGTAAGGAATTTTATATGTTAAACCTTTTGGAAAATTTTTTGAAAGTTCTTGCATTTTAGCTTGAACAAGTTCTGCTGTATGCAATGCGTTTGCCCCTGATTGAAGATTAATCATAATTGGAACTGCATCATTGCCATTTAATCGTCCTTGTGAGCTGTATTGTTGTGATCCTATTTCCACATCAGCTACATCTTTAAGTCTTAAAAATGATCCATCATTATTTGTTCTTAAAATAATGTTTTCAAATTCACTAGGATTTTGTAGTCTTCCTTGCATAGTGATTGAATAAACATAAGGGGATTTTTGGGTTACAGGTTCTTCGCCAATTTTACCAGTTGCGTATTGGGCATTTTGGTCATTAACCGCAGAAATTACATCAGTAGCTGTGATTCCAAATTTATTTAATAAATCAGGCTTGAGCCAAATTCTTAAAGAATAATTACGATTTCCTATAGCGTTTGCATCTCCAACTCCTGGAACCCTTTTTAACTCATCTAAAACATTTAAAGTGATATAGTTATATACATCTACTGCACTCATTGAGCCATCACTTGAATACATAGAAATTGCAGCAAGTGTTGTTGAGGAAGTTTTTCTAACTGTTACTCCAAGTTTTTTAACTGCATCTGGCATTTTTGCAGTTGCGGCTGAAATTCTATTATTAACATCTATGGTGGCTTGATCAGGATCTGTACCGATATCAAAATAAACAGTCAAACTCATAGTTCCTGAAGAACTTGAAGTTGAATCCATGTAAATCATATTATCTGCGCCATTGATTGCATCTTCGATAGGACTTGCAACTGTTGAAGCAATGGTTTGTGCATCAGCTCCTGTGTAAGTTGCACTTACTTTAACTGTAGGAGGGGTTAAAGAAGGATATTGTTCTATAGGTAAATTTGTAAGACCTATGGCTCCAGCTAAAGAAATGATAATTGCAACAACTGAAGCAAAAACAGGTCTTTCGATAAAAAATTTAGAAAACATTATTGTGCTCCAATTTCTTTAACTTCGCTACCAACTTGAATTTTTTTAAAGTTATCTAAAATGATTTTATCGCCATTTTGCAATCCTTTGTCAATAATGGCGTATTCATTGTTTTGGTAGCTTATATGTACAGAAGATTTTTCTACTTTTCCATTTTTAACAAGAAGAACATAAACATCATTTTGATCTTGTTTAACACCTATTTGAGGCACTTTAAAGCCATTTTTTTGTATAAAACCTTCTGAAGTAATTGTTGCAAAAGCACCCGGTAAAAGTGTTGAGTTATTGTTATCAAATACGGCTTTGGCTTTTACTGTTCCACTATTAGCATCTATAACCGAATCAATAAAATAAAGTTTGCCTTGAACGGTTTCTCCATTAAGATTTAAATTTGCATGAATGCTGTCTAAATCCCATTTTCCACTTTGAGTATTGCGGACTAAATTTAGTTTATCTGTATCTGAAATAAAGAAATCTGCGTAAATAGGATTTAAATTTGTAACTCTAACTAGTTCAGTTGTTGAAGCACTTACATAATCTCCTATATTAACTAAAGCATCTCCTATAGTACCATCAAAAGGAGCTTTTATCTCGGTATGATCTAGATCAATTCTTGCATTTGCAAGCTGTGCTCTAGCACTTGCTAGACTAGCTTTTGAATTGTTAAATGTAGCAAGAGAAGAGTCGTATTCTTTTTGAGAGATTGCACTTTTGCTAAAAAGAGCTTTAGAACGATTAAAATCCTTGCTTGCATTTTCGAAAGTTGCCTTAGCCATTAAAGCTTGTCCGTAAGCTGAATCAACACTAGCTTTAAATTTATCTTGTTCTATAATAAATAATGTTTGTCCTTTTTTTACCTTATCTCCAGCTTTAAAAAGTTTATTTACTATTACGCCGCTAACTTGAGGTTTTATAATGACATCATAATCACTGACAAGTTTAGCAGGGTAAGTAAAACTAAGTGGTAAATCTTCAGATTTAGCACTCATGGTTGTTACAGGTTGAGGCGGCATTTGTATTTTTGGTGCTTCTTCTTTGCTGCAAGCAGTGAGTAAAAGCACAACACCTAAAGCTAAAATAGTATTTTTTTGAAATAATTTCATGGTTTTGCCTTGAAAAATTAAATTAAAAATTGTAATATTTATTACAAAAATTTTTGGCTAATTATATCTTAATTTTGGTTAATAAAATTATTTTTAAGCTTTGGATCCATTGATCCCATTTAGAAAAACGTTTACAACAAATTCAACATGTTCTTTTTGTTCTTTTTTATTTTTTAAACGAGCATTAATTAAAACATTAAGATGATGATAAGGTTCTTTTAACATAGTGCAAAAAAGAACAGCAAGTTTTTCTGCATTTTTTTTCATATAAGAATTATTTTGTTGCTTGAAAAAATCCATAAGTATGTTATAGGAAAAATTTTGTTGATTGTTTTCTATCCAATTGGCAAGATGTCTATCTTTGTCATAAACTTGAGAATAGATAATTTTACCAAAAGCTACAGCTTCTGGTTGATTGAAAATTTCTATAAAAGCTAAACCAAAAGAAGTTAAAATTTCTTTTAAAGTGCCATTTTCAATTTCTTGTGTTTTGGAATAAATAAGATGAAAGTGTTTTTTACATATGTCATCTAAAATTTCAAAGAATAGCCCTTCTTTACTTTTAAAACCATCATAAATATTAGAATAAGATCCTCCAGATAATTTAATAATATCACTCAAACTTGTTTCTTGGTATCCTTTTGTTAAAAAAAGCTCTAAGGCCACTGCTTTGATTTTTTCTTGTCTGGCTAAAACTTTTTGTGATGGTGTTCTATTTGAGTTCATTTTTATCCTTTATAAGAGTGCTTTTAGGGTATACAAATATACTTTTTCTAAAAACCGAAATTTTTTCATTATCCTTTGCGTAAGCTTTTATATGTAAAGGAAAGATTACGTCTTTTTTATCATTATTTGCTAAATTTTTTGTAGCCCTGATAACAACTATTTTTTTGACTTGTTCTCCTGCTTTTAATTTAAAAGGTTTGTTTGGTCTTATGATTTCAATTCCATCATTTATTCCTTCTAAATTTGCTGTAAAATAATATTCATGAGGTTTAGAATCTGTATTTTGAAACAAAAAGGTATAAGCATTTGAAATGACTAATTCACCTTTAACATTTGAAATATTATATAATTCACTACTACGATTGATATTTAAAAGCATGCTTTCTTTTTTGCTTCCCATGATGATTAAAGCCAGTAAAGCAATTAGAAGAACTATAAAATATGCTATCGTTCTAAATCTTAAATAATGAACCTTAGAACGCGTTTCAATAGCTTTTGCACTTGTCCAATTGATCAAACTTGGACGATTAAATTTGCTTTGAACCTTAGAGCAAGCATCGGCACATTCAAGACAATTAATACATTCAAGTTGCATTCCTTTGCGTATGTCAATATGAGTTGGACAGATGCTAACACAGGCTTCGCAACCTATGCATTCTCCCTCAGGCGGTTTTTTATGAAGTTTGGTGTGTCCATCATAGATCAAGCCCCCGCGTTTTTCATCGTAGATCACTTGCATTGTATCATGATCGAACATTACAGATTGTATTCTTGCATAAGGACAGACATAAACACAAAATTTTTCTTGTAAATAGGTAATATCCAAAGTAAAAAGTAAGCTAGCACAAAATAAAATTCCAAGTAAAAGTAGATGCTCGCCAGGATTTTGAATATAATTGAAAAAATCTTCAGGAGGAATAAAGTACCAAAGTAAATTACTAACAGCAACTAAAGATATAAAATAAAAAATTATTACTCCAAGAAATTTTTTAAAATATTGTCCCTCATATTCTTTTTGTTTGTTATTGATATTTTTGCGAATTTTAAGAAATTTAGTTTGTATGATATCTCTATATATAACTCTAAAAATCGTTTGTGGACAACTCCAAGCACACCAA
This sequence comes from Campylobacter sp. BCW_4319, assembly GCF_001764435.1. Classification (NCBI taxonomy): domain Bacteria; kingdom Pseudomonadati; phylum Campylobacterota; class Epsilonproteobacteria; order Campylobacterales; family Campylobacteraceae; genus Campylobacter; species Campylobacter sp. BCW_4319. The sequence continues at coordinate 59,658 of NZ_MKAQ01000009.1, read as the reverse complement.
ATTCTTCCACCTAAAGTTGTAATAAAAAAAATAAATAAAAAAAGAAATATAAGAACAAAAGGCATGAGATAAAATTCTTGTGTTGAAAAAGAAATAAAAAATAGGTTTAATTTAGAGTGATCAAAACTTAAAAGAAAAAAATGATTCTCATTAATTCTTATGAAAGGTAGGGCAAATATGATAATACTTGCAATTAAATATACAAAATATCGTTCTTTTGTATAGTTTGTAATGTGTCCTTGCATTTTTAGACCTTAAATTATAATTTTTTAGTACTTTGTAATTAAGGATTATAACCGATAAAAACTAAAACAATTTTTAAATGCTTTCTAAGTTAGAATTAATAAGAAGTGTTTTATAATTATATTTCACAACAAAAATTTACACAGAAAGGTGGTGAGGACTGTGCCAGGAATCAAGGTGCATCCTAACGAGTCTTTTGATGAAGCGTATCGTAAATTCAAAAAACAAGTAGATAGAAATCTAGTTGTGACTGAAGTAAGAGCAAGAAGATTTTTTGAGCCTATGACTGAAATTCGCAAAAAACAAAAAATTTCAGCACGCAAAAAAATGCTTAAAAGACTTTATATGCTTAGACGCTACGAGTCAAGACTCTAACCCAAAAGCCCGAAAGGGCTTTTTTATATCTACAAACTTCATTTGGTATTAAATTAAAAAGTATTTATTATTTTTTGTTAAAATTTCTAATTTAAATTTTCTGTTTTTAGGATAAACTTATGAAAAAAATCAAAAAAATCATTCAAATTGGTATGATAGGTGGTTTAGCAGCTGTTGCTGGAGGTGCTTTAGCAGGTTGTGGAAGTAATAATGACAATTCAGATACTTTAAATCAAGCAGCTAATGCTCAAGGAGCTTTTGTAATTATCGAAGAAACAGCTCCAGGGCAGTATAAAATCAAAGATCAATATCCAAGTGATGAAACAAGGGTAGTTTTAAAAGATCTTAATGGCACAGAAAGAATTTTATCCAAAGAAGAAATGGATGCTTTGATTAAAGAAGAAGCAGCTAAAATTGATAATGGAACTTCAAATTTAACTAAAGACAATGGACAAATCAGTAGTGGGGGATTGAGTTTAGGGGAAACTTTACTCGCAAGTGCTGCAGGTGCTATTTTAGGAAGTTGGATAGGTTCAAAACTTTTCAATAATCAAAATTTTGCCAACCAACAACGCGGTGCTTTTTCAAATCAAAGTGCTTATCAAAGGAGTGTTAATAGTTTTAATAAAGCAGGCACAACAAGCTCTGCTTCAAGTGCTAAAAAATCAGGCTTTTTTGGCGGAGGCTCTAAAGCCACAAGTTCTAGTTCTTCTTTTGGTTCTTAAGGATAAATAATGCAATTACTACAAGTAGATAAACTTCAAAAAGATTATTTAGAAAATATAGGTTTTTCTTGGCATACAGATGAAGATGGAAGTGATTATATTAGCAATAAGTTAGTTTGTGTTAAGGAAAGTGAAGCTAATGCTTATTATGAAGCGGTAAATGAGCTTTATGATATGTTTATTGCTGCAGCGCAAGAAGTGATTGATAATGATCGTTTTGATGAGCTTGGAATTCCTTTTAATCTTATTGATGCAATTAAGATGAGTTGGGAAAATGAGGTTCATTGGCATTTATATGGGCGTTTTGATTTAGCGGGTGGACTTGATGGCAAGCCTATAAAACTTATAGAATTTAATGCTGATACCCCTACTGCTCTTTTTGAAAGTGCGATTTTACAATGGGCACTTTTAAAACAAAATGGAATGGATGAAAGCGCACAATTTAATAGCATTTATGAAAGTTTGATGGATAATTTTAAAAGACTTATTACCCTTGATGAAAGTGTTGAAGGGTTTGAAGAGCATTATCAAGGATGGAAAATTCTTTTTTCAAGTGTTGCAGGAAGTAAAGAAGAAGAAATCACTACAAAATTGCTTGCACATATAGCCAATGAAGCAGGTTTTCAAACTAATTTTTCCTTTGTGGATGAGGTGGAATTTAGCGAAGAGGGTATTTTTAAAGAGGGCGAAAATTATGAGTATTGGTTTAAGCTTATTCCTTGGGAAGATATAGCCATAGAAGAGGGTGAACTTGCCATGCTTTTAACTCAAATCATGCGTAATCAAAGAGCAATTATTTTAAATCCTGCTTATACGCTTTTATTTCAATCTAAGGGAATTTTAAAAATTCTATGGGAACTTTATCCAAATCATCCATTACTTTTAGAAACAAAAGATACTCCTTTGGAAGGTAAAAACTATGTTAAAAAACCTGTTTTTGGTAGAGAAGGTGCAAATATCAGTATAATTAAAGATGGAAAAACTTTGCATGAGAATGTAGGTCCTTATGGGAATAATAAGGCTATTTATCAAGAATATGTAGAGTTTAATTCATGTGAAAACGAATACTATCAAGCAGGTGTTTTCTTTGCTTATGAAGGGTGTGGCTTAGGATTTAGAAAAGGAGGACTTGTGCTTGATAATTATTCTAAATTTGTAGGACATATTATAAAGGATTGAAAAATGAAAATTGTTTGTTTAGATGCGGCAACTTTAGGGGATTATGATTTAAGTGTTTTTGAAAAATTTGGTTCTTTGCAAATTTATACCACAACAAATAAAGAGCAAACCATAGAGCGTTTAAAAGATGCTAATGTCGCCATGACAAACAAGGTTGTAATTGATAAAGATGTGATTGATGCTTGTAAAAATTTAAAACTCATTTTGGAAACTGCTACAGGGGTTAATAATATCGATATTGAGTATGCTAAAGAAAAAGGTATTATTGTAAAAAATGCTGCTGGGTATTCTACTATGAGTGTGGTGCAACATACTTTTGCGTTTATGTTTGCTTTTTTAAATCAAGTGCTTTATTATGACAAATGGAGCAAAGAGGGTAAATGGTGTGAAAGTCCTATTTTTACAGATTATAGTAGAATTTTAAACACCTTAAGTGGTAAAAAACATGGTATTATAGGTTTAGGAACCATAGGTAAAGAAGTGGCAAAAATTTCAAAGGCTTTTGGAGCCGAAATTTATTATTATTCTACGAGTGGAGCTAATAAAAACGCAGATTTTGTACATTTGGAATTAAAAGATTTATTAAAAACTTGCGATATTATAAGTATCCACGCACCTTTAAATGAAAAAACCAAAAATTTACTCGCCTTTGAAGAATTAAAGCTTTTAAAAGATAATGCGATTTTGATTAATGTAGGAAGAGGTGGGATTGTCAATGAAAATGATTTAGCTAAAATCATAGATGAAAAAAATATTCGTGTAGGGCTTGATGTTTTAGAAATTGAACCTATGATGAAAAATCATCCACTTTTAAGCATTAAAAATAAAGAAAATCTTATTATCACTCCTCATGTTGCGTGGGCGAGCAAGGAGGCTTTAAATGCTTTAATGGATATAGTTTATAATAATTTAAAAGAATGGATAGAAAATGGCAAGTGAACATAGTTTTGATATTTCAGCAGCTTTAGATAAACAAGAGTTAAAAAATGCTTTTGAACAAGCTAAAAAAGAACTTGATAGTCGTTATGACTTAAAAGGAATTAAGTGTGAGATTGATTTAAGCGAAAAAGAGAGTATTTTTAAACTCAGTTCTTCTAGTGAAGGAAAGCTTGATGTTTTAAAAGATATAGTGATTTCTAAACTTATCAAAAGAGGAATTAATCCTAATGCTATTAAAGAGCTTTCTCGTGAAAGTGGAGCAATGTTTCGTTTAAATTTGAAAGCAAACGATGCTATTGATAGTGAAAATGCCAAAAAAATCAATAAAGCTATCAAAGATAGCAAACTTAAAGTTAATTCTTCGATTCGTGGTGAAGAAATTCGTGTTGTAGCAAAACAAATTGATGATTTACAAGCTGTGATGAAGCTTATAAAAGAGCTTGATTTAGAGTTAAATATCAGTTTTAAAAATCTTAAATAAGGTCAAATTTGAAGCATTGTTTAGCTCTGTGTTTTATTTTTTTTCTTTGTGCTTGTAGTGTGAAAAATCAAAATTTTTCGAGTCAAAGCTTGATGGTTTTGATTGCTTCTCCTATGATAAAAATCAATGACGCAGCTTTTTTAAAAAAAGAAAATAATGCTTTAAATTTAGAAGTTTATAAACTAGGGCAAGCTTTTTTTGAACTCAAAATCAAAGATAAAATTTGTATCAATGCAGTGTGTTATGATAAAAAAGTGTTTAATCAAAAATTTTTTAAAAATGTATATTATGATGATATTTTAAGTGATATTTTAAAGGCAAATGCTTTATGGCAGGGTAAAAATTTAGAAAAAACTGATTGTGGTTTTGAACAAAATTTAAAAGCAAAAAATTATGAAATTTTTTATCAAGTTTGTGATAATAAAGTAAGTTTTTTTGATAAAATTTCACATACTAAAATTATCTTAACGCATATTCAAAATTAAAGGATAGAGTTTGAAATTTTTTTTACTGGTATTTTGCTTTGTAAATCTAGCTTTAGCGCAAGTTTATAAAGGTGAATTGTATTTTTATCATTTGCAGGATAAAGAAATTTTTGCCATAGTTTATGATAATGCGCCTATGACTCCACTTTTTGACAGGGATAAAAATCAAACAAGTTCTAGTTTTTTAATTATTGATGATATAAATGGAAATTTAGAGATTCCGCTCGTTAAGACAAATGATTTTTGGCAGGATGAGCGTAAAAAATATAAAATCAATTCTTCTAAAATGCTTACATATGATAATAAAAATTTTCAAGGAGAAAATTTAGGAACAACTACTTTAGAACTTGTTGAAACGCAAGATGGCATTCGTATAAAGCGTAGTCTTGATTTTATAGGTTTTAATGATGATTTTAAAGAATTTCATCCTGTTCATAAGAGTGTATTTAGTTTTGAACAAATTCGCCAAAAGCCTATTTTTTTACAAGATGGAAAAATTAGTTTTGAAGAATGGTATTATTTTTATGAAGATGGTATGAGCCGTGCTATTTTAGAGTTAAATAATTTTGTTTATGATATTAATGCTCACGCATTTGTAAAACTAAATGATTTGTATAATACTAAAAATCAAAAATTTCAAAATCTTTTACATGAGAAGCTTAAAAATACATGTGATGAGTGTTTTGAAGATCTGCAAAATTTACAATTTAATAATAATTTTTTGCTTAATAATGGAAAACTAAAAATTTGTTATCTACCTTTTGAAGGTCATTTTTTAGATGAAAATATTTGCGTAGAATTTAACGAAGATGAGCTTAAGGAATTTAAAAAATAATGGAAAAATTAAAAAATTTTTTAAGTTTGAAAAATATAGAAGATACTCAAATTTATAAAGAGCTTAAGTGTGCTAAAAATGAGGCTTTGATTCTTAGAGAACTTTGTAGAAATTATGTCGTTTCTATTTCTTCTATCAATGCCTTTACTTTATTATCGACAATTTTTGGAAATGATAAGTATCTTTATCTTGATGCTTTGGAGGATTTAAAAAAACTTATCGAAAGAGGTTTTGTAAATCAAAATTCGAGTTTTTTTAAAAGTTTAGAAAATAATAAAACTCAAACATTAACTCTTGCCTTATTGCAAAGTGAGCTTAGTCTAAGTGAATATTTTTTAGAATTTTTAGAAGCAAAACCTCGTTTAAATTTTGAGAAACAAGAGGCTTATGCAGATTATTTAGAATATTTAAAAGATGAATTTGCGCGTATTCAATTATACGAAAGATTAAGTTTTATACAAAAAAGTGCTTATAATAGTGAAATAAAAAATCAAATTAAACTTTATGAAAAACATATCAAAGAAAGACTAAAAAAAAGTAAATTTTATAATGTATTGGCTGATATTTTTAAAGAATACAATCTTGAACATAAAGAACAAATTATTTTTCTAGCACTTTTAAAAGAAGAATACGCCTTAAGTAATGAAAGTTCGATTTCTAGAGAAATGAATTCTTTACTTTCTTTAATCAGTGAAAATGATTTAGAAAGGCATAAAAATAAAAAACTATTACAAGAAAATGCTCCTCTTTTAAACTTAATCGAGTATGATGAATATTTAAATGCTTTTGGAGATATTTCTAAAAGTTTTTTTATTATCGATGAAATTTTACAAAGAATTATAAATTTTGAACCAAAACAAAGTAAAAAAATCAAAATTGAAAGTGTTTTAAAAGATCAAGATATTTTCGAGCTTATAGAACCAAGCGCTGACATCAATGATATTATTATGCCTGAAAATACAAAAGAGCTTTTAGAAAATATTTTAAAACAACAAGATAAAAAAGTCCTAGAAAGACTTCATTCTTGGGGTATAAAGAGTAATAAAAATATAGAAGCTAAAATTATTTTTTATGGTCCTGCTGGTACTGGAAAAACTATGTCAGCTTTAGCTATGGCTAAATCAATGAAAAAATCTGTTCTTAGTTTTGACTGTTCTAAAATTTTGAGCAAATGGGTTGGAGAGAGTGAGCAAAATGTAAGAAAAATTTTTGATACTTATAAAAATATCGTGCAAACTTGTAAACAAAGTCCTATTTTACTTCTCAATGAAGCTGATCAGTTTTTAAGTACGCGTGTAGATGGAAGTAGTGGTAGCGATAAAATGCATAATCAAATGCAAAATATATTCTTAGAGCAAATTGAGCGTTTTAGTGGTGTGATTATCGCTACGACAAATTTTTTAGAAAGCTTAGATAGTGCATTTTCAAGAAGATTTGATTATAAGATAGAATTTAAAAAACCTGATTTTAAAGATAGGCTTAAAATTTGGGAAAAATTTCTACCTAAAAAAGCATTATTTGAAAAAGATTTTGATATAAATATTTTATCAAATTATGAATTAAGTGGAGCACAAATTTTAATGGTGGTGAAGAATACAGCTTTGAAAGTAGCTGTATCAAAAGATGGGGTTTTTAAAATGCAAGATTTTATAGAAAGCATACAAAAAGAATTAAATTCAAGTTTTGATAAAAGTAAGATTGTTGGATTTTAACTTTTTTAATGTTTTTGTATAGCGAACTATAAAATAAAACAAAGCTATAATTAAAGCACTCCATTCCCAAAACATAGGAATTTTTGGGGTTAAAAAATAATGATAACTTGCCAAAACTAAGCATAAATATCCTAGTTTTCTGATTTTACTAAGTTTTTTAAAGATTTTAAAAGAACTTAAAAGCATTAAAAATATGATTAAAAATGCGATAAATCCACTTGCTTCTAATAAACGATGTGAAATATCATCGAAAAGCCTTAAAATTTGAGCATTTCTATCAAAAATAAAATAATTTAAAAAGTGCAAAATCGCCCAAAAAGCTGCAAAAATACCTAAAATTTTAGGATAATTTTTTGTTTTTTTAAATTTAAGTAAAGAAAATAAAAGACTTAAATTTAAAAAGATTAAAGCAAATATTCCAGTGTAAATATAGGCTTCTTTTACAAAATCAAAGGCTTTTATGATATGATAAAAGCCATAAATTAAACTTATGATAAAGCTAAAATAAGCAAGAAATTTAAAGTATTTTGTCTGCATTAAAAATTCACTTTCAAGTCCATGTTTTTATATAAACTTGCCACTTCTTTTTCATATCCATTAAACATTAAAGTAGGTTTGGTAAAGAAGTCTCCTAAAGCCCTCTCGTTAGCTTGAGACCATCTAGGATGAGAAACATTAGGATTGACATTAGCATAAAAACCATATTCACTTGGAGCGTAACTTTCCCAAGTAGATTTAGGCTGTTCTTTGGTAAATTTTATTTTAACTATGGATTTAATACTTTTAAAGCCATATTTCCAAGGAACAACAAGGCGTATTGGAGCGCCATTTTGAGGCTTTAAGGCTTTTTTATACATTCCTACTGCAAGCAAGGTAAGAGGATGCATAGCTTCATCCATGCGAAGTCCTTCTACATAAGGATAGTCTATAGTTGGAAATAAAGCGTCTTGATCGGGAAATTGGCTCTTATCTAAAAGAGTGGTAAATTTAACAAATTTTGCCTCGCTTGTAGGTTTTGCCATTTCAATCAAACGACGCAATTCAAAGCCTACCCAAGGTACCACCATAGACCAAGTTTCAACACAGCGAAAACGATAAATTCTTTCTTCTAGTGGAAATTTTAAAATATCTTCCATGCTTAAAGTTAAAGGTTTTTCTATTTCTCCACTGATATCGATTTTCCAATTTTGAGTATTGAAATTTTGTGCCAATGATACAGCCTTTCTTTTATCTGTTGAAAATTCATAAAAATTGACATAATTTGTAGCCAGTTCTTCATCACTGATTTCAAGTTTGTTTGGATTAGTATCGCTTGTGAAATTTAAAGCAGATAGTTTAGAAGCAAGTACGCTTGAACTTATTAAAGCACCTGCTCCAAGTTTTAAAAAATCTCTTCTTTTTTTATATAAATTCTCAGGAGTTATAATCATAATTTTTCCTTATTAAAAATTTTTATTATTAAACTATAACAATGTTAATACAGGATTAATTTTGTGTGATTTTTTCAAGTTCTATATTGTAGAATATTTCTTCGCAAAATTCTTTATAATGATTAAGTAGTTTAATTTTTGAAGTTTCTTGCATTAGAATTTTAAATTCTAATTTTTTTAATTTTCTAAGTTCATCCTTGAGCTCTTTATCTTTTGAAAACAATAAAAAATATTCTTTAAAGATGAGCTCATAAATTTCAAAAGTTCCATCGACAAGATAATTAATCGCTTTATCAAGATGCCGATTAGAGTCTTTAAAATTTAAAGGATTTAAAACCATGAAACAAAGATGAATCATGGCGAAGTGAAAATATTTAAGATGTTTTTCAGGTAAGGTGAACAAATCGCTTTTTTGAAAATTTTGAAGATTGTTAAAGTCAGAATTCAAGAAATGATAGCCAAAACAGTCATTGATATTTGAAATCAAATTTTTAATTTTTTGTTCCCCATCAAGTTTTTTTCTAAAGGCTACAAAATAAGCGAGAGCCTTGTAAAATATTTGAAAAAATTCAATATGTTCATTTTCTCTTAGACAAATAAGACTTAAATCTTTTGGAGAAGTGGAGTGCTCTTGCATATAATTATAAACTTTCAGGGAAATTTTATTTCTTACCTCAAGCAAGTAGCTCAAGTCTTTTTGTTTTAAAATTTGATAATAAAAAAATATAAAATCTTTAATTAAACCTTTATGATCTTTTTCAAATAATGAAATTTGAAAATCCACGCTAAGAAACTGATTGTAAAGATTAAAGTAATCGCATTCTAATTGTTGATAATTCAATATTTTATCCCACACTTAGCATAAAATTCTTTTAAAGCATGTTCTTTATCAGGCTGAGTTTTAATCCATTCTTCAAAGTGATTACACATATCCCATTCTTTTTGCTGAATTACTTCATAATTTTGCTCTATATCGTTTTCGCTTATATTTTTTCTGTGTATTTTGTTTAAAATTTTTTCACATACAGCCCTAGGATTTTCATTTTTATATATAGGCCTTCCCACAACGATATAATCACTCAAATTTTCTCTAGCCATTGCAAGATTAGCAACACGTTTTTGATCATCACTTGTTTCTCCAAAAGGACGAATTCCAGGAGTAAGGGTTAAGAAATTTGAACTTGTGTGCTCTTTAATTTTTTTACTTTCAAAAACAGAGCATACCATACCATCAAGTCCATTTTCATAGGATATTTTTGAAAAATTAATTACAGCTTCTTCGATTTTTTGTCTATAAATACTAAAGAAATTTTCTTCATCAAAACTCGTAAGAGCAGAAACTGCTAAAACTAAAGGTCTTTTTGAAAATTTGCTAAGCCGTGTCATAACTTCTTGCATGGCTATTTTTCCAGCACTTGCGTGGATATTGATCATATCAACACCAAGTTTTGATATTTCTTCGCAAGCATCTGCCATAGTGTTGGGAATATCATGAATTTTAAGATCAAGAAATATTTTAAAATCATCAACTTTTTTAAGTTCTTCTATGAATTTAAAGCCATCTCTTAAATATGCTCTTAAACCTACTTTTAACCATATGTCTAAATTTTTTAATTCTTTGGCAAGTTGTAAGCATTCTTCTTTTGTAGAAAGATCAAGTGCAACACAAAGCTTCATTTTTTAGCCTTTATTAAGGCATCTAAAACTCCATTTATAAATTTTGGAGAATTGTCATTGGCAAGTTCTTTGGCAAGTTCTATAGCCTCATTGATAACAATGGCGCTAGGAGTATCGGTAAAAAGTAACTCATAAGCTCCAAGTCTTAGTATAGCTCTTTCTATATGTCCTAAAGCTGTAATTTGATTATCATTTAGAAATGAATTTAAGGTTTCATCAATATTGTTTAAATTATCTAAAATTCCATGATATAAATTTAAAGTAAAATTTTTTTGTTCATTGCGTATTTTTTTTTCATCTAAAATTTCATCTACAAAAACGTTGTTTTGAGAATTTAATTCAAAAGCATAAAGTAAGGAGATGACGCTTTGGCGAACTTGATGACGCGTTGCCATTAAAGCTCCTTGCTTAAATTTAACATCTCGATTACAGTTGTCATAGCTTCAAAGCCTTTATTGCCTGCCTTGCTTCCAGCTCTTTCTATGGCTTGTTCTATTGTGTCTGTAGTTAAAACACCAAAGCTTACAGGGATATTATGATTTAAACTCACATTGGCTATGCCTTTGGTGGTTTCTGCTGAAACATAGTCAAAATGCGGAGTTGAGCCACGAATTACTGCACCTACGCAACAAATTGCATCAAATTTTTTGCTTTCTATAGCTTTTTTTAACGCATACGGAAGCTCAAAAGCACCAGGAACAAGTATAAGGCTTAGATTTTCCTCTTTGCCCCCGTGTCTTAAAAAAGCATCTTTTGCTCCTTCTACAAGGCGATCTGTGATGATATGATTAAATCTTGCATTAATGATAGCAATTTTTGTATTTGAGTCTAAATTTAATTTTCCTTCAATAATATTCATTTGTTTTCCTTTATGATATTTTGTATTTCTAGTAATGTATTAACGCAATTTTTAAGGCGTGTAAGATTAAGCATATTAGGTCCATCACATAAAGCCTCGCAAGGATTAATATGTGTTTCAAAGAAAAAGCCATCTATGCCTACGGCTGCTGCCGCTCTTGCTAAAGGTTCTACAAATTCGCTTTTCCCTCCGCTACTTCCACCTGCAGCCCCTGGCATTTGTACACTATGGGTAGCATCAAAAATAACTGGAGCAAATTCACGCATGATGACTAAAGAACGCATATCTACTACTAAATTTCCATAGCCAAAGCTAGATCCTCTTTCAGCTACAAAAACACCATTTTTTTGAGCAGCTTCATAGCCTTCATCTTCTATGCCACGGGTTTGTAGAGCTTTTTTAACGCTGTATTTGATATCGCTTGGGTTTAAAAATTGTCCTTTTTTGATATTAACTTTTGCCTTAGTTTTTGCTGCGGCTACAAGTAAATCGGTTTGACGACATAAAAAAGCAGGAATTTGCAAGACGTCAGCTACTTCACTTACAGGGTTTGCTTGATTGCTTTCGTGTATATCGGTTAAGATTTTCATACCAAATTCATCTTTTACGCTTTGTAAAATTTTTAATCCTTCTTCAAGACCAGGACCTCGAAAAGAATTAATACTTGTGCGATTGGCCTTATCAAAACTTGATTTGAAATAAAATTCTATATTTGGATTTTCATTAAAATTTTTTAACTGTTCAGCAACTTTAAAAATCAAATCTTTGCTTTCTATCACGCAAGGACCAGCAATGAGTATCATTTTTTTCATTTTTTTCCTTTGTTCTTAACTAAAATTAATCCACCAAAAATAATGCCTATTATACCTAAAAAAACCATAGCACTTGGTAAACTATCTCCTAAAATTATCCCAACTATCATACTAAATACCACATCAAGATAACTAACTCCAGCAACTACTCCTGCTTGTTTAGCGATACCATAAGCTTTAGTGACGTGAATTTGATAAATGGTGCCTAAAGTTCCCATAATGGCAATGATAAGCCAAGCTGTAAGACTTGGCATCACAAAAGGTGCTAGAATGAAATCTAAATGTAAAGAATCAAGATGCTGTGGTTCAAAAAATTCAGCACTGATCATAGAAATTAAAGGCATTAAGGTTCCTAAAAGGATAAAAGAAAAGGCAATTTGTTCTGTAGTGTAAGATTTTCTAAGTTCTCTTACACTTGTAAGAGCTAAAGCGGCTAAAAATCCACTCGTGATACCTATAACTGAATTTTTTAAATCAAAGCCTGAATGATTTAAATTATGAGCCCAAGGCTGAGCGATTAAAAGCACTCCACCAAATGCTATTAAAATTCCTATCCAGCCTTTGATGCCAATATTTTCTTTAAAAACAACAAAAGCTATTAAAGTAATAAAAATAGGAGCAGTTTTTTGAAAAGCAAAAGCTCCGCCTAGTGTAATATTTGAAACATTATAGAAAAACATATATAGTGAAAGCGTGCCTACTACTCCACGAAATACCAAGAGCCAAAAATGCCCCCCTTCTTTATGTGCCTTAGATCGTTTTAAAAGATAGACTATGAAAAAAATTCCTATGATATTTCTAAAAAACATAATTTCTATAGAACTCATTTCCTTGCTAAGAATTTTTGCACAAGCTCCCATAAGTGCAAAATCCAAACATGCTAAAATCATGAAATAAATTCCTAAATTATGCTTGATTACTTTTAGCATTTTTTTCCTTGACTAAAATCTGTGTTAATTCTAGTCTTTTTTTGCTTAATATTAAGCCAAATTTTATATAATTTTAAAAATATAATTTTCTAGGAAAAAAATGCAAAGCATCATACTTATAGGCAAGCCAAATGTTGGAAAATCAAGTCTTTTTAATAGAATGGCAAGACAAAGAATAGCTATTACAAGTGATATTTCAGGTACAACTAGAGATACAAATAAAACGCAAATTCATATTCATTCAAAAAAAGCCATGCTTATTGATAGTGGAGGGCTTGATGAAAGTGATGAACTTTTTAAAAATGTGAAAAAAAACACTTTAAAAGTAGCTAAAGAAAGCGATATCATACTTTATCTAGTTGATGGGAAATTAGCGCCTGATGATGAGGATAGACAGTTTTTTTATTCTTTAAAAAAACTTGGAAAACCTATAGCCTTAGTGGTTAATAAAGTAGATAATAAAAAAGATGAAGAAAGGGCTTGGGAGTTTGCAAATTTTGGAGTAAAGGAAATCTTCAATCTTTCAGTAACCCATAATGTAGGCTTAGATGAACTTTATGAATGGCTTGAAAAATTTTTACATGAAGAGTTTTTAATCCCTGATGAAGAAGAAAATTTAGAAGATTTTTTAGAGCATTATGAAGAAGGAAAAGAATTTCAATTTAAAGAAGTCGATCAAAATCATATCAGAGTGGGTATTGTAGGGCGTGTAAATGTTGGAAAATCAAGTCTTTTAAATGCTTTGGTTAAACAAGAACGCAGTGTTGTAAGTTCTATCGCAGGAACTACTATAGATCCTGTTAATGAAAGTGTAGTTCATAAAGATAAAGTGATAGAATTTGTTGATACTGCAGGTATTAGAAAAAGGGGTAAAATTCAAGGACTCGAACGCTTTGCCCTAAATCGCACGGAAAAAATTTTATCTCATTCTCAAATAGCACTTTTGGTTTTAGATGCGCATGAGGGCTTTAACGAGCTTGATGAACGCATTGCTGGGCTTGTGGCTAAGCATTATTTGGGTGTGATTATTGTTTTAAATAAATGGGATAAAAGTGAGATGGATTTTGATAAGACTGTAAAAGAATTGCGTCTTGATCGTTTTAAATTTCTAGCTTACGCACCTGTGATTAGTGTATCAGCTTTAAGTGGAAAAAGGGTGCATGTTTTACTCGATAAAATTTTGCAAATTTTTGAAAATTTCACTCAAAAAATCCAAACTTCTAAGCTTAATACTTTGATAGAAAATGCCACAAGAGCACATCCTTTGCCGCATGATTATGGGAAATTGGTTAAAATTTATTATGCAGTACAATATGACTTAGCACCGCCAAAAATTGCACTTATTATGAATCGTCCTAAGGCCTTGCATTTTAGCTATAAGCGTTATTTACAAAATCAAATCAGAAAAGAATTTAATTTTGAAGGTGTGCCTTTAGTGATTGCTTCGCGTAAAAAGGGCAGTAAAGAAAATGATGAAAGCTAAAAATATCGTTTTTATAGGATTTATGGGTTCTGGAAAAAGCACTTTAGCAAGAGCTTTAGCTAAGGATTTAGATCTTGTTTTTTTAGATAGTGATTTTTTAATAGAACAAAAATTTAATCAAAAAGTCAGTGAAATTTTTGAACAAAAAGGGGAGAATTTTTTTAGAGAACAAGAGCAAAAAATGTCTGATTTTTTTAGTTCTTGTGAGAAAACTTGTATTGCTACAGGTGGGGGTTTTGTTAATGTTTCAAATTTAGAAAAAGCAGGTTTTTGTATTTATTTAAAAGCAAGTTTTGAATATTTAAAAAAGCGTTTAGACAAAGATGAAATTTCTAAAAGACCTTTGTTTTATGATGAAATTAAAGCAAAAAAATTATATAATGAGCGTTTAAGCAAGTATGAACAAAAGGCAAATTTTATTTTAAATATAGAAAATAAAAATATAGATGAGCTTTTAAGCGAGATTAAAAAGGTGATAAAATGAGAGTATTAACAGGCCTTCAGCCAAGTGGCGATTTGCATATAGGTAATTATTTTGGTGCGATTAAGCAAATGGTAGATGCACAAGAAAAAAGCCAAATGTTTATGTTTATTGCTAATTATCATGCCATGACTTCTTCTCAAGATGGAGAAAAACTTAAACAAAATTCCTTAAAAGCTGCTGCGGCTTTTTTAAGCCTTGGCATAGATCCTCAAAAAAGCGTTTTTTGGTTGCAAAGTGACGTTAAGGAAGTTATGGAGCTTTATTGGATTTTATCGCAATTTACTCCTATGGGTTTATTAGAGCGTGCGCATAGTTATAAGGATAAAGTTGCTAAGGGGCTTAGTGCTTCACATGGGCTTTTTTCTTATCCTGTTTTAATGGCAGCTGATATTTTGCTTTTTGATACACAAATTGTCCCTGTAGGAAAAGATCAAATCCAGCATGTTGAAATCGCACGCGATATTGCTTTAAAAGTTAATAATGAATGGGGTGAAATTTTTACCCTTCCAGAGGCTAAAGTTAATGAAGAAGTAGCTGTAGTTGTAGGCACTGATGGGGCAAAAATGAGTAAATCTTATCAAAATACTATAGATATTTTTAGCAGTGAAAAAACCTTAAAAAAACAAATTTCTTCCATAGTTACAGATAGCACCGCTTTAGAAGATCCAAAAGATTTTAAAAACTGCAATGTTTTTAAAATCGCAAAGCTTTTTTTAGATGAAGCAGGGCAAAAAGAATTACAAATACGCTATGAAAAAGGTGGCGAGGGTTATGGACATTTTAAAATGTATTTAAATGAACTTGCAAATGCTTATTTTAAAGAAGCAAGAGAAAAATATAATGAGCTTTTAGAAAAGCCTTCGCATTTGAAAGAAATTTTAGATTTTGGTGCGACAAAAGCAAGAAAAATCGCCCAAGAAAAAATGCAAAAAATTTATGAAAAAATCGGACTTTAAGGAGTAGAAAATGTTAGATTTAAAAAATTTGCAAAATAATTTTGATGAAGTGGCTAAAAAGTTAAAAAATAAAAAAGTTGATGAAAATATCTTAAAAAAACTTGCTGAACTTTTTGCAAGTTTAAAAAAAGAAAAAACAGCTTTAGAAGAATTTCAAGCTTTTCAAAATAAATTCAGTAAAGAGCTTGCTACAGCCGAAGATAAAGAAAGTTTAAAAGCAAAATTAAGCGAAAATAAAAGTAAAATTAATGAGCAAAGCGCTAAAGTAAATGCTTTAGAAAATGAGCTTGAAGAAATCGCTCATGCCATCCCAAATATCCCTGATGAGTGTGTGCCTGTGGGTGAAGACGAAGATGAAAATGTGGAGCTTAAAAAAGTTTTAAATCCATCTAGCTTTGATTTTACTCCAAAAGAACATTTTGAATTAGGTGAGAGTTTAAATTGGCTTGATTTTGTGCGTGGGGTAAAAATTTCACAAAGTCGTTTTTGTGTGCTTAAAAACGAAGGAGCTTTATTAAGCCGCGCTTTGGTAAATTATATGATAGATTTTAATAGAAGTCGTGGATTTGAATTTGTTAATGTGCCTTTTTTGGTAAATGGTGCTACTATGTTTGGGACAGGTCAGTTGCCAAAATTTAAAGAAGATATGTATAAGGTAGATGATGAGGATTTGTATTTGATCTCAACTTCTGAAATTCCAGTAACCAATCTTTATAGTGGAGAAATTTTAGCGAGTGAAACTTTACCGATAAAAATGACTTGTTATAGCGCTTGTTTTAGAAAAGAAGCAGGCAGTGCAGGGCGTGATACAAGAGGTATTATAAGACAACACCAGTTTGAAAAAGTAGAGCTTGTAAGTATTACTAAACCTGAGCAAAGTGATAGCGTGTTTAATGAAATGCTTGAGTGTGCAAGTGATTTACTCAGTTCTTTAGGTTTAGCGCATAGACATTTGATGCTTTGCACCGGAGATTTGGGTTTTAGTGCAGCAAAAACTGTGGATCTTGAAGTGTGGCTTCCAGGACAAAATAAATATCGTGAGATCAGTTCTGTTTCAAATTGTCGTGATTTTCAAGCAAGACGCGCTAAAATTCGCTATAAAAACGAACAAGGAAAAAATGAACTTGTTCACACTCTTAATGGCTCATCTTTGGCAGTAGGAAGAACCTTGGTAGCGATTATGGAAAATTATCAAGATAAAGAAGGAAAAATTCATATTCCTGATGTTTTGAAAAAATATTTTTAAAGAGTATAGATGGCTGAACAAGAAGATATAATACTAGAAAAACCCGAAGATGGCTTAAATCAACCAAGACTTGATGAGAGTTTAGAGGGATTTAAAGGGCAAGAGGGGCAAGCTCCAGAAGATGAAGAATTTGCATCATTGCCAGAAGAATTACCTCAAGAAAATAGTGAAAGTGGTTTTAAATTTACAAGAGAAAGTGCGCCTGAAGATGTATCAACTTTTGAAGAAGTTGAAAGTCAAGAGCCTACGCCTTGGTATAAAGATCGTAAGTTTATGTCTCTTGTAGGTTTATCTTTGGGGATTGTTTGTATTTTAGTTTTTACGCTTTTTTATTTAACTTTTAGTGAAGGAAAAATTAAACCAGATATTATAGCTTCTAAGCCTTTAGAACAACCTGTTGTTATGCCTGATGAATCATATAAATACAATGATATGCAAAGAATTGATGGTATGATCCAAAAAGCAAATGCTTTATATTTAAAGGGTGAGGTTGAACAGGCTTTAAAAGTTTATGAGCAAGTTGCCGTATATAATGAATCTTTATCTAATTATAATTTAGGCGTTTCTCAAATGAATGAGAATAAATTCCAAGAAGCTTTTGAAAGCTTCAAGAAAGCTATAGCCAATGGAGAAAATCAAAGTGTAGCTGCTATCAATGCTGCTGTTTGTGCTTTAAAGCTTAATGATAAGGAAAAATTTAGATATTATATTGATTTAGCTCAAGTGTATCTTCCAAAAGAAGGAAAATCAAAATTATATGATTATTATTTAAGCTTGATTAATTATTACAAAGGATATTACCCTGAGGCTTTACAAATGTTACAAAGAACAGATATGGAGCCGTATTCTGATGTTGCAAAGTATTTGTCTGCTAAAATTTATGCAAAAATGGACTTTGATTCCAAGGCTATACAGCAATTAAATTCTCAAGGCAATTTTGAATCTAGTTTATCTTTAGGTCTTTTATACGCTAGAATAGGAGAATATGCTAAAGCTAAAGTCGCTTTAAGTACAGCGATGAAAATTGAAAGAGATTTTAATCAGAGTTTGGCGGCTTTAACATTGGTTGATATTAAAACAGGAAATTATCAAGATATGTTAGCGCGCTTACAAAATTCTTATGATAATGATAAAGATAGATATAAGATTTTAGATGCTTATAAAATTCAAGTTCGTTTAAATAAGGATCTTTTTAATATAGCAGTTGCTCAAAATTCTTTTTCAAAAGATTTGTTAAAAAAACAAAAAGATCAATTCGATTTGCTTTTTTATTTTGCGCCTTATCAAGTTTTTGATAGTAAGCAGGCTGCTTTATATATTAAAAAAGCTAATGTTACAGATTTCGTTGATGATAGTGCTGATGCGGGAGTTTATCTTAATACAAGCAAGGCTCTTTCATCTACCAATGTAAAAATTGCCAATATTATTAACTATGCATTAAATCAGAAGTTACGCCTTGCTAACCAAGAATTTCAAAAACTTATCAAGGATTATCCAGAACATAGTATTTTACATTATAATTTGGCTTTAACTTATGCCCAAATGCAAAATTATGAACTTGCTTATAAGCATTTTTCAAGTTCATATCATCTTAATCCTAAAAATTACTTAGCAGGTGCTTTTGCTATGTTTTGTGCAAAATTAATTGATATTGATACAACTAAACTTTACAATGAAATTCTTGATAATATAGCTGCTGATTCTAATTTTAAAGCTAATATGCAAAAAAGTATGTTGTTTTTAGTTAATAATAATTATATTTCTATGCTTCCTTATTTAGATGAAACAAAAAAAGACACGCCTTTGAGTTTGATTTTTGAAGCTATTGTTGCTAAAAATAATAACCTTAATAATCAAGTAGATGTGAAAATTGCTAAATTGCGTTCAGAGTTGCCTGAAGATATTTTGGCAAATATTTTGTATTTTAATTCTTTAAATTCAAATTTAAATATTAAAGAATATGCTCAAAATGCTCAAATTCATTTTAAAAATTTAAAACTTGATTATCGTAGTGTTTTTGGTGGGCCAAATATAGCTAGGGAATTTTATGTTAATTTAATGCATATTGCAGGGCTTTTAAATTTAGAAAGACAGAAAATTAAAGAGTTGATTAATGTTTCAGGAGCAAAAGATGAGGGTATTTTACAAACTTTAGCTTATTTGGATATTTTTGCACAGCAATACGAGGAGGCTTATGCGCTTTATAATTCTTTGATTGATGATTATGGAGCTAAAGATACTAAAACTTTATTTTTAGCAGCCGTAGCAGCCATAGGTGCAAATAATCCAAATTCAGCTATAGCGCTTTTGCAGCTTTCTAAACTTACAGATAAAAATAACAAAGAAAGTAAAGCAGCTCTTGGTATGTTGTATCAAGAAGTAAAGAACTATGAAGCTGCAATATCTCAGTATAAAACTTTACCTAATAATTTTAAGAGTGAATTTTTTACTTTTGATATTAATAACAACTAAAAATGCTTAGAAATTTCTAAGCATTTTTAGTTAAGCTTGAAGATCTAGAGTTTTTCCGCCTAGTTCATCAATGCGATCGCTAACTTTTTTAAGTGCCGCATCTATTGTATTTTGACTGATTTGAGGAAGTTCTCCACCCCACATTTTTTCTGCTTGCTCAAATCCTTTTTTCATACCTTCAAGACCTTTTTTCAATTTTTCAACATCGTCGCCACCGCCTTTAATAACAAAATCCGCGATGCGATTGGCTGTATTTTCCACTCCAAAAAAACCATCTTCACTTACAAGTTGTTGAAGTTCATCTGTATTCATATCAAGTGGATTTTTGCCACTGTAGCCTAAGGATGCAAAATCAATATTTGTAAGTATAGATTTCGCAGTATCTAAATTGGCACCATTTAAAAGACTATCTAGTCCAGTTTGGGCATTGCTCGAACCTATTACAGCATTCATTGTTTGCTGTTGAAACTGAACTAGGTAAATTTGTGTAATGCCCTTTCCACCAAGTGCGTTTAATTTTTCAAGGGTATTTTTATCTACATCCTTGCTAGAATTAGCACTTTGAACATTTTTGTCTTTTGTGTTTTCCTTAGCATCATCTGCCTTCTTATTGCTAACTTGTGTTTGTGCCATGCTAGCGATATTTGAAAAAGTATTCACTTGCATATTTGCTCCTTTGTGTGAGGCTTTAATTTATATCGACTTTTGGCTTAAAAAATTTATAAGGACATTAAATTCCTTATTTTCAAAGGAATTTAATGTTTTATTGTAGATAATAAGCAATTTGCTCTTTATTGAGAATGCGGATAAGATTGCTAGTACCTTCTACTCCTGTTGGAAAGCCTGCAGTTAGAAGATAGCATTTATCTTCATCCATAAAACCTTTTTCAACACTTGATCTTACAGAGTCTTTTAATAATTCTGTAAGTTCATTACTTTTATTAACCAAGATTGCAGGATTAACTCCCCAAACTATACTTAAAGAGTTTAAGGTTTTTTCAGAATGCCCTACTGCTATGATTTCTATATTTGGACGATATCTCGCAATCTTAATAGCAGATTTTCCGCTACTTGTTAAAGAAAAAATAGCATCAGCGTTAAGATCTGTTGCAAGATGAGCTGAAGAACGCATGATTTTATCTGTATTGTCTAAATCATTAAAATCATTAAATTTGTTATATGGATAGCGTTTTTCTGTTTCTATTATAGTTTGGCACATTATACCAACAGCGTTTGCAGGATCTATACCAACGGCACTTTCTTCACTTAGCATTACTGCATCTGTTCCATCTAAAACAGCATTTGCAACATCTGAAATTTCAGCCCTTGTGGCGGTTTTGCTTTTGGCTAATGAAAAAAGCATCTGAGTCGCAGTAATAACAGGCTTAGAGGCATTGTTTGCTTTTTGTATGATTTCTTTTTGGATATTAGGAACTTTATAATAAGGCACCTCAATACCTAAATCTCCTCTTGCAACCATTATACCATCGCTAGATTTAATAATTTCATCAATATTTTCTACTGCATCAAATTTTTCAATTTTTGCAAAAATAGATATTTTTGCGTTATTTTGTGCTAAAATTTCACGAACTTCATCAATATCGTGCGCATTTTGTACGAAAGATATTGCTAAAAAATCTACTTCATTTTTTATACCCCAAAGTAAATCATTTTTATCTTTTTGTGTAATAACATCAATATTGATTTTAGTATTCGGAAAATTAATACCTTTATTTGAGTTTAAAAAACCATCATTTTCTATAATGGTTTCAATTTTTTGATCATCTATGTTTACTACTTTAGCACGAATTGATCCATCATATAGATAAATATATTCATCAATTTTTAACATATCTAAAATAGATTTTTGATTAATACTGATTTTATAATGATTTTGAGCAATCTTCTCTCCTAAAATTGTTTCACGATAAAAATCGAGTCTATCACCCTTTTTTAATTCAAATGGTTCTTTAAGTTCACCTGTACGAATTTTAGGACCACTAATGTCTTGTAAAATTCCAATACGAATATGCAATTCTTTAGCTACTTTTCTTATGGTATCTAAGTTTTTTTTATGATACTCATGTGTTCCATGAGAAAAGTTTAAACGGAAAACATTTACACCATTGATAATCATTTGGCGTAGAATTTCTTCCTTTTCACTTGCTGGACCTACTGTGGCTACAATTTTTGTTTTTTTAAGCATGGTAAACTCCTTTTGAAATTATTGTAGCTAAAAATAGAAACAAAATGATTACAATAATTCTGAAGAAAATTTATCTTCGTTAAATTCCATTCCTAGGTAATTACATACAAGCTTTGCATCTCTTTCAGCATTTCCTAGACAACTTGTTGCTCCAGGACTTGGAGTCATATTGAAAATAATACCAGGGGTTTCTGTGATGCTTGCTTCACCTAGCATTAATTCTCCTTTAGTTTTATCAATAACTTGCGGTCTTACGCCTCCAAAACCTTTCGCATAATAAATATCGCTTGCTTTAAGACTTGGGACTATTTTTTTGGCATCTTTAACAAATAAGCTTTTATCAACAAAAGGTAGTTCAAAAAGATAATTATAAAAGATGTAATTTCTAATTGTTGCATCTTTAAACATATTAAAAGTTACTTTTAAAACAGTTTTATCAAGTTTTAGTGCTTCAAAAAATTCTGGAACTGATTTTAGACCATGATAACGTTCTAGTTTTGGAATAACAAGTGCGGTAGGTCCAAAGCGAGTGTTCATATCAGCAAGCAAATCAGGATCTCCATGAAGAGCTGCAAATGGAAGTTTAGGATTTTGCACCATATAAACCTTACCATTTAAAAGTTTTTGTTTGGTTAAATAAAAACTTCCTGCAACAGGCCAACAAGACTTATCCATACCTAAGTTCATTTTATGTGCTAAATATAAAGAGTGCGCTCCAGCATTGACAACTACGCTTTTGGCATGGTATTCTTGATGATTTGAGGTTTTTAATATAAAAATATCATCCTTTTTTTCTATGTGAATAATTTCTTGATTAAAGGCAACGAAAGTATTTTTATTTTGTTTTTGGGCTTGTTCTATTAGATTTATACTCATTTTCCCAAAATCTACAGTTGTAAAAACCTCGCCGCTTTCAACACCCATGGCGCAGATATTTTCAGGTCTATCTTGATTGCAATCTTCTCCTAAAACAACCTTGGGTTCAATTTGTTTGATTTTTGCTTTATCGAAAAATTTTACATAAGGATAAAGTTCTTTAAATTCTTCATAGCGTTTTTTCATATAATCACATTCTATATCTCCAACAGCTAGAGCCATTTTTTGATGAGAAAACATGAAATTATTTTGCGCATTTTGCATGAGTCCATATTTAACTATCATATCAGCTGTTCTTTTTACTTTTCGCGCTTTTTCTAAAGTATAATTGGTTTCAATATCTCCACAATGAATGGTTTGAGAATTACTCGTTCCCTTAGAATTTAATGTTGCAGCTGTATTATATTTTTCTATCAAAGCAATATTTTTAATATTTGTATATCTTGCAAGCTCGTAAAATAATGCTGCTCCTGAAATTCCAGCTCCGATGACAAGCACATCAAATTCTTGTTGGCTCATTGTTTTTCCTTTTTTTATTTTAATAAACTTTTTTCTAAATAGAAGTTTAATTGAATTTGTTTTACAAAAAGTTAAATTTCATTAAGGTTTGATATCAATGAGAATTTTTGTAACATTTTTAATAAAGTAAATTGGGATTTTCTTTTATAATCTTTTTCATTCCTCTAAAGATTAAAAGTTTATCATAAATTGCGTGATCGAAATAATTTGCTAAAAATTGCCCATCTCCACCAGTGAAATAAAGCTTTTTGTTTTGAGCGGCATCTTTTATCAGTAGGTAAATTCCTTTAAAAACACCATAACTTAAAGCATCCATGGTTTTTTGTGGGAATGCATCAAGACTAACTTGAGTGTTAAATTCACTTTTTAATCGTGGTGAAATATGGCTATAAATTTTTTTATAATTTGCAATACCTGGCAAGATAAAACCACCAAGATGTATAGAATTAGAAATAATATCAATTGTAATAGCGCTACCTGCATCTACAACAACTCCATCTTCAATAGTATAACAAGCTGCTATGCGATCGATTCCTAATCCTTGATAAATTGTATCAAATAAAAAATAAGGTTCAAGATTGATAAAATTTTTTTGATTTTTTAAATGTTCTTTGAGATGTTCATTGACATTGATATAAAAAATTTTTTGTTCATTTTTAAATTCTAAAAACTGATCTATACTAAGAGTAAAATATTTGTTATCATCTAGGAAATTAGCATTTGAATTACCAATATCACAGAGCAGCATAGATATTAAATCCTTTCATTTCTAGATGATTTTTTGCTTTAGAGCAAAGAGAAGTCATGCTAAAAAAATATTTGTTATTTATGTTAATTTGCTGTGCTAGATTTTCTAAAAATAAGGCATCTTTCATTAAAAATTTTGTTTTTCCTGTATACATAAAAAGAATGTTATTTTGATCTTTAGCGCAAATATAACTTTTTTTTCTAGTCAACATACTTAAGTCATAGGGCTTTAAATTTAATTTTAAAGCCTTTATTGTTTGTTCTAAAATTTTTATCATAGCAAATCTAAAATTTTATTTCCGTAGTAAAATTTACCATTTCCCATGAAAGAAATTTTATCAACAGCTTCTGAAAGTTTAAATACTTGTGTATTATCTAAATTTAGATTCATTTTGATAAGATAGCCTGTTTTTTCAAAAATATATAAATAATTATTGTATATATTGCTTTTTACAAAAATAGCAAATTCAAATTTTTTTTCCGCAATTTTTCTTAAGTTATAATCAGTTTTAATAATAGTCCCATCTTTTTCTAGTATAAAAATACCATCATCGCTAAGTGCAACATCTTTTATGTCAGCGTCAAGATAAAGAGTTCTAGCAGGGCTTACAACAATGATTTTTTTAGCTGTTGCTGCTATAAGTTTATCTCCGATTACACTTAGATGGATTGCATTGTTGAAAAAATTTTCTGCTGAAATAACCACATCTTTAATGATTTGAAGATTGTTTCTTGAAAGAATTAAAATTTTACCATCTAGCGTTGGATAAACGATGATATTGTCTAAAAATATAGGATTAGCGGTACGACTGTCTTGGGCTGGAGCTGAGGTTAGGGTTTGACTGAATTTAATACCCAAAGAACGATTTGCAAGAACTATAGTATTGTTTGCAAGTACAAGGGCTAAATCATCTCCATTAGAAGCTACTCCTACAACACTAGCGTCAAATTGAAAATTATAAATTTCATTATAAGAATTGTCAAAAATTTTTAAATTTCCATTATTATCTGCAGTAAAATATTCCCCATCTTGATAAGCTAGAAGCATATAATTTTTAGGAAGTTTAAACTTGTCTATGGAGATATTATTTTTTAAGATAGCTGTATTATTGCTAAGTTTTGCAGAAACTAGATTCCAATCAACGATTTTACTTTTTAAATTGCTATTATGACTTAAATCTCCATCGGTTTGTTTTGGTTCAAAATATTGTCTTTTGGTGCCACAAGCACATAGAAATATTAAACAAAATAGTGTTAAAAATATTTTTTTCATTGTGTAATGCCTTGATAATGTTTGAGATTTTTAGTTATTTGATTTAAACTTGAATTTTCTTTTATCTGAGAAAGTAAAACATTAGCTTCTTCGATTTTATTTTGCTCTAAAAATTTGTAAGCTTCTAATAATTTATCATAATTTTTTAAAAATATCGATTTATCCCCTAAAGATAATGCGATAATATTTTTAAGTAAAGTGTTTGTTTGAGTATTACTGTAAATTTGTTTTAGTTCATTTTGGAGAGCTGTATTATTAAAATCATTAATATTTTCTTTTAGTAAAAAGATAGCGTAAAGATTGGTATTTTTATTTTTAAGTTGTTCTAAAAGATTTTTATTGCTAGGATCTTGTATTAGATTGGCATAAATTTCATTTGCTTCTTTTGTTTTATAATCGTTTATTTTTGAGATTATAAAATTTCCAGCAAACCAAGCAACTAAAATTATCACAACAGCAGATATATAAAATTTATACTTGCGTATAAATCTCTCTCCTTTGATAAAATTTTCTATAAATTGTTCTTCTGTGTTAAGTTCATTTTTAACAGCTTTTAAATTATCTTTTAGTCCCAAAATTTATCCTTGAAAAAATATTTTTATTTTTGTATAGAAAAATTATGGTATTGTATCATATAAATTGCAAAATATCCTAAACAATTTAAAGCTTTTTATGATATAATTTTCAAAATTTTAACTTTTTTATTAAGGTTTAAGAAATGCAAATAGATGAGAAATTATTAAGCAAGCTTGAAAAATTAAGTGCTTTACAAATAACAAAAAACAGAAATGAAACCATTGTACAGTTAAGTGAAATTGTGAATTTTGTTGAAAAATTAAACGAACTTGATCTAGATTCCCAAGAGATTACTGTGAGTACTATAAAAGGTGGAGCTCCTTTGAGGATTGATGAGATAAGAAATAGCAATGTTATTGATGAGGTTTTAGATTGTGCTCCAAAAAAACAAGAACATTTTTTTGTTGTTCCTAAAATCATAGAATGATTAACTTAGCATTTAGTGCTTATTTGTAGAATAAATTTAAAACAAAAAAAAATCAGAGAGTGATTGAAATGAATTTTTATTGGTTTGATGCTTTTATTTTAGGATTTACCTTGCTTTTAGGGCTTAAGGGTATTATCAATGGTTTGATAAAAGAAATTTTTGGACTTTTGGGTATTATTGGTGGTGTTTTTATTGCTTCAAAATACGCAACTCAAGCGGCTGAATTTATACAAAGTACTTTTTATAAGATAGAAAATCAAAGCTTAGCTGGATTTGCTGGATTTTTGGCCATATTAATTATTTTTTGGATAGTTTGTTTGTTGGCAGGTAATTTTCTTTCTAAGCTGATCAAATTAAGTGGCCTAGGTTTTTTAGATCGTATTGGTGGCTTTATATTTGGTGGGGCAAAAATCTTTTTAATTTTTGCAATT
This sequence comes from Campylobacter sp. BCW_4319, assembly GCF_001764435.1. Taxonomy (NCBI): domain Bacteria; kingdom Pseudomonadati; phylum Campylobacterota; class Epsilonproteobacteria; order Campylobacterales; family Campylobacteraceae; genus Campylobacter; species Campylobacter sp. BCW_4319. Next base: position 33,281 of record NZ_MKAQ01000009.1, on the reverse strand, counting down.
TTAGTTTTTTGTGTAGCAAGAATCGATTTTTTAAATGATAAATTAGATAATTTTGCTAAAAATAGCTATACTTTGAATTTGCTTAAAGAAACTGGATCTTTTATTATGAATCAACCTTTAACAGAAAATAGTCTAGATCATGCTAATGAAAAGTTGCAAGATATTGTAAGTGATTTAAACAATACTCAAAAAGGGGAGTGATATGCTGATAGAAAATGTGGAATATGATGTTTTACTTGAGAGATTTAAAAAAATATTAAGACAAGGCGGACTTAAATATACCAAGCAAAGAGAAGTACTTTTAAAAACTCTTTATCACAGTGATACTCATTACACACCCGAAAGTTTATATATGGAAATCAAACAAGCTGAACCCGATTTAAATGTAGGAATTGCAACTGTTTATCGTACTTTAAATTTGCTTGAAGAAGCAGAAATGGTAACTTCCATTTCTTTTGGTTCAGCAGGTAAAAAATACGAGCTTGCCAATAAACCTCACCATGATCATATGATATGTAAAAATTGCGGAAAAATTATAGAGTTTGAAAATCCTATTATAGAAAGACAGCAAGCCTTGATTGCAAAAGAACATGGTTTTAAACTTACAGGGCATTTGATGCAGCTTTATGGTGTTTGTGGTGATTGTAATAATCAAAAAGCAAAGGTAAAAATATAAATGTTTGATAATGTTTTAGAGCAGCAAAGAATAGAAAAAGCCAAGGAATTAAAAAATTTAGGGATCAATCCTTATCCTCATTTTTTAGAAAAAGAAATGTCTTTAAAGACTTTTAAGGATAAATTTTCTTATATTTTAGAGCAAGTTGAAAAAAGAGATGAAAGTATCAATGCTGTTGTTGCAGGACGTTTGAAACTTTTGCGTATAGCTGGGAAATCGATTTTTGCAAACATTGAAGATGAAGATACAAATTTGCAAATTTATTTTAATAAAGATAGTGTAGGTGAAGAACTTTATGCGATTTTGAAAAAGAATTTAGAAGTAGGTGATATTGTTTTGGTTAAAGGTTTTCCTTTTGTAACTAAAACAGGTGAGTTTAGTTTGCATGCAAGTGAAGTAAAACTCGCTACAAAAGCTATTGTTCCTTTACCTGAAAAATATCATGGATTAACAGATATTGAGCAAAGATATCGTAAACGTTATGTTGATATGATAATGAATGCAGAAGTTAGAAAAGATTTTTTAGTGCGTTCTAAAGTGGTGAGTTTGATTCGTCATTTTTTTGAAAATAAAGGCTTTTTAGAAGTAGAAACTCCTATGATGCATCCGATTGCAGGTGGAGCAAACGCTAAGCCTTTTGTAACTTTTCACAATTCTTTAGGCGTAGAAAGATTTTTAAGAATTGCTCCAGAACTTTATCTTAAAAGACTTGTAGTGGGTGGTTTTGAGGCAGTTTTTGAAATCAATCGTTGTTTTAGAAACGAAGGTATGGATTTAACCCATAATCCTGAATTTACAACTATAGAATTTTATTGGGCTTATCATAATTATAAAGATTTAATGGATTTAACTGAAGAACTTTTTGCTTTACTTTTAGATAAACTTAATTTGGGAAAAACAATAGAATTTGATGGAAAAATGATAGATTTTTCTAAACCTTTTGAAAGAATTACTTACAAAGATGCACTTTGTAAATATGGTGGTTTGGATAGGGATTTAATTGAAGATAAGGAAAAAATTCTTACTAAATTAAAAGTAGATGGTTTTGAAGCGAATGAAAAGCTTGAACTTGGACATTTACAAGCTGAACTTTTTGATAATTATGTGGAAGAAAAATTGATCAATCCTACTTTTGTGATTGATTTTCCTATTTCCATAAGTCCTTTATCAAGACGTAGCGATGAGGATTCTCAGATTGCTGAGAGATTTGAGCTGTTTATTTGTGGAAGAGAATTGGCAAATGGTTTTAATGAGCTTAATGATCCTCTTGATCAATATGAGAGATTTTTAAAACAAATTGAAGCTAAAAATGCAGGCGATGAAGAGGCTTGCGAAATGGATGAAGATTTTGTAAATGCTTTGGGTTATGGAATGCCTCCAACGGCAGGGCAGGGTATAGGTATAGATAGACTTGTTATGCTTTTGACAAATAAAAAATCTATTCGAGATGTGATATTGTTTCCTGCAATGCGTCCATTAAAATCAGAACTAAAGGAGAAAGAATGAGTTTAGAAATGTTTGATAAAGAAATTTTTGATTTAACAAACAAAGAGTTAGAGCGTCAATGCGAAGGTCTTGAAATGATAGCGAGTGAAAATTTCACTTTACCTGAAGTAATGGAAGTTATGGGAAGTATCTTGACGAACAAATACGCAGAAGGTTATCCAGGTAAAAGATATTATGGTGGTTGTGAATTTGTTGATGAGATTGAAACTCTAGCTATTGAAAGATGTAAAAAACTTTTTAATTGTAAATTTGCTAATGTTCAGCCTAATTCAGGTTCTCAAGCTAATCAAGGTGTTTATGCGGCTTTGATTAATCCAGGTGATAAAATTTTAGGAATGGATTTAAGTCATGGTGGACATTTAACTCATGGTGCAAAAGTAAGTTCTTCGGGTAAAATGTACGAAAGTTGTTTTTACGGCGTAGAACTTGATGGAAGAATTGATTATGAAAAAGTAAGAGAAATCGCTAAGAAAGAAAAGCCAAAATTAATAGTTTGTGGAGCTAGTGCTTATGCAAGAGTGATTGATTTTGCTAAATTTAGAGAAATTGCTGATGAAATAGGTGCCTATCTTTTTGCTGATATAGCACATATTGCAGGTCTTGTTGTGGCAGGCGAGCATCCAAGTCCTTTTCCGCACGCTCATGTAGTAAGCTCAACCACACATAAAACTTTGCGTGGTCCAAGAGGTGGTATTATTATGACAAATGATGAAGAGCTTGCTAAAAAAATTAATTCTGCCATTTTTCCAGGTATTCAAGGTGGTCCTTTGATGCATGTAATTGCTGCAAAAGCAGTAGGATTTAAATTTAATCTTAGCGATGAGTGGAAAGTTTATGCAAAACAAGTAAGAACCAATGCTCAAGTTTTAGCTAATGTTTTAATGGATAGAAAATTTAAACTTGTTAGCGATGGAACGGATAATCACCTTGTTTTAATGAGTTTTTTAGATCGTGAATTTAGTGGAAAAGATGCAGATTTAGCTCTTGGAAATGCAGGTATTACTGCAAATAAAAATACCGTTCCAGGAGAGATTAGAAGTCCTTTTATCACAAGTGGATTAAGACTTGGAACTCCAGCGCTTACTGCCAGAGGTTTTAAAGAAAAAGAAATGGAAATTGTGTCAAATTATATTGCAGATATTTTAGATGATATTAATAATGAAAAATTACAAGAGAATATTAAACAAGAATTAAAAAAACTTGCAAGTAATTTTATTATTTATGAAAGGGCTATGTTTTGATTTCACCAATGGATATGTCGCTAATTAAAATAATTGGCGATCATTATTATATAAGACGCGATAAAATTGTAAATAAAATTACACATAGAGGTCGCTTATTTTTTGATAAATTTGAAAGAGTTGATGCTCCTTTAAATTTAAATGTCATGAGAGAACACGCTGCTAAAAAAATTGTTGTCGCTCATGATTTAATAACAAAAGATAATAAAGTAGAAAATATTGTCTTTGATTATAATGGTTTTAATGCTGAAAGATTTTATCACCGTGCACAACTTATTTTAAGAGAAGAAGGTTTTATAAATTTCACAGCCTATAAGACTAAAACTCCAGGACATTTACATCTTTATATTCACAAAGGACACACGGCATTAAACGAAGGTTATTCTTTAGCGTCTAAACTTTCAATGATGTTTGCAAGTAAAATGCCAGTAGAATGGAAGGTGTTTCCTAGTATGGATGTACCTAGGGAATTTAATATTTTAATATTGCCTTATGAGGTTTATCAAAAAGAACGAGGAAGTTCTTGGTCTAAGCATATGTAAGAAAGGACAAATTATGGAAAATCAAAAAAATGAATTTGATGATATTATTTTAGAAAAAAGTAATAAAAGTGAAAAAGTAAAAAAAATTCTTTTACGAGTTATTGCTTTAGTTATTTTGTTTTTAGCTATCATGATAGTTATGAAGCTTATTAATGGTAGTGGTGATGAAAATACGCAAAATCAAAGTGTATTGCCAAGTGAACCTATAGCAACTCAAGACAATAACAATGATACTTCTTTTGAAAGTATGCCAATTACAGATAATACTTCAGCAGAAGATCAATTTGAGGCATTAAGAAAACAATTTCAAGATGAACAAAATACAACTCAAAATACAACAACCTCTAGTTCAAATAACAATGATACTACAAATTTTGCTATGCCTGATCAAGAAGTTCCAGCAGAACCCACAGCAACTACTTCAGAAAATACCACTCCACAAGCAAGTACTCCTAAACAAGAAGTAACACAAACTGCAAAACCTAAAGAAGAAGCAAAAAAACAAACAGCTGTAAAAAAAGAAAAAGAAAGTACAAAACAAATCCCTAAAAAAGAACAAAATGCAAATGATTTATTTAAAAATGTTGATGCTAAACCTGTACATTCAAGTGGTTTAGCATCGGGTATTTATGTGCAAATTTTCTCAGTAAGTAATTTGGATCAAAAATCAAAAGAACTTGCTTCTGTAAAACAAAAAGGTTATGATTATAAACTTTATAAAACTACAGTTGGAGGTAAAGAAATTACCAAGGTTTTAATAGGACCATTTGAAAAGGCAGATATTGCAGCAGAACTTGCTAAAATCCGTAAGGATATTGCAAAAGATGCTTTTTCTTTTACTTTAAAATGAAATTTTTAGCAGTTATAGGCGATCCTATTTCTCACTCTAAATCGCCTAGAATGCATAATAATGCTATCAAAGCCTTAGGACTTGATAGCATTTATACACGCTATCATTTAAGAAATGCTAACTGTTTAAGAGAAGATTTTTTTAAATTAGGACTTAGTGGAGCTAATATTACTTTGCCTTTTAAGGAAAAAGCTTTAGATATTGCTGATGTGAAGGATGATTTTGCTAGAAATATTGGCTCTGCAAATACTTTATGCTTAAAAGAAGATAAAATTTACGCTTATAATACTGATGCTTTAGGTTTTTTAGAAACTATTAAGGATTTTGATAATATAAAAAAAGCTTTGATTTTGGGTGCTGGAGGTACAGCTTTGGCGCTTGCTTATGCATTAAAACAAAAAGGCGTAGAAGTGTATATAGCTAATCGTAGTAAAGAAAGATTTAAAGATTTCTTAGCTTATCCAACTTATCTTTATAAAAACTTGCAAGATTTTGACTTTGATTTGGTTGTAAATTCAACTTCTGCTGGATTAAAAGATGAAAATTTACCTTGTGATAGAGAGCTTTTAGATGGAATTTTACCTAAAGCTAAATTTGCTTTTGAGGTAATTTATGGCAGAGAAACACCTTTTTATAGATTGTGTAAAGAGTATCATTTAAAAATTAAAGATGGGCTTGATATGCTTTTATGGCAAGGGGTTTTTGCTTTTGAGCTTTTTTTTGAAATACGAGATAAAAGAGAGATGATAAAAAATGCAATGCAACAGGCATTGATTTTAAAGTAGAATGATAGTTATTTTTTTGTATAAGAAAATCTTATTTTTTGTGTGAGAAAGTTTAATTTTCTCACAAGTTTTATCATTCAAATATTTCTACCCCATCTTGATTTTTACTTTGATTATTTTGATTTGTTGAAGATGGATTTGTAGGAATATTTTGTGTAGGCGTGTTTTCAATTGTATTATTTTGATTAGAATTTGTTTGAGGTAAGCTTTCTTCAAAGGTAGCATCGCCATCAAAACTATTAAAACCACTATTTGTATTAGGTATAGTTTTGCCTATGTCTGTTGCTTTTGGTAGATTGTTATAAAGTGTATTTAATGTATTTTTATAAAAAGCTAAAAAACTTTTATCAATTTCAAAAGCAGGTTGCTCTAAACCTTTATTGAGTTGAGTTGGTACAGTGGAGATAGTAGTTTTAAACATATTAACCCCATCATCATTTTTAATAGGATAGTTAAGTGCAACTAAAGAATCTAGTTTAGTACTACTTGAAAGATTGGTTGAATTTTGTGGATTGTGTGCATCTATAAAATCTATTTTACCTTTAAAATTTATACCTAAATTGGATTTTACATAATCTCCACTCATAAAATTGCTTGTTTTTTGTGCATTTTTTTCTTCCGTATAAATACTGATTGAACTTTTAAGAGTGTAGTCTGGATTAGTAGTAACTATTTTATAGCCTTTTAGCTGAGCGATGGTTTTGATCTGCTCTTCTAAATTTTGTTTTAAAAGATCAATTTCTTTTTCTATGCGAATTTTAAGCACTGAATTTTCAAAATAATCAGAATAATTGTTATTTTGTTCTATATTAATAGGCTCAAGAGCAATGCTTACTCCAGAATTAATAGGTTCAACCTTTGTTGGAACTTGGGGTTTAAAATTTGGCATAGAAACATTGACAAAATTACTACTTGTACCCCCACAAGCTGCTAAAATTAACATACTACTAGCAAGTAAAATATATTTTTTCATTTTTTACCTTTATTTAATGTGTTTGTGTTAATTATAGCAAGTTAAAGTTTTTTTGTTATATTTTTATAAAAGAAAATTAGGAAAGATATATGGAATTTTGGCAGCATATTTATTCAAATTTTAATGTTATAGCTTTTAGCATCTTTGGTTTAAAGGTGCATTGGTATGGCATTATGTATGTTATAGCTTTGCTTTTGGCTTTGCTTTTGGCTAAATTTTTTGTAAGAAAATTTCAACTAGACATTAATGAAAAACATTTGGATAGTTATTTTATATGGGTTGAAATAGGGGTTATTTTAGGTGCAAGACTTGGATATATTTTGATTTATGATGCAAATACTATGTATTATATTACTCATCCTTGGCAAATTTTTAATCCTTATATTAATGGTGAATTTGTAGGTATTCGAGGTATGAGTTATCATGGAGCAATTATAGGATTTTTGATAGCTACTTTATTGTTTTGTAAAAAATATAAAACAAATCCTTGGATTTTTCTTGATTTGGTTGCTTTAAGTGTTCCATTGGCTTATGTTTTTGGTCGTATAGGAAATTTTTTAAATCAAGAGCTTTTTGGTCGCATTACAAATGTGCCTTGGGGAATTTATGTTGATGGAGTATTGCGCCATCCATCGCAACTTTATGAAGCATTTTTAGAAGGTATTGTTGTTTTTATTATAGTTTATTTAGCAAGATTTAAGCAAAGCTTTCAAGGGGAATTGATTCTTGTGTATGCTGGTGCTTATTCATTGGCAAGATTTATATGTGAATTTTATCGCGAGCCTGATTTTGGTATAGGTTTTGTTTTATGGGGTATGAGTATGGGGCAAATTTTAAGTTTTATAATGTTTATAACAGCTTTGTTAGTTTATATTTGTATAAAGTTTAAAAAAGTAAATATTTAATCTATCTTAAAGACTTTTGTAATATAATGAAATGGATTTTTTTTAATTTCTTTTTACAAAGGAGTAAAGATGCGTGAGCTTATCGAAGGTTATTTGGGTAAGAGCATTGAGGGCAAAAAAAGTAAAATGCCTGCGAAATTAGACTTTATCCAAAGTGCTTCAGGGCTTTTTTTAGGTCTTTTTATGTGGGTGCATATGCTTTTTGTTTCTACAATTTTAGTCAGTGAGGATTTTTTTAATTCTGTAGTGCATTTTTTAGAATTAAAATTTGTTTACGATAATCCTGTTATGAGTTATCTTACTTCATTTTTAGCCGCCTGTGTTTTAGTGGTTTTTTTCGTTCATGCTTTACTTGCAATGAGAAAATTTCCTATTAATTACCGTCAGTATCAAATACTAAGAACACACAGTAAAAAAATGAATCACAGCGATACTTCGTTATGGTGGGTTCAAGCTTTTACAGGTTTTATTATGTTTTTCTTAGGTTCTGCTCATCTTATTTTTATTGTAACCAATGCAGATAAAATCAGCGGCGATATGTCAGGAGATAGGGTTGTAAGTCATTTTATGTGGCTTTTTTATGCTGTTCTTTTAGTCTGTGTTGAACTTCATGGAAGTATAGGGCTTTATAGACTTTGTGTTAAATGGGGTTGGTTTGAAGGAAAAAATGTAAAAGAAAGTCGCAAAAAGCTTAAAACTGCTAAATGGATAATCAGTATTTTCTTCCTAGTTTTAGGTGTGTTAAGTCTTGCAGCATTTATAAAAATAGGTTATGAAAACTACCAAAATCAAACCCAAACTACTGCGATGATAAAAAACTACAATGGAGCAAATTATGAATATACAATATAGTGATGCTTTAGTAATAGGCGGAGGATTAGCAGGTCTTAGAGCGGCTATTGAAGTAGCAAAGAGTGGCCAAAGTGTAACACTTTTAAGTATTTGTCCAGTGAAGCGTTCTCACTCTGCAGCGGTGCAAGGAGGTATGCAGGCAAGTTTAGCAAATGGGGCAAAAGGTGAGGGTGATAATGAAGATCTTCACTTTGCAGATACAGTAAAAGGAAGTGATTGGGGCTGTGATCAAGAAGTAGCAAGAATGTTTGCTCAAACTGCGCCAAAAGCAGTGCGTGAGCTTGCGGCTTGGGGTGTGCCTTGGACTAGAGTTACTAAAGGTCCAAGAACTGTTGTAATCAATGCACAAAAAACTGTGATTGAAGAAAAAGAAGAAGCGCACGGGCTTATTAATGCTAGAGATTTTGGTGGAACTAAAAAATGGAGAACTTGCTATATCGCAGATGCAACAGGGCATTGTATGCTTTATGGTGTAGCAAATGAAGCTATTAAACATCAAGTAAAAATTATTGATAGAATGGAAGCAGTAAGAATTATCCATGATGGTAAAAAATGCTTAGGTGTGATCGCTAGAGATTTAACTAATGGACAACTCATTGCTTATATTGCAAGAGGAACCATGATAGCAACAGGGGGCTATGGTAGAATTTATAAACAAACTACAAATGCGGTAATTTGTGAAGGAACAGGTGCAGCCATCGCTCTTGAAACAGGGCTTTGCAGACTTTCAAATATGGAAGCAGTGCAATTTCATCCAACTCCTATTGTGCCAAGCGGTATTTTGCTTACTGAGGGCTGTCGTGGTGATGGTGGAATTTTACGCGATGTGGATGGATATCGTTTTATGCCTGATTATGAACCAGAGAAAAAAGAACTTGCAAGCCGTGATGTGGTAAGTCGTAGAATGATGGAACATATTCGTAAAGGCAAAGGTGTAAAAAGCCCTTATGGGGATCATTTATGGCTTGATATTTCTATACTTGGAAGAGCTCATGTGGAAAAAAATCTCCGCGATGTACAAGATATTTGTAAAACTTTTAATGGTATTGATCCAGCAGATGAGGGTCCAAAAGGTTGGGCGCCAGTTCTTCCAATGCAGCATTATTCTATGGGTGGAATTAGAACTAAACCAACGGGTGAAAGTCAATGGTTAAACGGACTTTTTGCTTGTGGAGAAGCAGCTTGCTGGGATATGCACGGATTTAATCGTTTAGGTGGAAATTCATGTGCTGAAACTGTTGTAGCAGGTATGATAGTGGGAGATTATTTTGCAGATTATTGTAAAAATAATGGTGAAGTAATTGACACAAATGTAGTAAAAGACTTCTTAACTAAAGAGTATCAATATTTAAAATCTTTAGTAGATAAAGAAGGTAAACATAATGTTTTTGAAATCAAAAACAGAATGAAAGAAATCATGTGGGATAAGGTGGCCATCTTTAGAACAGGTGAAGGTTTGAAAGAAGCAGTAGATGAACTTGAAAAACTTTATAAAGATTCTCAAGACGTTAAAGTACATTGTAAAGAACTTGATTGTGCAAATCCAGAGCTTGAAGAAGCGTATAGAGTGCCAAGAATGTTAAAAATAGCACTTTGCGTAGCTTATGGAGCGCTTTTAAGAACAGAAAGTCGTGGGGCGCATTATAGGGAAGATTATCCAAAAAGAGATGATTTAAATTGGATGAAAAGAACCAATACTTTTTGGGTAGAAGGCGAAACCTTACCACGCATAGAATACGAAGAGCTTGATATTATGAAAATGGAAATTCCACCAGCATTCCGTGGATACGGTGCTAAAGGAAATATTATAGAAAATCCTTTAAGTGAAAAACGCCAAGCTGAAGTGGATGCTATCCGTGAAAAAATGGAAGCTGAAGGCAAAGGTCGTTATGAAATTCAAAACGCCTTAATGCCTTATGAATTGCAAGCTAAATATAAAGCACCAAACCAAAGAATAGGAGTTGATTATGAGTAGAAAATTGACAATAAAGGCATTTAAATACAATCCTTTAAGCAAAATTTCTAAACCACATTTTGTGACTTATGAGCTTGAAGAAACTCCTTTTATGACGGTTTTTGTATGTTTGACTTTGATCCGTGAAAAAATGGATGCAGATCTGAGTTTTGACTTTGTTTGTCGTGCAGGGATTTGCGGATCTTGTGCAATGATGATTAATGGAGTGCCAAAACTTGCTTGTAAAACTTTGACTAAAGATTATCCTGATGGAGTGATAGAGCTTATGCCTATGCCTGCATTTAGGCATATTAAAGATTTAAGCGTGAATACAGGCGAGTGGTTTGAAGACATGTGTAAGCGTGTTGAAAGCTGGGTGCATAATGAAAAAGAAACTGATATTTCTAAACTTGAAGAACGCATTGAGCCAGAAGTTGCGGATGAAACTTTTGAACTTGATCGTTGTATAGAGTGTGGAATTTGTGTAGCTTCTTGTGCAACTAAACTTATGCGCCCAAATTTCATAGCTGCTACAGGGCTTTTAAGAACAGCTAGATATTTACAAGATCCGCATGACCATAGAAGTGTGGAAGATTTTTATGAATTAGTAGGCGATGATGATGGTGTTTTTGGTTGTATGTCATTGCTTGCTTGTGAAGATAATTGCCCTAAAGAATTACCTTTACAAAGTAAAATCGCTTATATGAGAAGACAACTTGTCGCTCAAAGAAATAAATAAATCTTTCCCCTTTTTAAGGGGAAGATTGTGAAAGAATTATTCCAAAAAATTTGGCAAAATGAACTCCAATTTTTAAATTTTGATGCTAAATTTCAAGATAAAAGCAAACTTGATACAGCCGAGTGTGCGATTATTTTAAGTGTCAATAAAGACAATTATGAAAGATATTTTCTCTTAAAAGAATTTCAAGAGCTTTGCAAAAAAATTGATTTAAGAGTGGATATTTTTAGTATGCAAAATGCTCAAATTTGTATTTTAAATCTTTTTAAATCAGGTTTTATTTCAAAGCAAGATTTACTTAAGGCTCTAAAAATTTTAGAAAAAATTTCGAAAAATACCGAAATATTTGATTTTATTTTACAAGAAAAAGTTCAAAGTATAGATCAAAAAGCTTTATTTCAAAATGATTTTAAAGAATTAAACACCATTAATTTAGAGCTTCAAAAGCTAAGTTTTGATGAAAATTTAAAATCAAGACTTCAAAAAACTTTGGAAAAATTTCAAAATTTAGAGTTTAATATAGCCATCACTGGCGTGATGAATGCAGGAAAATCAAGTCTTTTAAATGCTCTTTTAAAAGAAGATTTTTTAGGGGTTTCAAACATACCTGAAACAGCTAATTTAACAGTATTAAGCTATGGTAAGAGTGAAGAAGCAAAGATATATTTTTGGGATAAAAAAGAATGGCAAAATATACTTGAAAGTTCGCACTTTAATGCAGATTTAAAAGAATTTATTGATAAGCTGGATAAGAGTGTAAATATAGAAGATTTTATTAAAGATAAACCTTTGATACAAAATATCGCACTTTGTGAGCTTAAAAATTTCAGTTCTGCTAAAAATAAAATTTCAGCTTTAATTAAAAAAATAGAAATTAAAAGTCATTTAGAATTTTTAAAAAATAATATTTCTATAGTTGATACTCCAGGGCTTGATGATGTTGTAGTTCAAAGAGAAATTGTTACAAATGAGTATCTTAGAGAAAGTGATTTTTTAATTCATTTAATGAATGCTTCTCAAAGCTTGACTCAAAAAGATGCAGACTTTTTGGTGCATTGTCTTTTAAATTCAAGGCTGAGTAAGTTTTTAATTGTTTTAACTAAAGCGGATTTGTTAAGCAAAAAGGATTTAGAAGAAGTCATTGTTTATACCAAGGAAAGCTTAAAATCAAGACTTGTGGATTTAGATGAAAATTTAGTGGAAAAGATTGATTTTTTATGTGTGAGCGCTAAAATGGCAAGTGATTTTTATAAAGGTTTAGCGTCCAAGGAAAGCTTGCAAAAAAGTGGTATGCAAGAATTTGAAAACTATCTTTTTAACGAGCTTTATGCAGGAGAAAAAAGTAAGATTGCCTTAAGAGCTTACAAAAAAGAATTGCATTTAGAGCTTAAAAATATTCTAAGCGAATATGAAATGCAAAATCGTCTTATTAAGGAGAATAAACAAGGTGTAAGTGAAGAAAATCAAAAGCTTTTACTTGAACTTCAAAAGCAAAACACCTTATTAAAAGAAGCACAAGATGAAATTTCAAATTCCATTGCAAAACTTAAAAATATAGATAGTGGCATAGATAATCTTGTTTTACTTTTGGCTAAAAAATTAAAAGAACGCTTGATAGATGAGTTTAAATATTTGAAAAATAATGCACAAAAGCTTAATCTTTCTCGTATTTTAAATATAGTTGATATTACCACAAAAGATGGGATTAATGATATTTTAAGAGAAATTAAATTTGAAAATATTAAAAAAATCGAGGAGCTTAAAACAAATTTATCTTTAAAATATGATTTTTTAAAAGATGATTTTGATAATGGTTTTGAAGGTTTTAAAGATGGAATTTCAAAAAATATAGATAGTATTTTTCAAAGCGAAAAATTTGCACTTTTAAGATTGAAAATTGAAAAATTAAGCAATCTAAAATCAGATTTATATGAGCTTGAAACGAATTTAGATACGGTTATTTTTGATACTTTTAAAGAATTTAAAATGAGCGAAATTTTAAACTCTTTAAATATCAATGGAGCATTTTTTGAGTTTTTAAATGATAAATTAAAACATTATGAAAAAAATCAAAAATCAAAATTAGAAAGTCTTGAAAAAGTTTTACAGAGTCTGAAAAATCAAGATGCTAATATTTTAAATTCTTTTGAAGAAAATTTAGAAAAAATTGAAAAATTAAAACAACTTGAAATGGGGCTTTTAAATGCAGATTAATCTTTTAAATGATTTTATAAAAGCCTATGAAAATACCTATAGCGTGAGTTTTGATGATAGTTTTAAAGGGCGTATTCAAGAGCTTTGCAAGGAACTTAACGAGCCTTTTATGCACGCAAGTTATGCTTTAGAAAATGAATTAAAAGAGCTTGTGTTTTCTTTGGATAAGAATGTTAATATCGCTATTATAGGGCAGTTTTCAAGTGGTAAATCAAGTTTGCTAAATTTGATCTTAGGGCGTGATTGTTTGCCTACGGGTGTTGTTCCTGTTACTTTTAAACCTACTTTTTTACGCTATGCAAAAGAATATTTTTTAAGAGTAGAATTTGAAGATGGAAGTGATATTATCACAAATATAGAAAAATTAGCCTTTTATACGGATCAAAGAAATGAAGTAAAACAAGCAAAAAGTTTGCATATTTTTGCACCCATTCCTTTACTTGAAAAAATCACTCTTGTAGATACTCCAGGTTTAAATGCAAATGAAAATGATACTTTAACAACTCTTGATGAACTTAAAAATATTCATGGGGCGATTTGGTTAAGTTTAATTGATAATGCAGGTAAAAAAAGTGAAGAAGATGCCATAAAAGCAAATTTAGAACTTTTAGGAGAAAATAGCATTTGTGTATTAAATCAAAAAGATAAATTAAGCGCAGAAGAGCTAGATAATGTTTTAAATTATGCAAAAAGTGTGTTTTTAAAATATTTTAATGAGCTTATTGCTATTTCTTGCAAAGAAGCTAAAGATGAGCAAAGCTATGAAAAATCTAATTTTCAATCTTTGCTTGATTTTTTAACTCAGCTAGATACAACAGTTTTAAAAGAAAAATTTGTTAAAAGAAAAATTTTAAATTTATGCGAAATTTTAGAAGATGAAAACCAACTTTTTGTAGGTATTTTTGATCGTTTATTAAATCAATTTCAAAGTTATGAAAAGCATTTACTTTTAGCGTATGAAAATTTTTTAAAAGAGATTGAAATTTTAAATCATCAGATTTTAGAACAGCTTAAAAGCATTAGCGAAAGAATTTCTAGTGAAATTTTTGCAAGTGTTAAGGAAAAAGATGCTTATTTTTACAAAGAAAGCAAAGGATTTTTAAAGAAAGATTTATACACAAGATATGATTATAAAGCGCCTTATATTTCAAGCGACGATGCTTTTTTGGCGATGTTTTATAATAGTGATGTGATGAGTAAAGAGTTTAAAAAAATCAAAAATGAACTTTATAAATCTTTTGAAGAAATCAAGATGAAATTAAAAGATTTTATAAACATACTTGAAAGAGAAATTTTGCTTTTTAAAGCAGAATTTTCAAACATACAAAAAGATCACATTTTCCAAAGTGATAAAAATTTTAGTGAATTAAGAGCTTTTTGCAATGCAAGTGATGAGTACTTTTTGAAAGATTTTAAGGAGCTTTTATTTAAAAGTATTTTAGAGCTTGATTTATTTTTTGAAAAATTAAATCTTAAGGCTTTTACAAATTATGAAAATGCTACGAAACTAAGCCTTGCATTTTTTAGTCGTAAAATCAATGAAAGTCGTGTTCTTTATGAGCTTGATAGTTCTGAATTTGTACTTTTTTATCCTAAAAAAAGTGAAATTTATGAAAGAGTTTTAAATGAATTAAATGTTTATGAGTTTGAAACTTTGCTTATTAATAAGCCTATTTTGACAAAAATTGCAAAAAATTTTTTAGAACAAAGTCAAAATTTAATCCAAGAAAAAAATAAATTTTTAGATCTTAAAAAAGCAGAGCTTCAAAAAAGAAGAGCACAGATTTTAAATGTTAGAGAAAGTATAAAGGAAGATTAATGAGAATATTTTTAACTTTATTTTTATTTTTTAATTCATTATTTGCATTAAGTGAACTAGAAGAGGGTTTAAAACTTTACGAGGCAAATAAATTTGATAAAGCTTATGAAATTTTTAAAAGTCTTTGTGAAAAAGATATTTCTAAAGCTTGTTTTTCTTTAGCTTTTATGCATGAAAGTGCTAGGGGTGTGAGTAAGGATTTAAATCAAGCTTATAAATTTTATGATAAAGCTTGTAAATTGGGTTTAGCAAATGCGTGTTCTAATATGGCTTTGCTTTTGCAAAATCAAGGTTATGAAAATGAAGCTCTTTTGGCTTTTAATAAAGCTTGCACTTTAGGAGAATCATTAAGTTGTAATAATATAGCTTTATTTTATGAAAAAGAAAAAGATGGACAAATGGCCTCAAGTTTTTATAAAAGATCTTGTGATTTAAAAAATGCAAGAGCTTGTTATCAGTTAGGATCTTTATATGATAAAGGAGAGCTTGTTAAAGCAAGTGTAAAATCTGCTCTTGCTTTTTATTCTAAATCTTGCACTTTAGGTTTTGGTGAGGCTTGTTATTTGCTAGGACGCTATAATCAACTAGAAAAACAAGATCTAACAAAGGCAAAAAGATATTTTGGTATGGCTTGTGATCAAAAACATCAAGAAGCTTGTGCAGCTTATAAAGAACTTAATTCTAAAGATATAGAGCTTTATTAAAAGTTCTATTTTCATTACTTTCAAAGATATACTTAAATAAAATTAAGAATAACACAAAATTTATTGCTTTTTAAAGTTAAATTTATATTAATAGGACTAATATAGTCTTGCTTAAATTATTATCAAGGAGAAGTAATGCAAGACAATATTATTGATCGCAGAAGCTTTTTTAAACTAGGGCTTCTAGGTGGTTCTGTAGTAGCAGCTAGCACTATAGGTGGCGGTGCTGTTTTAAAGGCAGCAGAACTTACGCATTCGCATCAAGCTTCACAAGGAAAATCAAATAAAATTAGAGGTAGAATGTTTTTTCAAACTCAAACTGAATTTGATACCTTAAGTGCAGCCTGTGAAAGAATTTATCCTAAAGATGAGCAAGGAGAAGGAGCTATAGGTTTAGGCGTGCCTTATTTTATCGATAATCAGCTAGCTAGTGCTTATGGTTATAATGATAGAGAATATATGCAAGGGCCTTTCATGGAGGGCAAAGCCGAACAAGGCTATCAAACTCCTATGCAACGCAAAGATATTTTTTTAGAAGGCGTGCATGCTCTTGAAGAAAATGCTCAAAAGCGTTATAAAAAATCTTTTTCTTTGCTTAAAGGTGGAGATCAGGATAAAATTTTAAGCGATTTTGAAAAAGGAAAAATTCAAACTACAGGTTTTAAATCTTCTTATTTTTTCACACTTTTAAGAGATATGACAGTAGCTGGAGTTTTAGCTGATCCAATTTATGGCGGAAATGATAATAAAAATGGTTGGAGAATGATGCAATATCCAGGCGCACAAATGAGCTATGTGGATAAAATTGCAAGTGATGAATTTTTTAACATTGAACCTATGGGTTTAGCAGATATGGAGAGTTAAAATGGCTGAAGTATTAAAAAAAGTAGATGTAGTAACAGTTGGAGCAGGATGGACTGGAGGTATAGTGGCTGCAGAGCTTACTAAAGCAGGTTTGAATGTACTTAGTTTAGAACGCGGACATATGCAAAGTACTGAAAATTTTAATTATATCCATGATGAGTGGAGATATGGGATTAATTATGGTTTGATGCAAGATTGCTCAAAAGACACTGTGACTTTTCGCCATGATCCTAGTGGTTTAGCCTTACCTTATCGTAAAATGGGTTCGTTTTTATTGGGTAATAATGTTGGCGGTGCAGGGGTGCATTGGAATGGTTGGACTTTTAGGTTTATGCCTTATGACTTTGAAATTCAAACCCTAAGCAAACAAAGATATGGTAATAAATTAGGTAATGATTATACCTTGCAAGATTGGGGCGTGACTTATAAGGATATGGAGCCTTATTATGATAGATTTGAAAAAACCTGTGGGGTATCAGGTGAACCAAATCCTTTAGCGGAAAAAATGGGAGCTTTTAGATCCAGTCCTTATCCACAAGAACCTCTTGAAAATACTAAAATGCTTAAACGATTTGAAAGTGCAGCAAAAAGTTCAAATTTACACACTTATCGTTTGCCAGCTTCAAATTCTAAAGGTGGCTATACAAACCCTGATGGTCAAGATTTAGCTCCTTGTCAATACTGTGCGTATTGTGAGCGTTTTGGTTGTGAGTATGGTGCAAAAGCAAGTCCTTTAAACACAGTAATTCCAAAGGCTATGAGCACAGGTAAATACACCATACGCACTTATAGTAATGTAACGCAAATTCTTAAAAAAGACGGAAAAGTAACGGGAGTAAAATTTGTCGATACTAGAACGATGAAAGAGTATATCCAGCCTGCTGATATAGTTGTACTTACAAGTTATATGTTTAACAATGCTAAGCTTTTAATGGTAAGCAGCATAGGTGAGCAATACGATCCAAAAACAGGTAAAGGAACTTTAGGTAGAAATTATTGTTACCAAATGAATATGGGCACAACAGCTTTCTTTGATGAGCAATTTAACACCTTTATGGGTTCAGGTGCTTTAGGAACTACGAGTGATGATTTTAACGGAGATAATTTTGATCATTCTAAGGAAAAATTCCTTCATGGAGCTATGATTTATAGCGTTCAGCTTGGAACTCGCCCTATACAATCAGCCCCACTTCCAGCAGGAGCTCCAACTTGGGGTGCCGAATTTAAAAAAGCATTAAACTATAATTTCACAAGAGCTATTACCGTAGGAGGGCAAGGTGCTTCTTTGCCTCATAAGAATAATTATTTAAGTCTTGATCCAACTTATAAAGATGCTTTTGGTATGCCACTTTTACGCTTAACTTATAATTTCACTGATCAAGATAGAGCTTTGCATAAATTTATCACAGATAAAACAGCTGAGGTAGCAAAAAGAATGCAAGGAGTAAAATCAATCAAAAAAGGTGCTTATCTTAAGGATTATAGCGTTGTGCCTTATCAATCTACTCATAACACAGGTGGAACAACCATGGGCGCAGATAGAGAAACTAGTGTGGTTAATACTTATTTACAACACTGGGATGCGGATAATCTTTTTGTTGTAGGAGCAGGAAATTTCCAACATAATAGTGGATATAATCCAACTGATACTGTGGGAGCTTTGGCTTATCGCTGTGCTGAAGGTATTTTAAAATATCATAAAAGTGGAAAAAGCTTAGCTTGATAATAACTTGAGAGTTTTTGAAAACTCTCAAGATTATAAATTTTTAATTTTCTTCCGATATAGTATATAATATCAAGGAAGGCAAAAATGATTAATGGTATAAATTCTTATTCAAACTACAATTATACAAAAAGGCAAATGTAGTCTGCTCTTGGAGGGTGGTATCCAAGATGATTACTTTAAGTTCTTTTAATAGATATTTTGGAAATAATCCTCTGCAGACACTTACTAAAATTAGAGATGAAAGTATTGAAAATGCAAAAATTTAAATTATAAAAAGGATAAAAAATGTTAAATATTTTACATGCAAATTCAAGTCATCGTTTCCATAAATGTATGCCTAAGGAAGTTCATCAAATATATGATACTTTAAAGCTTATGGAACAGCAAGAAGGTACAAAAAAAGTAGAAGCCAAAAAAGAAGAGCAAAGTAATTCTACAAATACAGATAAAGTAGATAATAAAAAAATAAATTTTTAGACATGTCCGTTTAGTTTTAAAACAAAGCTTTATTTATAAGGAAGATTGGCATAATTTTTTTTATTTAAATTAAGAATTTTAAGATGCGATGCTGAATTTAATGTCGTTATTTTGTGAATTTTGTTGATAAGTTCTAGTGACAAGATTTTTAAAGTCTTTATCAAAATTTGAATTTTTATCGTTGTTTTTTGAATCTTTATCTGTTTTTTCTAAGCTATTTTCTGAATTTTTGTCATCTTTTTCTTTATTTTCTTCATCTTTTTCTTTATTTTCTTCTTCTTTTTCTTTATTTTCTTCTTCTTTTTCTTTGGCTTCTTCGGCTTTAAGTTTCATTGCTTCAGCTCTTGCTTCAAATTCCATTTTTGTAGCATTTGCTGCAACTTTATAGTCTTGTGGGCTAGGATCAGCAGGAGCCATAGCTGCTGCTGCGATTTGTCTTGCATTGGCTATAGTTTCTTCTGGTGTGTTTCCTTTTTGCATGCTGATAGGAACTTCGCCCGCTGTAGCATACATTTGATTATCAGGGCCTCTTGTGTAAGTAAAACTTGCAGCACCTGCTAAGCCGCCACCCGCTGCTTGATGTGCAGCTTCATGAGCCTTTACATTTCTATCGATACTTTGGAGTTCGCGAACTTGAGCTACTTCTTTTTGGCTTAGCTCTACGCCATTAACCATTTGGGTTTGTTCGCCATTTTTTTCTTTATCATCTTTATTTTCACTAAGATTTTTTTCATCTTTTTGAGTGGAATCAGATTGATTTGTTTTATCAAAAGAAGGTTTGCTAGAGTAGTAATCATAAGAGTTATAACTTGAACTAATTTGCATTTATCCTCCTTTTTGTTTTTTAAATTTTAGGAATTTTAACGCATTTTGACTTAAAAATTTGATAAATTTTGTAAAATAATCATAAATACAATTTCAAAGGAATGTAATGATTTATGAAAATGATTTGATTTATATAGAGAAAGAGGAGGCTCAAGTGCCTTGGCTTAAAATTTTTACTAAAGAAATTTATAAAGAATTTAGCGATTGTCCTTTAGAGTTGCAAAAGGAACTTTTTGAAAAAATTTTACTTTGTGAAAAGGCTATGATAGAATTTTACAAACCTGAAAAAATCAATATCGCCTCTTTTGCAAATTATGTGCCAAGGGTGCATTTTCATGTTATGGCAAGATTTAAAGAAGATGCGTTTTTTCCAGAGTGTATGTGGGGAAAACAGCAAAGAGAAGCAATAAAGCTTGATTTGCCTAAATTTGAAGAATTTGTAAAATTTTTAAATAGTAAAATTTTTTAATTTTTATTAATGATTTGTTATGTTTTATCTAATAAAATTTTTATATTGAAAATTACTATAAAAAAGGAAAAAAATGAAAAAAGTTTTATTAAGTTCATTGGTTGCGGTGTCTTTGTTAAGCACAGGTTTGTTTGCTAAAGAATATACTTTAGATAAAGCACATACAGATGTAGGTTTTAAAATCAAACATTTACAAATTAGCAATGTAAAAGGAAATTTCAAAGATTATTCTGCGGTGATTGATTTTGACCCTGCGAGTGCTGAATTTAAAAAGCTTGATGCAACTATAAAAATCGCATCTGTAAATACAGAAAATCAAACAAGAGATAATCACTTACAGCAAGATGATTTTTTCAAAGCAAAAAAATATCCTGATATGACTTTTACAATGAAAAAATATGAAAAAATCGATAATGAAAAAGGTAAAATGACAGGAACTTTAACTATAGCTGGAGTTTCTAAAGATATCGTTTTAGATACTGAAATCGGCGGTGTAGCTAAAGGCAAAGATGGAAAAGAAAAAATAGGCTTTTCTTTAAATGGAAAAATCAAACGCTCTGATTTTAAATTTGCAGCAAGTACTTCAACTATTACTTTAAGTGATGATATTAATTTAAATATCGAAGTTGAAGCGAACGAAAAATAATTTTTAGCCTAAGAGTTTAATTCTTAGGCTTTGTAAACTTTTATCTAAATTTTCTTCACTTTCTTGCCAAATTAGTTTAAAATCTGGTTTAAAATTTTCATTTTCTAAATTAAATTCCGTATTTTTTAAGGTGGATTCTAAAAAAGCAAGATGATTTAAAGCTTGATTTTTATCATTAAAAATTAAAATAAAATCATTGTCTACGATGAAAATTTTTGCTCTAAAGCGTTTTAAAATTTTTGCAATTTGTTTTAAGATGAGTTTGGCATAGCTTTCTTTAGTATCTTTTAGTTCATTAAAATGAAGCAAGGCAATGATATAGTTGTTTTTTCCCTTTGTAAAGCGTGTAAGGCTTTTTTCATTAGGTAGTTTTGTTAAGATGTCAAAAAAAGCCAATTTATAAGCGTGATTTAAAAGATAAAAACAAAAAACCAAACTTGCAAATTCAAAATACCTTATTCCTGCTCCTTCTTGGAATAAAAACTGAAAATATGCAGCAAAAAATGCGATAATAAGATAATATTCTTTAGTTTTAAAAGTTTTGATAAAAATGAGTATTAAGCCGACTAAAAAAAATAAAAATCCTAATTCACTCACAGGCTTAAAAAAATCTAATGCAATAAAATGAAATTCTAAACCAGCGCTATTAAAAGTAGTATTTCTAGGTAAAATGATGCTTAAAACGCCTATAAAAATAAGGGTTGTAATTGAAGCAATATTTTTTTTACTTAAAATTAAAGCATGGTGTTTTCCAAGGCAAAATAGAGTAAAAATCATAGGTAAAAACAAAGCCACAAATAAATTAGCTTGAAAAAAACTTGCATAAAAATAAGGCAACTTAGCTCCTAATAGCACTAAAGTTAAAAAGAAAATTCTTGAATTTTTAAAGTAAAAGGATAATACAAGTGCTGAAATTTCAAAAATAAAACTCAATGATATTAAAAAATCTAATAAAAACATTTCAAATCCTTGATTTTAATAAAAGTGATAATTGTATAGAAAAAAACTTAAAAGCGGGTTTTATTTATTTTAATTATGAAATTTTAGACTATCAATCTCAATTATTTTCAAGTTTTTTTTGATACAATCCTTAAAAATTTTTATAAGTAAAAAATTTAAGGAAAATCATGGTTGAAGTAAAAAATCTTACTATGCGTTTTGCAAATCAGCTTTTATTTGAAAATGTTAATTTAAAGCTTGTTAGAGGACAAAGATACGGACTTATTGGTGCTAATGGTGCAGGAAAATCGACTTTTTTAAAAATTCTTTCAGGAGAAATTGAGTCAAGTAGTGGTGAAATAGTATTTGATGAAGGTTTAAAAATCGCAGTTTTAGGACAGGATCAATTTGCTTTTGAAAACTACACCATCAAAGATGCGGTGATGTGTGCAAATAAGCGTTTATATGAGGCTTTAAAAGAAAAAGAAAAGCTTTATATGAGCGAGGAATTTACAGATGAGATCAATGAGCGTTTAGGTGAGCTTGAGATAATAACGGCTGAAGAAGATCCAAATTATGATTGTGAAACGCGTTGTGAAAAAATTTTAAGTTCTTTAAAGATTAAAGATTTTGATGCTTTGATGAGCACCTTGCAAAGTGCGGATAAATTTAAAGTCTTACTAGCTCAAGTTTTATTTTTGGGTGCGGATGTGCTTTTTTTAGATGAGCCTACAAATAACCTTGATTTAGAGGCGATTTCTTGGCTTGAAAATGAGCTTTTAAGACATGAAGGAACTTTGGTTGTTATCTCTCATGATAGACATTTTTTAAATAAAATTTGCACAAGGATTTTGGATGTGGATTTTAAACAAATTCGTGATTTTGCGGGAAATTACGATGATTGGTATATGGCTTCAACGCTTTTGGCAAAACAAGCTGAGCTTAAACGTGATAAAACCTTAAAAGAAAGAGAAGAATTAGAAAATTTCATTCGCCGTTTTAGTGCGAATGCTTCTAAGGCAAAACAAGCTACGAGCCGTGCTAAGGCACTTGAAAAACTAGAGCTTGAAGAGATTAAAATTTCAAGTCGTAGAGATCCTAGTATAGTGTTTAGAACCAATCGTGAAATAGGTAATGAAGTTTTAGAATTTAAAGGTATAGGCAAGGCTTATGATAAACAACTATTTTCAAACTTGGAGTTAAAAATAGAAAAAAATGATAAAATCGCTTTGATTGGGGCAAATGGTGTGGGTAAAAGTACTTTGGCAAAAATCATCGCTCATGCTATAAGTCCAGATACTGGATCTATGCACCTTGGGGCAACTATAGAGCTTGGATATTTTCCTCAAGATACAAGTAATTTAATTTGTGAAAATTTGAAACTTTATGAATGGCTTATGAGTGAAAAATTTAAAGATCTAGATGAAATCCGCAAGTGTTTAGGTAGAATGCTTTTTAGTGGCAG
Source organism: Campylobacter sp. BCW_4319 (assembly GCF_001764435.1). NCBI lineage: Bacteria > Pseudomonadati > Campylobacterota > Epsilonproteobacteria > Campylobacterales > Campylobacteraceae > Campylobacter > Campylobacter sp. BCW_4319. The sequence continues at coordinate 10,110 of NZ_MKAQ01000009.1, read as the reverse complement.
CGATCAAGAAAAAATGGCAGCAAGTTTAAGTGGGGGTGAAAAACATCGTTTAATGCTTTCTCGTTTAATGCTAGAGCGTCCGAATTTCTTGCTTTTAGACGAACCTGATAACCATTTAGATCTTGAAAGTATTATTGCATTGGGTGAAGCTTTGTATAATTTCAAAGGTGTAGTGCTTTGTATCAGCCACGATAGGGAGTTAGTTTCTGCTTTTGCTAATAGAATTTGGCATTTAGAAAATGGTAAGCTTACGGATTTTCGTGGAACTTATCAAGAATTTTTAGGAGAAAATGATGGCTAAATTTAGAATTCAATACAGCGCAGGTTTTGGGCACTATACGCAAAATCACAAGGGTTTTGGACCTACGATTTATATAGAAGAGGTCGTAGAGTTTGATAATGGCAAGGATTATTTTGATTATATAGATTTTTATAAAACTTATTCAAAGAGCGATGATACTTATTTTCATATTAGTTTTTTAGAAGATAGACCTTTAAGCGATAAAGAAATCACGATTCGCAATGAATACCGCAAAATGCGTGATGAAAACTGTAAAAAAGCCAAGGAAGAATTTATAGCTAATAATGAGCTTGATGTGGAGCATTTGCCTACTCATCATGATTGAAAAACATTAATTTTTGCATAAAAAAGGAACACTTTTTGCTTGTATAGTTTTTGCATATTTTGAAAGGAGAAAACTATGCAGGTAAATTATAGAACGATCAGCTCGTATGAATATGATGCTATTAGTGGTCAGTATAAACAGGTGGATAAACAGGTTGAAGATTATTCTTCATCTGGAAAATCTGATTTTATGGATATATTAAATAAGGCGGATGAGAAGTCAAGCGGAGATGCTTTAAATTCTAGCAATAGTTTTCAAAGCAATGCGCAAAACTCAAATTCAAATTTAAGTAATTATGCTCAAATGTCAAATGTTTACGCTTATCGTTTTAGACAAAATGAAGGTGAGTTGTCTATGAGAGCTCAAAGTGCTAGCGTTCACAATGATCTTGTGCAACAAGGTGCAAATGAACAAAGTAAGAATAATACTTTGTTAAATGATTTATTGAACGCAATTTAATCAAAAGCTCCATTTTGGAGCTTTTGTATTTACTTGCAAGAATTTATAATTTCTCTATTTCAAAAGGTGCAAAATTTTTACAAAAAATTTCAAATTCTTGCTCCTCTTTTTCATTTAATTTGATATGTAATATAGCTTTGCAATCCTTAAAATCTTTTGTGAAATTAAAAGAATAAGTTTTTAAAAAATATTCAAAACGATTTAAATTTTTTAAATCAATAGCAATGGATATATTTTTTTTCAATTCGAATGAAAGTAAAGAAGAATTATTAATCACGGCATTTGCTGCATCGCTATAAGCTCTTGCAAGTCCCCCTGTACCAAGTTTTATACCGCCAAAATATCTTACAGTGATTAAAGCCGCATTGATAAGATCATAGCCCCTTAGAACATTTAAAGTTGGCATTCCAGAAGTTCCTTTAGGCTCTCCATCATCGCTTTTATCTTCTACAATTTGATTAAAATCATTTAAAACACGATAAGCATAGACAAAATGAACAGCTTTTGGATGCTCTTTTTTTAGCGTTTCTATTAAAAATTTAAAATCTTTAAAAGGGCAAAGAAAAGATAAGAAAATAGATTTTTTAATATCGATTTGTGTTTGAAAAATTTGATTAATAGTTTGCATTTTTGCCTTTTTTGTTTAAAATTATACTTATAAAAACTAAAATCAATTTGATGTTAATTTTTAAGATATTTGATATTTATATGATTTGCATTGATATTTTAAGTTTAATTTTGTAAAATTTTCATTATGGAAAAAATCAAAAATTATAAACTTATCATCATTTTACTTAGTCTTGATTTGTTGGCTTTGCTTTATGGAATTTCAACACTGAGTATTAGTGCTGATGAAGCTGATATTTATTTTGGTGAGCAGGGTAAATCACTTATTTTTTCCCATAGTTTGCTTTATTATATATCTCATTTTGGAACTTTTATTTTTGGGCAAAATGATTTTGGTTTAAGGCTTCCTTTTTTATTTTTTCATTTTTTAAGTTGTTTGCTTTTGTATTTGCTAGCTTTAAAATATACTAAAACTAAAATTGATGCTTTTTTTTCTTTATTGTTATTTGTTTTATTGCCGGGTACTGTTGCAAGTGCTTTACTGGTTAATGCCGCATCTTTGGTGATTTTTTTAACCCTTGCTATATTATGTGCTTACGAATATGAAAAAAAATGGCTTTTTTATATATTATTGATTATAGTATTATTTGTTGATAAATCTTTTAATATTTTATTTTTAACTTTTTTCTTTTTTGGGATTTATAAAAGAAATGCTATTTTATTTACCTTATCTCTTGTTTTGTTTGGAGCGAGTATCAGTTTTTATGGTTTTGATACAGGTGGTCGTCCAAGAGGTTATTTTTTAGATACCTTAGGAATTTTTGCTGCATGTTTTTCTCCTTTGGTTTTTGTGTATTTTTTTTATACTATTTATCATTTGACTTTTCAAAAATATAAAAATTTATTATGGTTTTTAATGAGCGTAACATTTGTATTTTGTTTGTTGCTTTCTTTAAGACAAAAACTTTTTTTAGATGATTTTTTGCCTTTTTGTGTTATTTGCACTCCTTTGCTTATAAAAACTTTAATGCAAAGTTATAGGGTGAGATTACCAGTTTTTCGATTAAGGTATAAAATCTTTATAGAATGTTCTATAATTTTTTTGATATTTTGTTACTTTTTAATCGTCGCTAATCAATTATTGTATTATTTTATAAACAATTCAAATCGTCATTTTGCCAATAATTATCATTTTGCTAAAGAATTGGCGCTAGAATTAAAAAAACAAGATGTTTTAGAGCTTGCAACAGCCCCAAGTTTGCAAAAAAGATTGCGATTTTATGGAATAAAAAATAGCAATAAGTTTTATTTAAAAGCTTTAAAACAAGCCGATAAGCATGATATGGACAAAAAAATTGTTAAAGTAAAACTTGGAAAATATGAAAAAGTATATCAGATTTTAAACTATGATTAAAGCTTTCAGTTTGTTGGAATTTGTGTTTATAATTCTCATTTTAGGTATAGTTTTTAATTTAGGCAGTCTTTACTTAAAAAAAGACAATCTACTAGAAGGTGCAATACAAATTCTTAATGATATCCAATATACCCAAAGTTTAGCCATGATGCAAGAAGGCATAAGAGTTGATGAGTTGGCTATCGCAAAAAGAGAGTGGTTTAAAAGTAAATGGCAGATTTATTTTATAAAATCAGCTGCCACAGGTTATGATCAAACATATACTATTTTCTTGGATAAAAATGGCGATGGAAATGCTAATTTAGGTAAAACTGAAATCAATATAGATAGAGAAATTGCTGTTGATGTAATCAATCATAACAAATTAATGAATTCAGGTCAAAGTGGAGTTATTAGTAAAGATGATGAAAAAACTACACAAAGATTTAATCTTACAAAAAGATTCGGAATAGAAAAGGTTGAATTTAAAGGATCTTGTTCAGGATTTACTAGATTAGTATTTGATGAAATGGGCAGAGTGTATTCTCCGTTAAAAAATGCCAATTATGCATATGAAAAAACTTTAGCAAAGAATAATTCAGATTGCATTATACGTTTGTTATCAAAAAAGCATGCTCTTTGTATCGTTATAGATACGCTTAGCGGTTATGTTTATATTCCAGATTTTAAAACACTTAAAAGTCAATTTGTTAATATAAAAAATAAAAATTACGAGTGCTCTAAAATATAGCCCCCATTTTTCAACCCACCAAATACTTATATAAATACTTACACAAATATTTATACTATTTAATCCTTTATTTAATCCCCTTTTAAGTTTAATTGGTTATACTTTCATTTCCTTTTTTGAAAAAAAGGACTTAAAATCTTTTAAATTATAAAGTTTCACTAGCTTAGTAGATTTTATAAATTAACTCTTTTGGTTTTTATTTTATAAACTAAAAGCTTTTTTATAAATCTTGTTTTTTAATTTAAAAACTTTTCTTTTAAAAATGATTTTTTGTTTTGTTCTTTTAAATTAGTATTGTTATTCAAATCTTATTAGTCAATCTTTGAAATCTAAATAAGTGATCGATTGAGCCAGATAAAGATTTAGGCATAAGCAATTATGTAAAATCTATTCAATCTAATAATTAAAAAGATTAAAAGCTTTTCTTTTAATCTTTCATAACTTTTTCTTTGAAGAAAAAGATTAAACTATCTATAATTTTTATGGAGAGTTTGATCCTGGCTCAGAGTGAACGCTGGCGGCGTGCCTAATACATGCAAGTCGAACGATGAAGCTTTTAGCTTGCTAGAAGTGGATTAGTGGCGCACGGGTGAGTAAGGTATAGTTAATCTGCCCTACACAAGAGGACAACAGTTGGAAACGACTGCTAATACTCTATACTCCTGCTTAACACAAGTTGAGTAGGGAAAGTTTTTCGGTGTAGGATGAGACTATATAGTATCAGCTAGTTGGTAAGGTAATGGCTTACCAAGGCTATGACGCTTAACTGGTCTGAGAGGATGATCAGTCACACTGGAACTGAGACACGGTCCAGACTCCTACGGGAGGCAGCAGTAGGGAATATTGCGCAATGGGGGAAACCCTGACGCAGCAACGCCGCGTGGAGGATGACACTTTTCGGAGCGTAAACTCCTTTTCTTAGGGAAGAATTCTGACGGTACCTAAGGAATAAGCACCGGCTAACTCCGTGCCAGCAGCCGCGGTAATACGGAGGGTGCAAGCGTTACTCGGAATCACTGGGCGTAAAGGGCGCGTAGGCGGATTATCAAGTCTCTTGTGAAATCTAATGGCTTAACCATTAAACTGCTTGGGAAACTGATAGTCTAGAGTGAGGGAGAGGTAGATGGAATTGGTGGTGTAGGGGTAAAATCCGTAGATATCACCAAGAATACCCATTGCGAAGGCGATCTGCTGGAACTCAACTGACGCTAAGGCGCGAAAGCGTGGGGAGCAAACAGGATTAGATACCCTGGTAGTCCACGCCCTAAACGATGTACACTAGTTGTTGGGATGCTAGTCATCTCAGTAATGCAGCTAACGCATTAAGTGTACCGCCTGGGGAGTACGGTCGCAAGATTAAAACTCAAAGGAATAGACGGGGACCCGCACAAGCGGTGGAGCATGTGGTTTAATTCGAAGATACGCGAAGAACCTTACCTGGGCTTGATATCCTAAGAACCTTATAGAGATATGAGGGTGCTAGCTTGCTAGAACTTAGAGACAGGTGCTGCACGGCTGTCGTCAGCTCGTGTCGTGAGATGTTGGGTTAAGTCCCGCAACGAGCGCAACCCACGTATTTAGTTGCTAACGGTTCGGCCGAGCACTCTAAATAGACTGCCTTCGTAAGGAGGAGGAAGGTGTGGACGACGTCAAGTCATCATGGCCCTTATGCCCAGGGCGACACACGTGCTACAATGGCATATACAATGAGACGCAATACCGCGAGGTGGAGCAAATCTATAAAATATGTCCCAGTTCGGATTGTTCTCTGCAACTCGAGAGCATGAAGCCGGAATCGCTAGTAATCGTAGATCAGCCATGCTACGGTGAATACGTTCCCGGGTCTTGTACTCACCGCCCGTCACACCATGGGAGTTGATTTCACTCGAAGCCGGAATACTAAACTAGTTACCGTCCACAGTGGAATCAGCGACTGGGGTGAAGTCGTAACAAGGTAACCGTAGGAGAACCTGCGGTTGGATCACCTCCTTTCTAGAGTACAAAGTAATAAGTCTCACAACTATTACTTCAATATATAAACTCAATTGATTCTTGTTTAGATTTCAAAGATTGATGATAAAGCTAATTGTTTATGGGGAATTAGCTCAGCTGGGAGAGCGCCTGCTTTGCACGCAGGAGGTCAGCGGTTCGATCCCGCTATTCTCCACCATTTATTAAGGGCCTATAGCTCAGCTGGTTAGAGTGCACCCCTGATAAGGGTGAGGTCACAAGTTCAAGTCTTGTTAGGCCCACCATAAAAAAGATTTGAATAAAGAAGCTTTAAAATCTAAAGCAAGTATATAAAGTAGATTAAATATATAAACTCTAAATACTTAGATTTATTTTTATCTTTAGCTATAAAAGAATATACTTTAGATAGATATAAATAACATATACATTATGTATTTATATTTATAATGATTATATTAATATATATACTTCCTTTAGGTTTTAAACCTAATGTTCTTTTTAATTATCATTGTTAAGAGTCACAAGCAAGTTTTAATAAAAACAATTTTACAGGACTTGTTAAAGGATAAAACCTATTTATCTTTTCTTTAGTTATTACTACTAAAGACAAGTTTCAAACTCACAGCTTAGTTGAGACTAAATCATTTAGTTTTATATTAAGTGTTTGAATGCTTTCCGTCTTAAGATAAAGAAGTCTTATCATAAAAACTTTAACAAGGAAGTGATGCGTTTTAGAATCAATAATAAAAGGTAAAAAAGGTAAGCTACTAAGAGCGAATGGTGGATGCCTTGACTGGTAAAGGCGATGAAGGACGTACTAGACTGCGATAAGCTACGGGGAGCTGTCAAGAAGCTTTGATCCGTAGATTTCCGAATGGGGCAACCCAATGTATAGAGATATACATTACCTATATAGGAGCGAACGAGGGGAATTGAAACATCTTAGTACCCTCAGGAAAAGAAATCAATAGAGATTGCGTCAGTAGCGGCGAGCGAAAGCGCAAGAGGGCAAACCCAGTGCTTGCACTGGGGGTTGTAGGACTGCAATGTGCAAGAGCTGAGTTTAGCAGAACATTCTGGAAAGTATAGCCATAGAGGGTGATAGTCCCGTATGCGAAAAACAAAGCTTAGCTAGCAGTATCCTGAGTAGGGCGGGACACGAGGAATCCTGTCTGAATCCGGGTCGACCACGATCCAACCCTAAATACTAATACCAGATCGATAGTGCACAAGTACCGTGAGGGAAAGGTGAAAAGAACTGAGGTGATCAGAGTGAAATAGAACCTGAAACCATTTGCTTACAATCATTCAGAGCACTATGTAGCAATACAGTGTGATGGACTGCCTTTTGCATAATGAGCCTGCGAGTTGTGGTGTCTGGCAAGGTTAAGCAAACGCGAAGCCGTAGCGAAAGCGAGTCTGAATAGGGCGCTTAGTCAGATGCTGCAGACCCGAAACGAAGTGATCTATCCATGAGCAAGTTGAAGCTAGTGTAAGAACTAGTGGAGGACTGAACCCATAGGCGTTGAAAAGCCCCGGGATGACTTGTGGATAGGGGTGAAAGGCCAATCAAACTTCGTGATAGCTGGTTCTCTCCGAAATATATTTAGGTATAGCGTTGTGTCGTAATATAAGGGGGTAGAGCACTGAATGGGCTAGGGCATACACCAATGTACCAAACCCTATCAAACTCCGAATACCTTATATGTAATCACAGCAGTCAGGCGGCGAGTGATAAAATCCGTCGTCAAGAGGGAAACAACCCAGACTACCAGCTAAGGTCCCTAAATCTTACTTAAGTGGAAAACGATGTGAAGTTACTTAAACAACCAGGAGGTTGGCTTAGAAGCAGCCATCCTTTAAAGAAAGCGTAATAGCTCACTGGTCTAGTGATTTTGCGCGGAAAATATAACGGGGCTAAAGTAAGTACCGAAGCTGTAGACTTGCGCACAACTTAGATTATTTAAGTTTAGAATATGAGAAACTAAGTTATATTTTTACTGATTTTTATAGAGTAAAGATAGAAATAAAACTTAGTAAAATCAGTAAAAATATTCTTAGGCTAAAGTTAAGTAGTTTAAGTTGTGTGCAAGTGGTAGGAGAGCGTTCTATTTGCGTCGAAGGTATACCGGTAAGGAGTGCTGGAGCGAATAGAAGTGAGCATGCAGGCATGAGTAGCGATAATTAATGTGAGAATCATTAACGCCGTAAACCCAAGGTTTCCTACGCGATGCTCGTCATCGTAGGGTTAGTCGGGTCCTAAGTCGAGTCCGAAAGGGGTAGACGATGGCAAATTGGTTAATATTCCAATACCAACATTAGTGTGCGATGGAAGGACGCTTAGGGCTAAGGGGGCTAGCGGATGGAAGTGCTAGTCTAAGGTCGTAGGAGGTTATACAGGCAAATCCGTATAACAATACTCCGAGAACTGAAAGGCTTTTTGAAGTCTTCGGATGGATAGAAGAACCCCTGATGCCGTCGAGCCAAGAAAAGTTTCTAAGTTTAGCTAATGTTGCCCGTACCGTAAACCGACACAGGTGGGTGGGATGAGTATTCTAAGGCGCGTGGAAGAACTCTCTTTAAGGAACTCTGCAAAATAGCACCGTATCTTCGGTATAAGGTGTGGTTAGCTTCGTACTAGGATTTACTCCGAAAGCGAAGAAACTTACAACAAAGAGTCCCTCCCGACTGTTTACCAAAAACACAGCACTCTGCTAACTCGTAAGAGGATGTATAGGGTGTGACGCCTGCCCGGTGCTCGAAGGTTAATTGATGGGGTTAGCATTAGCGAAGCTCTTGATCGAAGCCCGAGTAAACGGCGGCCGTAACTATAACGGTCCTAAGGTAGCGAAATTCCTTGTCGGTTAAATACCGACCTGCATGAATGGCGTAACGAGATGGGAGCTGTCTCAAAGAGGGATCCAGTGAAATTGTAGTGGAGGTGAAAATTCCTCCTACCCGCGGCAAGACGGAAAGACCCCGTGGACCTTTACTACAGCTTGACACTGCTATTTGGATAAGAATGTGCAGGATAGGTGGGAGGCTTTGAGTATATGACGCCAGTTGTATAGGAGCCATTGTTGAGATACCACTCTTTCTTATTTGGGTAGCTAACCAGCTTGAGTTATCCTCAAGTGGGACAATGTCTGGTGGGTAGTTTGACTGGGGCGGTCGCCTCCCAAATAATAACGGAGGCTTACAAAGGTTGGCTCAGAACGGTTGGAAATCGTTCATAGAGTATAAAGGTATAAGCCAGCTTAACTGCAAGACATACAAGTCAAGCAGAGACGAAAGTCGGTCTTAGTGATCCGGTGGTTCTGTGTGGAAGGGCCATCGCTCAAAGGATAAAAGGTACCCCGGGGATAACAGGCTGATCTCCCCCAAGAGCTCACATCGACGGGGAGGTTTGGCACCTCGATGTCGGCTCATCGCATCCTGGGGCTGGAGCAGGTCCCAAGGGTATGGCTGTTCGCCATTTAAAGCGGTACGCGAGCTGGGTTCAGAACGTCGTGAGACAGTTCGGTCCCTATCTGCCGTGGGCGTAAGAAGATTGAAGAGATTTGACCCTAGTACGAGAGGACCGGGTTGAACAAACCACTGGTGTAGCTGTTGTTCTGCCAAGAGCATCGCAGCGTAGCTAAGTTTGGAAAGGATAAACGCTGAAAGCATCTAAGCGTGAAGCCAACTCTAAGATGAATCTTCTCTAAGCTCTCTAGAAGACTACTAGTTTGATAGGCTGGGTGTGTAATGGATGAAAGTCCTTTAGCTGACCAGTACTAATAGAGCGTTTGGCTTATCTTTAATAAAGCATCACTTCCTTGTTAAGGTTTTTAAGAAAGCTTTGAATATAGATAATATTTAGAGTTTAATAGAAATCTTTCAAGTAGAGTTTGTATTAGAACTTGCTCTTAACATTGTTTTTTAAGTATTCTATATAAAAACTTATCAAAGATAAAAGATAAGAAAAAAATAAAGAAAAACAAAAGAAGAAAGAGAATAAAGAAAAAAGTAAAGAAATAAAAAGATTAAGCTTTATTCTTAAATTCAATCTTTCAAAGAATATTTAAATAACAATGTCCGTGATTATACAGATGTGGAAACGCCTTGCTCCATCCCGAACCAAGAAGCTAAGCACATCGTGGGTGATGATACTACGCCTTACTGGCAGGGGGAAAGTAGCTCATTGCGGACTTGTTAAATGTCTTCATTACTTACTTTATATATATAAATCCTATGTTTATTTTTATTGTTGTTTTAGATGGTGCTTAGAATCGTGTTTAAAAAAAGAGTTTGTTACTGGTTAGGGTTTTTAGAGAGAATAGGGTGTTTTTAGGGGTTTGGAA